>NZ_JBHINI010000002.1:0-222029 GCF_042194935.1 Bartonella sp. CL71SXKL | reverse complement strand
CCCAAGCCCATTTCACGGCGCCGACCATGAATGGTATAACGATAAAGCCATTGAGCACCACCATCTTTACGCTTATGAAGTAACAAGCCGGCACCATCATTATATTTGCCAGCTCGTGGGTGTTGCGACAGCCCTTGCATTAAGACGATTCATAAGAACCATTTTTAGTCCTTTCTTATACAAATTTTATCCACACACTCATCCCACTTGTTATGTGCAAGTAAGTGGTTTTAGTTGATTCAACATAAACAGATTTGAAATGAGAGAATCCTACGTTATTCGAGACTCTAATTCAATATACAAAACAGTAAATTATCATTATAAATCAATATATTGTTGTAGCCAAAACCTAATCCATGAGAGATTGTTGGAAATGTTGGAACTATCCTTGGTACTTTTGCTGGGCTTAGCGACATCAGATCGAAAGAAAATATTGTACGAGTAGGGCAGCGAAATGGACACAAACTCTATGAGTATAATTACAAGGGTTATCCAGAGCGCTATCGCGGGGTGATGGCACAAGACGTTTTGAAGTCAAAGCCTGAAGCTGTTTTCTTGCATAAGGTGACAGGCTTTTTGCATGTTGATTATGGCAATCTTGGCTTTGAGATGGAAAGGGTGCGGTGATGGAACAAGAAAACACGAATTCTCTATCAAAGTTGTTTGATCCAAAATTTTTGCGTCCCTTGATATATCAGGGTATGTATCAATTGCCAAAGCATTTGTTCGAACAGCTTTCTACCCCTCTAAGCACGCCGTTGTAAGGGCAATACACGCAAAGTTTTTTAGAACGTGTTGCTTTTAGCACAAACCCTTTTGATGCGAGCAATGGGGCTGATACTCCACAAAAATTGAGTCCTACAGAGCTTATTCGCGGTTCTCAAACAGGAGGAGGAGAAGCTGGGAAAAAAACGCCCACAGAATTGATTATGTCTACAGATGATTTAAAGCGCCAAATGCCTCCATTGCCGGATGTTTCAAAGGATACTGTTAAGATACAAGAGGCGCCAGAGCAACAAAAGCATGACTTTTCAGAGCAGGGAGGTTTTGCATCAATGATTCCTCAATCTCCACTTGTTGGGAACATTGATCAGTCTAGTGGGGATGAAGCTGGGCGACAGCAAAAAGATGTGATGGATTATATTGCTCAACTTAATGAGAAATCTATAGCGGAAAACTCTTTGAAAAACAATTCTGGAAATGATGAAGAAAAGCTTTTTGAGGCACCCATAGGAGAAGAAAAACATTTGAATGCACACTTACCAGAAGAGGAACATTTAAAAGCAAGTGGTGATCTTGAACAAAAAACAGATTATATCAAGTCACTTGATAACTTTGTTCAGACAGGAGCAAATCCAAGTAGCTTATGGGAGCGTTTTAGAAAATCAGAATTTTCCGAGCATTTAATGGATTTTTTTGCGGGGCTTGCGTTAGGAAAGACACCACAAGAAAGTTTTTCAAATGCATCTATCCTTATGCGGCAGGGCAATAATGTACGTGCACAACATAAACAAACTTTGCAATTTTTACGCTCTAAAGGGTATAGCGATGAAGATGCGCAAGCACTCACACAATATCCAGATCTTGCCATGAAAATCATAGGCAACACGTTAAGCCCTCAAGAAGGCTATAGAACATTGCTTAAAAGGCTTAATCGGGGTGATTATGAAGCTGTACCAACCGAATTGCAGAAAATGGACCAAAGCCAAGAGGCAAACGTTTACAAGGTCTTGTACTCCGGCGTGTATCAGAGGCAAGGGCTATGGACGAAAGGTGCTTATGTTTCCTCTAACTATCAAACAGTAGAAACGGGGGGTAAAGCAGAAGCATTGGCACCCATTATTGGTTTTTTCTCAGGTCTTGGCGGTTTTTTAGCGGGCAATGGTCTAGTTCAATGGGCTTTAGCCGCCATTATGGTTTGAGCCGCATATGCTGGTATTTTATTTGTTGCTAAACCTTTTCAGGAGCACTGCCTATGAATCTTATGGATGAAAAGAAATCTGATGCTAACAGGTGCGGCTTTAGCCGCTTTTTTTTATGATTTTAGCAAGAGCCTTTACTCTTGGAAAAAAAGCAGAACAACAAAAGCAAACAGAAAAAGCTTTAAAAGCAGCCACAATACGTCTGGAGGTGGAAAGTGAAGTTAATCAAAAAAGTGCTGCTGATGTGCGTGCTGCTCTCTTTGATTGATTGCGCGACAAATAAATATGCTTCTTCTTGTGTTGGTTGGTTACCTGTTTATTTAAGCCGGCAAGATCTGAACACCATTAGCTCAAACTTAGGAAGAGAGCTCTTAAAGCATAACAAGCAGGGTCAACGCTTGTGTGGGTGGAAACATGGTTAGAAAAAAATCCAAAAAACACACAGAGCTTACAGAAGTAGAAAAGAAATGCTTCAAGAAATGATCATCACCTATCAAAGCGTGAAAATGATGTCTCGCTTGATGAAGTGGATAGCATTTTTTCTTTTTTTGCTTATCCTTGATTTTGCACGCCTCATGGATGCAATAGACAACATCTTCGCACATTTAAAACAATGGTTCTTAAAGAATTAGAAAAACTGTCATACAAGCAAAACTTCGAAAAATCCTTTTTACTATGAATTGGAGATCCAATCATAAGCGTAGTTCAGAATGCAAACCAAGTCGTAAGAGCTCTAGTGTTTTGGTATCTGGCTTTCGATAGATCACAACTAAATCTGGCTTGATATGACAATCACGACAATTGCGCCATTGACATGTTAGTGCATGATCTCTCTAATGCGCCGTTAGCGGTTCATTCTCCGCTAACGCTTTGACCACAAGCAGCAAATTCTCCTCTAGTGCATTAGCATATCTACCTTTGCTTTCACGTTTAAGATCACACCGGAATGAACGCGTATAGACAATTTCCCGCATAGCAAGCTTAGGTTTGCTTTTCAGATTTACGCATTTCGGTTCTATCTTCCCGTATCATGGTCCTTAAGCCGTCTAATGATGTATGTTCGATGCGTCTCATTTCAGCATCCTCGATAGCTCGTAATGTTTCCGGATTTGGTTGGAATAGATCAAGCGGTAATGCTCGATCTCTAGCAATGCGGGTCATAAACATGCGTACTGCATCCGATACAGTTAAACCCGTAGACTTAATAACTGCACTTGCAATTTCTTGAACTTCATCAGGTATGCGGGCTTGAATTTTTCCCATTGCTAAACCTCCTATTCAATTGTAGTACAATGTACTACACGTTAAGTTTATGTTAAGAGTTTCAACAATAGCTTTTCACAAGAGAACTTAGCAAAATTCAAAAAATGATTAGAGAAAGTTGGCAGAATAAGATATGTTTTGTAGAAGAATATTGGAAAATCCTATTCCCTAACCTTTATTTATGAACCTCGCACTTTTAAAAAAAACTATATAAAATCAATGTGATATATGAATAAAAAAGAGCATAATATCACTAAAAGAGTGTTATAGAAATGATGTATCATGACGATTCTACCACTCGATAGTGCTTCGATAAGAGAAGCAATAGCGCTTCTTGAAAAAGGGAAGTTAGTAGCGTTACCAACGGAAACTGTTTATGGATTAGCGGGCGATGCAACCAATGGGAGGGCAATTTCTTCTATTTATTCTACAAAGGGTCGTCCGCAAATTAATCCTCTTATTGCGCATGTTAGCGGCATCGAAATGGCACAACGTTATGTTGAAATTGACTTTCTTTCACGCCAATTAATGGAGGAATTTTGGCCAGGGCCTTTGACATTGGTTTTGCCTTTAAAGGAACAGCATAATATCCATCCTTTAACAACCTCTGGTTTGAATACCTTGGCTGTTCGTTTTCCAGACAGTCGTTTTGCGGAAGTGGTACAACATTTTGGCCGTCCACTTGCTGCTCCTAGTGCGAATCAATCGGGGCGTCTTAGCCCTACTTCAGCTGAGGCTGTTTTTGCATCTTTGGGGGAATCTGTTCCTTTAATATTGGACGGAGGACCTGCTAAAATAGGACTAGAATCAACGATTATTAAAATTTGTGGTGAAAATATTTATCTTTTGCGTCCAGGGGGGCTTACGGCTGATAAAATTGAAGAAGTTGTGGGGAAGTCTTTAAAACGGATAGATCAAAGGGCGGCGATTGAAGCTCCTGGGATGTTAAAATCGCATTATGCCCCCAATGCCACGGTTCGTTTGAATGTAGAAAAGGTGGAAAATGGTGAAGCGCTTTTAGCATTTGGTTCAAAGCGTGTTATGGGGGCTGAAAATGCCGTTTCTATTTTAAACCTTAGCGAAGATGGAAAGTTGGAAGAGGCAGCTTCTCATTTATTTCAATATATGAAGGAATTAGATTCATTTAAAGTGAGATGTATCGCAGTAGAACCTATTCCATCATACGGATTAGGGGAGGCTATCAATGATCGTCTTATACGGGCTGCAGCTCCAAAGGAGAAATGAACATGGAGCAGGAATTAATTGAGGGGTTTAGGGAAATTGTTGGTGCTAAGCATGCTATAACAGATCAAGCGTTGATTGCGCCGTATTTGCTTGAAGAGCGTGGGCTTTTTCATGGAAAAACACCTTTACTTTTACGTCCATCTTCTTGCGCAGAGATCTCATCGATTATGCAGTTAGCGAGCAAAACGCGCACACCGATTGTGCCACAGGGTGGAAATACAGGGCTTGTGGGGGGACAACAACCAGATGAAAGAGGAGGGAGCGTTCTTTTATCCATGGAGCGATTAAATAAGATTAGAGCTATAAATCTTGAGGGAAATTTTGTTGTTGTAGAGGCTGGTGTTATTTTACAGGATTTACAGAAAAAAGTGGATGAATCAGGTCGTTTTTTCCCTCTTTCTTTGGCATCTGAAGGTTCTTGCCAAGTAGGAGGCAATCTTTCGTCGAATGCTGGAGGGACAGCTGTTTTAGCTTATGGCAATATGCGTGATCTTTGTCTTGGTTTAGAAGTTGTTTTACCGGATGGGCGTATTTTAGATGATTTGCGTTTTGTTAAAAAAGACAATAGCGGTTACGATTTAAAAGATCTTTTTATTGGTGCAGAAGGCACATTGGGAGTTATAACCGCAGCCGTTTTGAAGATGTTTCCAAAAATAAAAGGAAAAGCTGTTGCTTTGGTGGGATTATATAGTCCGGCGAAGGCTTTAGAGTTTTTATCTCTGGCTCAAGAATATGGAGGAGGGATGTTGACAGGTTTTGAGCTCATGGGAAATCTCAGTTTGCAAATGGCTTTAGATTATAAGATGTGTGAGAAGCCTCCTCTTCAGCGGAAACATGAATGGTATGTATTAATGAACATTTCATCGTTGCAAGGCAATGATGAGGCATTATCGGTATTGAGTACTATTTTAGAAGAAGCTTTAAAGAATGCGGTGATAGAAGATGCAGTTGTTGCGCAATCTTTAAAACAGCAAGATTTTTTTTGGCAATTACGAGAAAGTATATCATCAGCACAAAAGTTAGCAGGAGGGTCCATTAAGCATGATATTGCAATCCCACTTGCTTCTATTCCTGATTTTATTGCTGAGGCAGCGCTTATTGTAGAAGATATTGCTCCAGGAGCACGGGTGATTTGTTTTGGACACATGGGTGATGGAAATTTACATTATAATATTACACAACCTGTAGGAGCTGATACGACAGTGTTCTTGCAGTTATGGTCAACAATGAATCATCGCATTCATAGTTTAGTGGTGGACTATAGAGGTGCATTTTCTGCTGAGCATGGAATTGGTCAGCTTAAGCGCGAAGAACTTCGTTCTTTTAAATCGCCTGTCGCATTGGATATTATGCAAGGGATTAAAAAAACGCTCGATCCTTTAGGGATAATGAATCCTGGAAAAGTATTATAATTCAAGAATGGTGATCATGTATTTTTGTTTAGATTTTAATAACCAAAAAAGAAACCAGTTGTTTTTTATTCAAACTTTTAATAATCCAATGAGAAAAAGCTGCTAAAGGGTGTATGTTATTTAAGATAAATTGGGATAATGTATATGGCTAATCAATGCTTTAATCAGGCAAAAGCGGTGCTTGAATTTCGGTTAGATCCGTGCCATTTGCCACAAACGACGACATATTTTTCATCCAAAACGGGTAATCAGGTTATTTGTTCGTTAAATGAGCGTGGTGTTTCTTTTAAAACGGATATGCCTTCAAGTTTATCGCATTTAATACCCCCTTATCATTTCCAAGGAATTGCAGCACGTACCGTAAAAACGCGTTCAGGAGAAAGAGCTGTTGCATTAGAATTACTTCATGCCGATGAGGAAGCTTGTATACCGCTTTTGGTTTCCAGAGATTTGAATAATGTTCTTCTGGATTGGCGGTTATGGGCGGATACTTATGGCCTTCCCATGCTTATGATCAATGAAGATAATCGCATTCTGGTTGTAAAAGATCGTTCTGATTTACATCGATTTTTTGGTACAACAGCACATTCTAAACAAAAGCGTTTTTTACTTCGTTATAGCAATCCGTTAGGCTTGCGTTTGGTGATTGCGAATCGAATTGCACTCCAGTAATATTAACATGCATTTATTTTTGTACTACCGTCAGCATTTATCTTGTTGTGCTGTAAAACATCGTTGTTTGGAGCGGTAATATAAGGCATGTAAACTTCACACATGAAGTGTTTTAGGAGATATGGCAAATATTCTTAAGTTTGCTTGTAGGTATTTGTGTAAGTGCAGCATAGGAGTGGGAAGCAAGAGGAACCCGCTCAATGAGAATCCAGACCTTTACAGACGGGATTTGGTGTGACTTTTGGTTCTTGAAAACAAAAAGAGGAAGTCAATGATTGTAAATGAGAGTTTTTTGACACCATACATTGGCAGCAGAAATCGATTATGTAAAACGCTTTTTTCGGAGAGGTAAAAACGGTTTTCATAACAATAGAAACTGTTTTTTTTGGCGGTATAATTTTGGGTTTTTGCCACATCATAAAAACACCAGCAGATTGCTGGAAGTGTTTTTGAATTTTTTTATAAATAATTTCTCCATGTTGAATGAGAGCTTTGAATATTGCAGAATATTCTTATTTCATCTCTCTCTCTTATAATCAAAATCATTTAGATAGAAAGGGTTATCGTAATATTGAGAGTTGGAAAATACAAAGATGGTATCGGTTTTTATTCCAGAAAGATGGAAGAGTGGATTTATACTATTTGCAGGTAGTGTCGTAAAATGGGAGTGATGAGCATGAGAGGTATTGTTTAAGAATTTGTATGTGAATAATATAACTATCTTTTTTGGGCATTTTATTTTTTGTAAAAGCGGAATTTCATTAAAAACGCGATAGATAAAAGAAATGATAGTATATATGTTTTTCTTCAGGACTTTATAAGAAAGAAAGTGTTTATAAAAGTGATGAGAAAATACGTTTAAAGTAACAGTAAAATGATCATTTTATATTACATTTTCAGATTCAAAAAATTTTCCTATTTTATCATGAGTAGATATTCTATTTATAATATTTGATTGTTCAAAGGAAAGCACACTCATTTTTTCAAAATTATGGTCAACGTAAAACAGTGAGAAAATTTGTGTGTCATGCTCTTATATAAAATAATAAAATCGTAAAAAAGAATATTCAAAGGATTTTATTTTCTCGCGCAACGGCTCTCCATCCGATATCACGACGAACAAAACCTTCTGGCCAATCAATACAATCAACTGCTTCATAGGCACGTTTTTGTGCATGCGTAATCGTTTTTCCTGTTGCAGTTATATTGAGAACACGTCCACCATTTGCAATGAGTTCTCCATCACGCAACACTGTACCAGCTTGAAAAACTCTCACATCGGGAAGAGAGTTTACTTGATCAACGTTACGGATAACAGTACCTTTTTGGGGGGAGTCTGGATAACCATTAGCAGCCATAACAACGGTGAGAGCAGCTTTTTCAGACCACCGAAGAGGCTTATTTTCAAGTTTTCCTTGAGCAGCAGCAAGAAAAATTGGCAAAATGTCATCTTTGAGGCGCATCATTAAAACTTGACATTCAGGATCACCGAATCGTACGTTAAATTCAATTAATTCGGGTCCTTTTTGCGTTATCATTAATCCGACGAAGAGAATACCTTTAAAGGGAGCGCCCATTTCTTTCATGCTTTTTAAAGCTGGTTCAACAATTTCTTTGAGAGTACGATTCACTATTTCTTTGGTCATGATGGGCGCTGGTGAATAAGCACCCATACCACCGGTGTTTGCTCCAATATCCCCATCACCTACACGTTTATGATCTTGAGCAGATCCAAAAGGAAGAGCAACTTTACCATCACAAAGGCAGAAGAAGCTTGCTTCTTCACCTTCAAGAAAAGATTCTACAACAATTTTGTTTCCTGCATCTCCAAATGTACTTTTGAAGCAGGCATCAACTGCGTTAAATGCTTCTTCCATAGTTGTTGCAACCACAACACCTTTGCCAGCTGCTAAGCCATCAGCTTTAATAACAATGGGAACATCTTGTTGCTGAATGTAAGCTTTAGCTTTAGAGGCATCATTAAAGCATTGGTAACTTCCTGTAGGAATGTTATTCTTACGACATAAATCTTTTGTAAAAGCTTTTGAACCTTCTAGTTGAGCAGCTTTTTGAGTAGGACCAAATACACAGATGTTAGCGCTATTAAGAGAGTCTGTTATACCCGCAACCAATGGTGCTTCTGGTCCTACAATTACAAGATCAATAGAACGTGCTTTACAAAAATCAATAACAAGGGAATGGTCATCAATGTTTAAATTAATATTTTCACCAAATTCTGTTGTTGCAGGATTTCCAGGAGCACAGTATAACTTTGTTAGCAGTGGTGATGCTGCTATTTTCCATGCTAAAGCGTGTTCTCGTCCACCTGAGCCAATAAGAAGAATATTCATTGCTTGCTCCTCTCATAAAAGATGATTAATCTCATCCCCTTCTCATAAGAATGAAATGTCTCTATCGCAAGACCAAAGGTAAATCATTTGATGAAAAAAAATAAAAATATCGCGCATGTTCAGTCCTATGATAGCCAAGGACGGGTTATGGATGCATCTTCCAAACAATGGGTCTACAATTTCCTTCCCTGTTCTTTATGGTTTTATGCGCAATTGGCGCGTTGGGATCGGCCTATTGGATGGCAATTGTTGATGTGGCCTTGTTTTTGGTCAACAACAATGGCTTTTTTCTCTTATAAAATGCATTACGATACTCTTTTATCAATGTTTCTTCATTGGGTTTGGTATCTTTTTCTTTTTTTTCTGGGATCTATTGCTATGCGAGGGGCAGGATGTACTTGGAATGATCTTATTGACCATAAAATTGATGCTCAGGTAGAAAGGACACGTTCTCGCCCATTGCCGACAGGTCATGTGAGTCGGTTTCAAGCAAGAGTTTTTATACTTGTGCAATGTTTGGTTGGTTTAGTTGTTTTATCACAATTTAATAGGTTTAGTTTTTTTCTAGGTATTTCGTCATTGATAGCTGTTGCATTTTATCCTTTTATGAAACGCGTAACATATTGGCCGCAGTTTTTTTTAGGCGTTGCGTTTAATTGGGGGGCATTAATGGGGTGGGCTGTTGTCTTTGGAAGTTTAAGCTGGGCACCAATCTTGCTTTATGTGGGATCAATTTTGTGGACCATAGGATATGATACAATCTACGCACATCAAGATAAAGAAGATGACGTTACTGTTGGTGTCCGTTCTACGGCTCTTCTCTTTGGTAAAGCAACCAAGCGTGCTTTAGTATTTTTGTATGGTGGTTTTGTGATGTTCATTAGTCTAGCATTTTATTTAGCTGGAGTCCCTGTTCTTAGTTTTTTGGGGATTTTTGTGGCAAGCATCCATATGTTTATTCAAATTAAAGTCATTGATATAGATGACAGTTCACAATGCCTCAGGCTTTTCAAATCTAATTCGCTTATTGGTTTTGTGATTTTTGCTGGTTTAGTATGTGGGGGTATATGGACGATATTTTATCCTGCGGTCTAAAAATAAGTTAGCTAAAATCATAGTTTCTACTGAATACAGTATGTTTTTTTAAATAAGCTTGTTGCTAATCTATTTTTAAGCGATACAGTAGAAAATATTACTAATCAACTGTTACAGTGGAAATGAAATTCTTCTATTTAAATAAAATAAATCATCTTCTTTTAGAATTTTTCAAATAAAAAATATTTGCTTAACTGTTGGGAAGAAAAAATCTTCATAACGATGAAGTTTGAAGGATTAGGGATAAAGTTTTTGTCTTTTCCAATCGCTGTGTTCAACACAATCTCGTGTAAAAAGCAGACGATCATGTAAACGAAATGGGCGATCACACCAGAACTCTATAGAAAGGGGTTTAACACGAAACCCAGACCAATAAGGTGGTCGTGGAATATTACCTAGAGCATAACGCGCAGTATATTGAGCAATTGCTTTTTCGAGCACAAAACGATTGTCTAAAGGTTGAGATTGTTTAGATGCCCATGCACCAATTCGACTACCACGTGGTCGTGATTGGAAATAGGCATCGGCTTCCTGTTGACTTACTTTTTCAACAATTCCTCTAATTCTTACCTGACGACGGAGCGATTTCCAATGAAAACCTAAGGATGCTTTCATTGATTTTAAAATTTCTTGTCCTTTACAGCTTTCATAATTGGTATAGAAGACAAAGCCTTGGGGACTGTAGTCTTTGAGGAGAACCATACGAACATTAGGGAGTCCTGTTTCGTCAACTGTTGCTAATGCCATAGCATTCGGATCATTTATTTCACTTATCGTTGCCTCTTCAAGCCACTTTGCGAAAAGTTCAAAAGGTTTTTGCATTTGCATAAAATGATCATCTGTTGGTATTTTTTTGCTCATAGTTTCTCCAAATATCAGTGAGCATGGGTGAGGCATTTTCTCATTTACTTTATCATCAAGAAGTCACAGTACCATTTTTCCTTATTTTCAAAAAGTCAATGCTATCGTGTATTTCTATGGTAGTTTAATTATTTTTACTTTAGCATAGACTACAAGGAGCTATATTAAATAAATATCTCATTTTATCTGGTATTTTAGTTTATTGATAGACATATAAAGAGAAAAGAAGAAATTATTCTCTAGAATAGATTGATGAAGCTATAAAGGGTATTAACAACGTATCAGTTGATATTTTGAAAACGAAGAAATTGAAAAGAGGGCAATATGCGTGATCCCTACACGATTCTGGGTGTGGCACGTACCGCAAAATCGCAAGAGATTAAATCGGCATTTAGAAGATTAGCAAAGAAGTATCATCCAGATCATAATAGAGATGATGCAAAGGCTAAAGAAAAATTTGCTGAAATTAATCAAGCTTATGAAATTATAGGTGATAAAGATAAAAAGGCACAATTTGACCGCGGTGAAATTGATATGGAAGGAAAACCGCTTTATCAGGCCTATGGTACTGGTGAAAATTTTAGCAATAAACAAAATCCTTTTTCAGGAAGAGCAAAGGGATTTGATTTTTCCTCTTCAGGTGGTGCAGGTTTTGATGCGAGTGATATTTTTCGGGATCTGTTTGGAGGAGGAGGTAGCTTTTCGAATTCCACACACTATAACCGTCCCCAACAAGGAGCACATGTGCGTGCTAATCTTGCCATAACATTAGAGCAGATGGTTGGCGCAGAAAAGGTGGAAGCTGTTTTTCCAAATGGAAAAAAGTTAAAAATTAAACTTCCAGATTATATTGAAGACGGACAGGTTATTCGTTTAAAAGGTCAGGGAGAAGAGGTAGCTCTTGGGCAAGCAGGAGATGCGTTGATAACCATTCAGATTCAAAAACATCCTCGTTTTCGGGTTGAAGGAAGAGCACTTCATCTTGATTTACCAGTTTCTCTTAAACATGCTGTTTTGGGAGCAAAAGAAGAAGTTGAGACGTTGGAGGGACGTGTGGTTTTAACGATTCCTGCGTGGTCAAGTTCTGATCGCGTTTTACGGTTGAAAGGGAAAGGGCTTCGTTTAAAAAATGGTACAAGAGATGATCTTTATGTGCATGTTCGCATTATGTTGCCGGAAGGTGAAAATGCCGCGCTAGAACAGTTTTTGAAAATGCAGCAAGATTAATTTTAAAATTTTTTATATATAAAAGCGTAGTTTTTGTTTGATTTTAAACCAATTGCTTGAAGAAAAAGTTGACCTGTGTCATAGGCAGGTGAATAATATTAATTTTAAGTAACAATGGGGCAGTGCTGATGGCTAAGGGTAATGGTTTATTGTACGGTAAGCGTGGTTTAATTTTGGGGTTGGCCAATAATCGCTCCATCGCTTGGGGAATCGCTAAAGCGGCAAGTAGCGCAGGGGCAGAGCTAGCTTTTACCTATCAGGGTGAAGCAATGAAAAAGCGTGTTGAGCCTTTGGCTGAAGAATTAAAGGGGTTTGTTTGTGGGCATTGTGATGTTTCTGACAGTGCCTCTATTGATACGGTCTTTAAAGAAATAGAGAAGAAATGGGGAAAACTCGACTTTTTAGTTCATGCTATTGGTTTTTCTGATAAAGATGAATTAAGCGGTCGTTATGTTGATATCAGCGAATCAAATTTTATGATGACCATGAATATTTCCGTTTATTCCCTAACGGCTCTAACGAAGCGTGCAGAAAAATTGATGCCAGATGGTGGTTCAATCTTGACACTGACCTATTATGGAGCAGAAAAGGTTGTTCCAAATTATAATGTAATGGGGGTTGCTAAAGCGGCTCTTGAAGCGAGCGTGAAATATTTAGCGGTAGATTTAGGTCCTCAAAATATTCGTGTTAATGCTATATCTGCTGGACCCATTAAAACGTTAGCAGCTTCTGGTATTGGTGATTTTCGTTATATTTTAAAATGGAATGAATATAATGCTCCATTACGTCGTACGGTAACAATTGAAGAGGTTGGTGATTCTGCGCTTTATTTTCTTTCAGATTTGTCTCGTTCTGTTACTGGTGAAGTCCATCATGTCGATTCGGGTTATAATATCATAGGTATGAAAGCCGTTGATGCACCAGACATTTCTGTCGTTAAAGAATAAAGTTTGGTTTATAGGATTTTATTGGACAGCAGTAATTTGACCAAATTTAAAGTGGCTAAGAGTATTTGAGCGCAAAGAGCTACCTTGTGTATAGCATACAACATGCGTTGTCGTTGTAATATTTGACAGAGAAACGGATCTTTTTCATGTCGCATAATACATTTGGTCATTTGTTTCGTGTAACAACATGGGGTGAAAGTCATGGTGCTGCTCTTGGTTGTGTCATTGATGGTTGTCCACCTGGAATTATTTTTACTCTTGCAGAAGTTCAAGCTTATCTTGATAAACGCAAACCAGGACAATCAAAATATACAACGCAGCGCCGAGAATCAGATAAAGTAGAAGTCCTTTCAGGAGTTGTTGTTCAAGACGATGGGACGACATTGGTGACAACAGGTACACCAATTTCTCTGTTGATTCGAAACACAGATCAGCGTTCGAAGGATTATAGCTCGATTGCCCATCAGTATCGTCCAGGACATGCGGATTATACTTATGATATTAAATATGGCATTCGTGATTTTCGAGGTGGGGGACGTTCTTCGGCACGGGAGACGGCAGCACGTGTTGCAGCTGGTGCATTTGCTCGTAAAATCGTTCCTGGTTTGATTGTACGAGGAGCAGTGATAGCAATTGGTCCTCATAATATTAATCGTGATCGTTGGGATTGGTCAGAGGTTAATAATAATCCTTTTTTTACAGCTGATGCAGAGATGGTTCACATTTTTAGTGATTATATCAGTGAACTCCGTAAAGAGGGAACATCTGTTGGAGCGGTTGTTGAGATCGTTGCAGAAAATGTTCCGGCAGGTTTAGGAGCCCCTATTTACGCAAAGCTTGATCAAGATATTGCCTCGTTACTTATGTCGATTAATGCGGTAAAAGGTGTGGAAATTGGTGATGGTTTTGCGGCAGCCCGCTTGAGGGGAGAAGAAAATGCCGATGAAATGCGAATGGGAAATGATGGAAAACCGCTTTTTTTATCAAATCATGCGGGAGGTATTTTAGGGGGAATATCGAGTGGACAGCCAATTGTTGCACGTTTTGCTGTAAAGCCTACTTCATCAATTTTAACACCTCGTCGCTCTATTGATGTTGATGGTCATGATATAGACGTTATAACAAAGGGGCGTCATGATCCATGTGTTGGGATCCGTGCCGTTCCTGTTGGTGAAGCGATGGTTGCTTGTGCTATTGCTGACCATTATCTAAGACATCGCGGTCAAGTTGGGTGATTGAAAAGGTGAACAATGGCGTATGATGAAAAAAAAATTGTTTCTGCACTTAAAGCTTTTGAACGCGGTGAAATTGTTGTGGTAACAGATGACGATGACCGTGAAAATGAAGGTGATTTAACTGTTGCTGCAGCGCATTGTACAGAAGAAAAGATGGCGTTTATTCTTCGTCACACAACAGGTATTGTGTGCACACCTATGCCAAAAAAAGAAGCAAAACGGTTTAATCTTTCTCCTATGGTACCAGATAATAATTCTGCACATGGGACACAATTTACGGTTACTGTTGATTTTAAACACGGCATAACAACAGGGATCTCAGCACATGACCGTACATTAGCTGTACGTAATCTTGCGAATTCAAATGCAAGTGCGGATGATTTTGTTCGTCCAGGGCATGTTTTTCCTTTGATTGCGCATGAAGGGGGGGTGCTCATGCGTTCAGGTCACACAGAGGCGGCTGTTGATTTATGTAAATTAGCTAATTTGCCGCCGGTTGGTGTTATCGGTGAGTTAGTTAATGATGATGGAAGCGTTAAACATGGCGATCAGATTATGAAATTTGCGCAAGAACATCGGTTGCATATTATAACGGTTGCAGATTTAATTGCTTACCGCCAACGTAAGGAAATATTGATCAAAAATGTTGGAGAAATGCCTATTGAAACATTTGTAGGTCCCGCTATTATTCAAAGTTATCAACTCCCTTGGGAAGCCGTTCAGCATATTGCAATTGTTTTTGGTGATGTCCGTGAGGGGGAGGATATTCCTGTGTATTTACATCATGAAAACATTATAAATGACGTTTTTTGTCAAACTTCAGATATTATGGTGATGATGCGGCGTATGATGGAAAAAGAAAAACGTGGCGTATTTATTTATTTGCGTGAAGGATCTGTTATACAATCAACTATTGATATTCAAAACATGGCAAGAGACAGTTCAGAAAACCATGTGCAGGCGATTGAACGCGAAGAAGAATGGCGCAAAATTGGTTTAGGATCACAAATTTTAAAATATTTAGGAATAGGCTCTGTTATTGTTTATGCTTCTAAAGAGCGCCATTATGTAGGTTTGGAAGGTTTTGGAATTCGTATATCCAGAACAGATATTTTTTGAGGTTCATATGAAAAAAGAGATACAAGAGGGAGATATTACGACCTTAAGTTTCGAGCAAGCGCTTAAGCAACTTGAAGTTATTGTCGAAAATTTGGAACGTGGCGATGTGCCTTTGGAACAATCCATTGATATTTATGAACGCGGTGAAGCGCTTAAAAAGCATTGTGAAAAACTCTTAAGAGTTGCTGAAGCTAAAGTTGAAAAAATCCAGTTTTCAGAAGAAGGTTCTCCAGAAGGAGTAGAACCACTTGATGCTAAATAATATTAAATCTTTTTGGATATTTATTGTGGGACTTAAGAGATGCAATAACCTTAGTTTATAAACAGAAAAATTTATTGATTTCTTTTTTATATAATAATTTAAAAATGAGGAAATTATAGTTCATCTCAATAGAAAAGAGCATTTTTCAGTAAAAAAAGATGCAAAACTGTAAATAAGAGTAGAGAAGATGTATTTCGTTGCGTTTTCTTGAGTTAAGATAATAGAAAGGATTTTTTTTGTCTCAGGTCCTAACACCATTGCTTGACCGTGTTTGTTTTCCGCAAGATTTGCGGGCATTGCATGAGTCTGATTTGGTACAGTTGGTTGATGAGTTGCGGACAGCAACAATTGATGCGGTTTCTGTAACAGGTGGTCATCTTGGGGCGGGACTTGGTGTTGTTGAGCTCACTGTTGCATTACATTATATTTTTAATACACCAGAGGATAGGATTATTTGGGATGTTGGTCATCAAACCTATCCACACAAGATTTTAACGGGGCGTAGAGAAAAAATTCGCACATTACGTCAAGAGGGCGGATTATCTGGTTTTACAAAACGTTCAGAAAGTGTGTATGATCCATTTGGAGCGGGGCATTCATCTACTTCTATTTCAGCGGGGCTTGGCATGGCGGTGGCAAGTGCTTTGAAAGCAGAGACAAGACGCAATATCATAACTGTCATTGGTGATGGTGCAATGTCTGCGGGTATGGCATATGAAGCAATGAACAACGCTGGTGTTTTGAATGCGCGCTTGATTGTTGTTCTTAATGATAACGATATGTCTATAGCACCACCTACAGGTGCTATGAGTGCACATCTTGCACGATTAGTGTCTCGTCCTTCTTATCGTCATTTGCGTGAACGCGTAAAGATGTTGAGCGAAAAATTGCCAAAGTTTTTTTTGGATAAGGCCCGTCGTTCAGAGGAATTTGCGCGTGGACTTTTGGTTGGGGGAACTTTATTTGATGAGCTCGGCTTTTATTATGTTGGACCCATAGATGGGCACAATTTGGGGCATTTATTGCCTGTTTTTAAAAATGTTCGTGAATATCCTAATGGTCCTGTTTTGGTGCATGTTGTAACCCATAAGGGAAAGGGATATCCACCTGCAGAGGCCTCGTCTGATAAATATCATGGTGTTAATCGTTTTGATGTCACGACAGGAAAACAGGTTAAAGCATCAAGTAATATTCTACCCTATACCAAGGTATTTTCTAAAGCTTTAATAGAAGAAGCTCACCATGATGATAAGATTGTTGGCATAACAGCAGCGATGCCAACAGGGACAGGTCTTGATTCTTTTGCGAAAAAATTTCCTGAAAAAATGTTTGATGTTGGTATCGCTGAGCAACATGCCGTAACTTTTGCGGCAGGACTTGCTTGTGAAGGGTATAAGCCTTTTGTTGCAATTTATTCTACTTTTTTACAGCGTGCTTATGATCAAATTATTCATGATGTATCAATTCAAAAATTACCGGTACGTTTTGCTATTGACCGAGCAGGTTTTGTGGGGGCAGATGGCGCAACACATGCTGGAAGTTTTGATATTGTTTTTTTGTCCACTCTTCCTGAGTTTGTTGTTATGGCACCTTCTGATGAGCTTGAATTGATGCATATGGTGCGTACAGCTGCAGCTTATGATCAGGGACCCATTTCTTTTCGTTATCCGCGTGGTGAGGGGATTGGTATAGATTTACCGCAACGTGGTGAGTTATTAGAAATTGGAAAAGGGCGCGTTCTGCGTGAAGGGAATAAGATCGCTTTGGTTTGTTTTGGAACGCGGATGTCAGAAGTGTTGCAAGCTGCTGATGCGTTGGAGGTTGAAGGGTTATCTACAACGGTTGCAGATGCACGGTTTGCAAAACCTTTAGATAAGGATTTGATGCGTCGTTTGGCACGTGAGCATGAGGTATTGGTGACAATTGAAGAAGGGGCAATCGGTGGATTTGGAGCGCACATATTACAATTTTTAGCGCAAGAAGGGCTCTTAGAGCATGGTTTGAAAGTTCGTACACTACAACTTCCAGATGAATATTTGAATCACGGCTCACCAGAAAAAGTTCTTTCACGTATCGGGCTTGATGCTATGGGCATTGTCAACACGGTTTTTACAGCTTTGGACCGCGAGATTCGAACAGGATAAAAAATTCGAGTATGAGATGGCTGCCAGAAAAAGACTCGATATTCTTTTAGTTGAAAAAAACTTTTTTAAGACACGTTCACGCGCACGTGATGCTGTTATGCGCCAAACTGTTAAAGTTAACGGAGAAATCGTTTTTAAAGCTGGGCAAATCGTTTTTGATGATGCAGAGATTACCGTTTGTGATCCAGCGCAGAATTATGTTTCTCGGGCAGCGTTAAAATTGATTGCTGCACTTGATGCATTTCCAATTATAACAGATAAAGTGACAGCCATTGATGTTGGTGCATCAACAGGTGGTTTTACGCAAGTTCTCTTAGAGCGTGGAGCAGATCATGTCATTGCTGTTGATGTTGGGCATCATCAATTTGATAAACGTTTATTGGGCAACAGTGCTATAACGTTATTAGAAGGCTTGAATGTCAGAGATTTTAAACAGGAACATTTAGGTGGGCGAGAAATTGATCTTATCGTTTCAGATGTTAGCTTTATTTCTCTCAAACTTGCATTGCCTCCTGTTTTGTCTTTAGCCAAGAAGGGTGCCCAAGCTGTTTTACTGGTAAAGCCTCAGTTTGAGGTTGGTCGTAAACATTTTAGTAAGGGAGGAATATTAAGTCCATCAAGTGCTAAAGAAACTGCTGAGGCGCTTTTTGTTTGGTTAAATACACAAACAGGGTGGAGTGCAAAAGGTTTAATTTCTTCCCCTATTACAGGTGGTGATGGCAACGTGGAATATTTACTATTCGGAGAAAAACAAGAGTGAATGACAATGTCATAATCGATCATATCGGAGAAAATGGTTATGGTATTGCTAAGACGTCTCACGGCTTCGTTTCTGTTCCTTTTACTTTACCAGGAGAGTGTGCTGAAATTACTGTTCATGGAAAATATGCAACATATATAGCATTAAAAGAAAAATCATCAGAACGCATTGATACTCTTTGTCAGCATTTTGGAGAATGTGGAGGGTGTACTCTTCAGCATTGGCATATGGATGCTTATCGCGTATGGAAACAACAATTGGTTGTTGAGGCGCTTAAAAAGTATGGACTTAATAATGTTGTTGCGCCTTTAATAGAATGTAAACCTTATAGCCGACGGCGGATTACTCTAACAGCATCCATGACCCCACAGGGGCAAAAAGTTGGTTTTAACCGTTATCTCTCTCATGAGATTGTAGCTCTTGAGGAATGCCCAGTAAGCCGTCCAGAGCTTATTTCTCAGTTGCATAATATCAGAGAGCTCTGTGCTTTTCTAAAGAACTCTGCCAAACGGTTTCATGTTACGATAACATGTGTTGAAAATGGTTTAGATGTTGCTTTAAGCGGTTGCATTATACACCATGAATCACTTCGTCAGAAAATGATCAGTGCTGCTCTTTCATATGGGATTATACGTTTATCTGTTGACGGTGAAGTTTTGGTTGAACGAGAAAAACCAGAGATTTACTTTGGAGATGTCCGTGTTGAATTTCCTTCTGGTGGTTTTCTGCAAGCAACTTGTGAAGCGGAAAATATAATGGGCAATATTATTTTGACTCATTTAAAAAAAGCAAAGAATGCTGTTGATTTGTTTTCAGGGGTAGGAACATTTACCTTGCGTATGGCAAAAAAGATGAATGTTCATGCAGTAGAAAATAATGAAGATGCATTAAGAAATCTAAATACAGCAGCACGTTTTGCGACTGGTTTAAAAACGGTCACTTGTGAAAAACGTGATCTTTTCCGACATCCCCTTTCTGTAAAGGAACTTGAATGTTTTGAGAGTGTTGTTTTTGATCCTCCCCGTGCTGGTGCAGAGCAACAAGTACGTGAATTAGCGAAGACAACAGTATCACGTGTTGTGGCAATTTCTTGTAATCCTACTACATTTGCTCGTGATTTATCTCTTCTTGTTGCAGGGGGGTATACAGTAGAAAAAATCATACCGATCGATCAATTTTTATGGTCACCACATGTCGAAATTGTTGCTGTTTTGAGCAAAAAGAAAAAAAAGAAAGGTTGGAAACTTTAGCCTAATTTTTTTTTAAAAGTTTACCTGAGTATTATTATAAAATCTCTCCAAAATTTATCTATAATAATAACCTTTTTCTCGTTGATCTAAGAGCACTGAATGTAGAAAGTGCTTTTTTATTATGAAATATAAAAGACAAGTTACCCCACACAAAAAAACCACAAAAAAGACGAATGGATTACGAAGAATATGTGTCTGAATAAGCCTGTTCCATCGTTATATTTGCCATCTCCCAATGTTTCTAAAATTCTTGGTACTTGAGACGGTCCATAAGAAGAATCTTTAGTTCTTTCTTGTACAGTTTTTATCCATATAACTCTCCCTGCCTGTAATGTATAAACGAATGATTTTGATTGGTTCAACAGACACAGATTTAAAATGAGAGAATCTTACGGTATTCAAGGTTCTAATACAATATGAATAACGCTAGATTATCTTTATAAATCAATGCATTGTACCCCCTAACAAAATGGTCGTAATAGACGAGAAGGAAGCAATACGGGGAAGGAATGAACAAGCTTATTCCTCTATAAGCGCAGTTCCACCGATTGTCATATTATTGATTCGAAGGTGAGGTTGGCCAACACCAACAGGGACATTTTGGCCAGCTTTTCCACACATACCAATACCATTATCTAGTTTACTATCATTACCAATCATTGTGATACGTTTCATAGCATCCGGTCCATTTCCAATAAGAGTTGCCCCTTTGATTGGTGCACAAATTTTACCATTTTCTACTCGGTATGCTTCAGTACATTCAAAGACGAATTTTCCAGAAGTAATATCAACTTGTCCTCCACCAAATGAAACAGCATAGATACCACTTTTAAGTGAAGAAAGGATTTCTTCAGGTGTTTTATCTCCTCCTAGCATGATTGTATTGGTCATTCGTGGCATTGGTGCATAAGCATAAGATTCACGCCGTCCATTTCCAGTTGATTTACCTCCCATAAGCCGTGCATTAAGCCTGTCTTGCATAAAACCAACGAGCTTTCCATCTTCAATGAGAACGTTATATCCTGAAGGGGTCCCCTCATCATCAACAGTGAGAGAGCCACGGCATTGTGGAATTGTTCCGTCATCAACAACTGTAACACCTTTTGCTGCAACTTGTTGTCCTAAAAGTCCAGCAAAAGCGGATGTTTTTTTACGGTTAAAGTCACCTTCTAAACCATGACCTACGGCTTCATGGAGCATAACACCAGGCCATCCGTTGGCTAAGACAACATCAAAAGATCCAGCAGGTGCTGCTTCTGCTTCTAAATTTGTTAAAGCCATACGTAAGGCTTCATCTGCAGCTTTCTTCCAATTGTCTTCATGAATAAATTGGTTAAATGCTTGTCTCCCTCCACACCCATAAAAACCATTTTCACGTCGATTGCCTTCAGCTACGACCACAGATATAGAAAGTCGCACAAGGGGACGAATATCACGAACCAAATAACCATCTGCACGTAAAATTTCAACATGTTGTAGCGAGCCGGAAAGAGAAACAGTCACTTGATGCAATTTATCATTTTTAGCACGTAAATAGGCATCAATTTTTTGCAAAAGAGCACTTTTTTCTTCAAATGATGGAGCATCAAGGGGATTATGCGGTTGATAAAGTCTTTTGTTTGTTTGTTGAGGTGCTATACTATAAGGCCCTGCATGATTATTATAGGTAACAGCTTTAGCAGCTTCACTGGCACGTTTGAGTGCAGCAGCTGATAACTCACTAGAGTGAGCATATCCAGTAGCCTCTCCAGCAACAACGCGTAGTCCAAATCCCATATCTTGATGAAATGAGCCGTTTTTAAGCTGCCCATTATCAAATAAAAGAGCTTCGCTTTCTGTGTACTCAAGGTAAAGCTCACCATCATCAGCATGATGAAGTGTTTCCTGTACAAGTGATTGCACTTTAGAGGAAGCAATATCAAAATGATCAATCAGCGATTTCATAAGAATTATCCTATTTTTATGGGGGCTTAGAAGATTTTTATCAATCTAATTTTAAGAATCTTTCAAAATATACGATGAAATTTCAATCGTTTAAAGTGTATTGATTTCACTCATGTTGGTAAGGTTGCATAGGCGTCGCCAAGACCATGAAGGTCAACAAAACCTCCAATCCCTTGTTCCGGAGTTGTAAAGATAAAATAGGTTGCCATTTTTCCTTTTAAAAAGAGCCGCAATATGTCTTCTTTAAGAAAGGCTTCAGCAACACAATTATCACCAAGACAACGACGATATTCCATTCTGCCCATATTTTTATCGTCAATTTTAATTCCAACGCCAGGACGTAATTCAACGCGAATCGGAACAAAAACACGCATCAAGGCACCTTGCTTTTGAGGAAGTTTATAAAATGTAACGCGCAAGGTAATATCTTGACGCCCTTGTGTGTGAACGTTTTGTACAACTTCACACTGCATGTTAGGTGTACCTGGTGGTAGAGAACAAACTTTTGTCCATGCACCATAGGTTTGTGGAGCAGGGACACTTTGCGCATAGGGTGTTTGTGCAAATGCATGACTGATAAAACTACTATAAAGTGTGTAAAAAACAGTGCCAATAAAAAAAGTTTTTTTGAGTAATTTATAAAGTATCACAGAAAATCCTATCCGACTTAACACTCACAACCATGCATAGATTTACATAAAAAATGAATTCCCTATAAAAAACTATAACACAAAATCAGTATTTACCCAAATATATTAATTCATAGGATATATTTTTATGATACACTTGTAATATGGGAAAGAACGTTGATTGAAAAAATGTGTTTTTATTGCCAGTATTTTCATCTACTTTTAGGGTATACGTGCGAAAGAGATATTTCATATTTTCTCAAAAATACGATTGGTCTTAATTGGTCATTTCCATACGCTAGATAATATTTGTCAGATAATATTGGGTTTGTGAATGACAGAAATGGAAAAGGGCTTTGAGTGGAATGTCAGTTTCAGAAAAGTTATCGGTTGTGAATGGTAAACCAACGCCACCAAAATCCACTATTAGTGATTATATCACATTATTAAAGCCACGTGTTATGTCTCTTGTGATCTTTACGGCTTTAGTTGGTTTGATGGTGTCTCCTGTTCCTATCAATCCGTGGTATGGTTTTTTAGCAATTTTATGTATTGCTGCTGGTGGCGGTGGTGCGGGAGCACTGAACATGTGGTATGATGCTGACATTGATGCTGTGATGGAACGGACTAAAAAGCGTCCCATTCCCATGGGTAAAATCAGCTCTCAAAAGGCATTTATTTTTGGCATGGTTCTTTCTATGCTCTCGGTATTGGTTATGGGGAGCTTCATTAATTGGTTTGCGGCATTTTTTCTTGCTTTTACGATTTTCTTTTATGTCGTTATCTATACAATTTGGTTAAAGCGTATCACACCACAAAATATTGTTATTGGTGGTGCTTCTGGGGCTTTTCCACCAATGATTGGATGGGCCGCGGCAACAGGGACAGTGAGTATTGATAGCTTTTTATTATTTTTGATCATTTTTATGTGGACCCCCCCCCATTTTTGGTCTCTTTCTTTATTTTCATCTCTTGATTATGAGGCTGCAGGCATCCCTATGATGCCTAATGTACGAGGTGAACATTCAACAAAAAAACAGATTTTATTTTATACTATTTTGATGGCATTATGTGCTGCTGCTCCTTGCTTTATTGGTCTTGGCGGAATTTTTTATGGTATTTTTTCAACAATTTTAAGCATTATCTTTATTTATTTTGCCTATCGTTTATGGAAAGCTGATACACATAATGAAACTATTTTGATGGCCAAAAAAACGTTTTTCTTTTCGTTACTCTATTTGGCAGCTATCTTTGGAGTTCTTTTGATTGAATCTCTTGTTTGGTATTTTATCGCTCTTTAGGCAAATAAAATGAAAAAGCAAATTTAAAAAGAGCTTTTCTTCAAGAAAATTCTGTAAGAAAACACGATAGAGTCTGTTCTTATGCAAAAGATGATATTGCGCGTTTTTTTACATTGCTTATTCATGTATAATAATAGGTTGTTTGAATATATAGCTAAAACTATAGAGATTAAGGATGATTTATGTCTGGACTTCCCCCTTTAACGATACGTCTTTGTGGTCCACGTGGATTTTGTGCAGGGGTTGATCGTGCTATCCAGATTGTTCTGCTTGCATTAAAAAAATATAGTGCTCCAGTATATGTTCGTCATGAAATTGTACACAACCGCTACGTGGTTGAGGGATTACAGCAACGGGGAGCTGTTTTTGTCGAAGAACTTGATGAGATTCCAGAAGAACATCGCAATCAACCGGTTGTTTTTTCTGCTCATGGTGTACCAAAATCTGTTTCAGAAGAAGCGCGATGCTATAATTTGTTTTATCTCGATGCAACATGTCCGTTGGTCTCGAAAGTTCATAAACAAGCGATACGACATCAACGTCATGGTCGTCATGTTATATTGATTGGTCATGCTGGTCATCCTGAGGTGATAGGGACAATGGGACAGCTTGAAGAAGGGGCTGTGACGCTTATTGAAACGATAGAAGATGCTTTGCATTATCAACCCAATGATCCAGATAAATTAGGATTTGTGACACAAACAACGCTTTCTGTTGAAGATACTGCAGGAATTATCGATATATTACAACAACGTTTTCCTACATTAGCAGCCCCAGCGGCTGAGTCAATTTGCTATGCTACAACGAATCGACAAGATGCGGTTAAAGCAGCGGCAAAGGGGAGCGATTTGTTTTTGATTGTTGGAGCACCAAATTCTTCTAATTCACGACGTTTAGTAGAGGTTGCCGAAAAGTCTGGTGCGCGGCAAGCTATTTTAGTTCAGCGCGCTGATGAAATTAATTTTGAAAACCTAAAATCTCTTTCTATTGTCAGTCTTTCAGCAGGGGCTTCGGCTCCTGAAATTATTATTGATGAAATTATTTCAGCATTTCGTGAGCGTTATGATGTCACAATAGAATTAGCTGAAACAGCGGTAGAAACGGAAAAATTTTTAGTGAGTCGCGAATTACGTGACGTCATTTTAACGTCTCAAGATATGGCTTTCGTCAATGGTCCAGCAAATAATGCAAAAAATGAAAATCAGAATACAAACATATCTACAACGAAAGCAGAATAATGGCCGTTTATACAGATATTCACCCAAATGATTTAAAAGTGTTTTTAACACGTTATGCAATAGGATCACTTTTGTCTTATCAAGGTATAGAGGAGGGGATTGAAAATTCTAATTTTATGTTAGAGACAACACAAGGGCGATTTATTTTAACACTTTATGAAAAGCGTATTTCAAAAGATGATTTACCTTTTTTTTGTCGCTTGATGCAGCATTTAGGACAGCGTGGAATTCCTTGTCCTCAACCTGTTATTCAAAATGATGGAATGATGATCTGTGAATTAGCAGGACGTCCTGCCGCTATTATTACTTTTCTGGAAGGAGAGTGGATCCGCCAGCCCAATATAGATCATTGTGGCGAAGTGGGGATGGGGCTCGCACAATTACATTTAGCAGGACAGGATTTTACACTTAGTCGTAAAAATACTCTTTCTGTTATGGATTGGAAGGTCTTGTGGCAACGTTGTCAAACCAAAGAAGATGCATTGTTAAAAGAATTTGGACAAAAAATTGAGTTGGAATTGGCTTTTTTACAGAAAAATTGGCCGTTCAATTTACCAATAGGCATTATTCATGCAGATCTATTTAATGATAACGTCTTTTTTGTGAATCATCGTCTTTCTGGGATGATAGATTTCTATTTTGCTTGTAATGACTTTTTTGCTTATGATTTAGCGATCTGTTTAAATGCTTGGTGCTTTGAGCCTGATCATTCCTATAATCTTACCAAAGCACGTAAGTTATTGGAAAGTTATCAAAAAATAAGACCATTGATCCCTTTAGAATTGGACAAGATGGTTTTATTAGCTCGTGGTGCGTCTCTACGTTTCTTACTCACACGTCTATATGATTGGTTTAATACACCGCCTAATAGCTTTGTTATTAAGAAAGATCCATGGGAGTATTGGCACAAGCTTTGTTTTTTCAGTAATGTAAATTCGCTAAGTGAATTAGGTTTTTAAATTTTATGGCAACTCAACAAAAAGTCGTTGAAATTTATACAGATGGTGCTTGCTCAGGGAACCCTGGAATTGGAGGATGGGGGGCAATTTTACGCTGGAATGGTCATGAACGGGAGCTTTATGGCGGTAAGGTCCATACGACAAACAATCAAATGGAACTCATGGCGGCAATTTGTGCATTAAAGGCGCTTAAAGAGCCCTGTTTGGTCGATCTTTATACAGACTCAGTTTATGTGCGTAACGGTATATCTAAGTGGATTGAAGATTGGAAAAAGAATAATTGGCGCACCGCATCAAAAAGTCCTGTTAAAAATATGGAGCTATGGCAAGCTCTTGAGGATGCTAGTTCTTGTCATACAGTCAGATGGCACTGGGTAAAAGGGCATGCGGGACATCCAGAAAATGAACGCGCAGATGCCCTTGCTCGCAAAGCAATTACTCAATATCGTGAAAATGGACGTTTTCCAGCATAATTGCTGTTTGGGAGCTTTTTCTTTTATCACGGAGTCGCAAGCGGGGTTGGCTGCGTATGGAATATGAATGTTCCACTTAAGGCGTGATCTTTAAAAGAAACTGTATAAAAAATTTTTTGGTTTATTTCTTCTGGTGCGAAATAGAGTGGAGCACTGAAGAGTGTATATTCTGCGTTATCACTGACTTTTCTTGCTGCTCCAATTTGCATTTCTCCTCCATCTAAAAAGAGAGAGGAAGGTGTAGTTTTGTTGTTATTTTGTATTTTTATAAGAAGGGTACTGTTATTTTTTTCGGCACTTATTTTTAGTGCATTCTGCATCATGCGGGGCAAAGAATCTTGCGCCTTTTTTAAGAAGGAAGCAGGAAGATGTTTATTTTTAAGAGCAGATGGCGAAAAATCAAAGTTAATAGTAAATGGAAGACAGATTTTATTACATAATCCAAGAGTGAAAGCACCACTTAAATTTTTGCTTGAACCAGAAAGATTGAAGGGCAATATTACTTTATCTTTATAACCTAATGACCAATCATTTTCTGTTTCAAAAAGCTGTGGAGTAGGATAGAAGATTTCATAAGAAATCTGTTGGTTGAAATTAAAAAATGGTGCCATGCCAGAATTACCTGGATTACGCCAGTAAGTTTTCCATCCTGGTTTAAGTTCAATTTCAATAATGCCTTCTCTTATTCCAGAAAGAGAAGGTTCAGTGATCGCTAATCGGATACGACCACCATCTGATTCATACCAAGATGTTGCGAAAAGCTGGAGTTTTTGTTCTGTTTGAGCATTTACAGGAATGTTAAGTAATTCTAAAACTATGAATGTTAAGCTTAAAGTAACGAAAAGCTTTTTATAAAAGAAAGTTGCGATATTTTGTAAATTTGTAAATATACGACTTTTTTTCATTGGAGTTTTATTTTCCTAGTGTGCTAAATGAACAAACTTTTATCATGTAAATTATGGAGAATAACAGATTAATGAAGCGGTGTAATGGCTTTTTAGGTGGACAATTACTCATAGCAATGCCTGGGATGAATGACAAACGCTTTATTCGTTCTGTTATTTATATTTGTGCGCATTCTAATGCCGGTGCGATGGGCATCATTCTTAATCAATTGCATCATATTGATTTTCCAGAGCTTTTGCTTCATTTGGGAGTCATAGACAGTGGCCAAAAAAAAAGTCTTTCTGAACCAATAAAACAGTTTCCAGTTCGCTATGGTGGTCCTGTTGATCCTTTGCGTGGTTTTGTCCTTCATTCAGATGATTATGCTTGTGAAGAAACTGTTTTTATTGCAGATAAGATCTGTTTTACTGCGACAATTGATATATTAAAAGCGATCAGTTGCGAACAAGGTCCGCAACATGCACTGGTCGCATTAGGCTATGCTGGATGGAAAGCGGGGCAACTTGAGGCAGAAATTTCTACAAATGGTTGGCTAATCAGTTCTACATCACCTAGTTTTCTTTTTGAAAGCGATTTAAGCTGCAAATATGATAAAAGTTTAACACGCATGGGTATCGATCCAACTTATCTTGCTTCTGAAATGGGACACGCGTAGAGTTTTTTCTAAGCTTTTTAACTTTACACGTTATTTTATCCATTATGTTTTTATTTTATAAGGGAAATGGCTCTGAACGAGTGTAATTAATTCTTCTATGGCAATCGGTTTCGTCACAAGTGTACTTTGAACATATTTACAGCCTTCTTGACGAAGAAAGATTGCTTCTTTTTCATTTTCAACACCTTCTGCGATAATTTGCAAATTAAGATCTGTTGCCATATTAATGATAGACTTTAGAACAATTTTCTTCTTAAGAGAGTCGATTGAGATAAGTGAACGATCAAGTTTAACCATATCAAATGGATAACGTACGAGATAGGTCAGAGACGAATAACCTGTTCCAAAATTATCGAGTGCGAGATTCATTCCCAGTGTTTTAATTTGTTCAAGAAAGTGTGCTGATTGTTCAGGATTATTTCTTAAGACAAATTCAGATATTTCAATCATCAGACGCCCTTTGTGAAGCGGATGGCGAAGCAAAGCGGCACGCAACTGACTGATAAAACGAGGATGAATCATTTCTGCGCTTGGTAAATTAATTGAAATAAAGAAAGATTGTTGGGAAAACTTTTCTTGTACATTTATAAGATCAATAATGGCATTATCGATGATAAATTGTGACAAATCCATAACAATTTGTTCATTTTCTACGATTTTTATGAAATCAGAGACATTTAAATTTCCATAAGTGGGATGATGCCATTCTACAATTGTTTCAAAACCAATAATATGTCCGTCTGATAAATTAAGGATAGGATGGTAGAGGATTTTCATCTCATTACGTTTTATGGCATAATGAGCATCTTTCTCCAGAGTATTATGTTCGAGTCCCAAAGTGCGAAAATTAGGACGAAAAGGTTCAATATGGTTTCCACCCATTTGTTTTGCGCGAATCATCGCTAATTCACTATCATTAAAAATATCTTTAGCCGTCGATCGGCTTTCACTCCATGTAACCAATCCGATAGAGGTTGAAAGGATTATTTTGTTTTCTGAAAGTGAAATAGGTGCTGAAATTGTTTTGTGCAAATGATCTGCAAATGCTGCAATTTTTTGTGGTTCGGTTTCACTGAGTAAAATAATTGCAAAGCGGTCTGCTGAAAGACGCGATAAGGTGTCTTGAAAGTTAATGAGACGATTTAAACGACGTGCGATTATAAGCAGTACAGTATCCCCAACAGCTATGCCTAATTTGCGATTAATTTGGCGAAAATTGTCAAAATCAATCATAAAGACAGTCGGTCTAATTTTGATATTTGCTTTCGCTAAAGAGGTATAATTTTGTAGTCTATCAAAGAAAATTTGTTGGTTAGGAAGTCCGGTTAAGCTGTCGTGGATTGCATCATGCAATAAGCGTTCTTCGGACTTTTTATGGTTAGTAATATTGACAATGGTTCCAATAACACGTGTGATTTTTCCATCTTTTTGCATAGCCGGACGTGCACGAAGAGAAAACCAATGATAATAACCACCACCGGAAGAAAGACGAAAAATTTGATCAATGCGCCCTTTTTTATTTTTAAGAATGATATCCAATACAGCTTGAAAGCGTTCACGATCATCATGGTGCAAGGCTGAAATCCAGTTGCGCATAGGTCCATTGAGGTTATGAATTTCAGTACCAAAAAGGGTTGCCATGTTTGGATGTACAACAATACGGTCACGCTCAATATTCCAATCCCAAATAATATTTCCAGCTCCCTTTGCTGCGAGTACTTGTTGTTCAAGGTCGGAAAATATTCCTTCATGGAAAGCGTCATTAGAAAAAGTTTGTTGCAGGACAGTAAAGCTTATGAGAAGAACAATGAGCACTAATCCCCCCGCTAATGCTGGCTGGATAATATCATTGTTTAAATGTCCAGCTATGCAGGCATAGGCTCCAACACACCAAAAGCTAATGAGCAACCATGTTGGAATAAGCATAATAGCGCGGTCATAGCTTCTGATTGAGAAATAGATGATTAATATTATACCAAGCACAGCGGTAAGGCCAAAAGACAAACGCGCAATCCCAGCTGCTCTGATGGGATCATAAATAGCAAAGGCTCCTAGACTGCAAAAGGCAATGGTCCAAGCGATAGCACCGTAACTAAAATGATAATGCCAGCGGTTAAGGCTGAGATAGGTAAAAAGAAAAATGAAGAGTGTAGCAGTAAGTGCTACTTCTGTACCAGCACGCCAGATTGGTTGGGTTGTGAGTGTAACTGCAAAGAATTTATTTAAAAAGTTGAAGTCAATACCAATATAAAAAAGCACTGCCCAAGCAACAGCAGCTGTTGCAGGAAACAGCCCTGTTCCACGGACGACGAAGAGAACAGTTAACAAAAGCGCTAAGAGACCTGATATCCCGAGAAGAATACCATGATACAGCGTATAAGAATTAATTGCATCTTTATAAGCTTCAGGTTGCCATAAATAGATTTGCGGTAGATTTGCAGAGTTAAGTTCGGCCACAAATGTAACAACAGCACCAGGGTTAAGAGTAATACGAAAGATATCAGAGTTTGCACTAAGTTGACGATCGAGGGAAAAACCTTCGCTTGGCGTTATGGATTGAATCCTTGATGATCCAAGGTCTGGCCAAAAAAATCCAGAACGTGCCATGCGATAATGGGGGGCAACGATGAGACGATCAACTTGTTCATCTGTTGGATTTGCAAGAGAAAAAACTGCCCAATTTCCGGAAAATTTTTCATTTTTTGCCTGCACTTCAATACGCCATACAATACCATCTGGTCCTGGCGCTGTACTTGTTTGAAAAATAGAGTTGTTTGTATGGTGAATTTCAATTGCTTTTGAGAGATCAAGAGCAGCATCTTGAGAAGAAATTTTAACTGGCTCAATTGCTTGTGCTGATGTAAGATGGACAAAAGAACTAACGACTACAATGAAAATGATGTCAATTATTTTACGCAAACTCTTCACAATGTCCCACTCTCAATATTTTAGGATGTTTAATTTTCATTTCTATTTTTGAGAAAAAACGTCCACCTTTTATAATTTATTTACATAATAAATTGGTATCACTTTTTCTTAAGTTATGTGATTTTATATACAAATAAACCACATACCCATTTGCTCCAATAGAACTTGAAGCGAATGAAGTTTTATATTTTAAAAGGGCAAAGTTAAATCATGAATTTCCAAATTTCACGGATATACCTTCACTCACTAGAATCTTTATCACATGAAGTATGAATTGGGTAGTTTTGTACGCCTCTTTGCCCAATATTTCCAAAACTTATTTAATGAGAAGAGCTTTTGTGGTAAATTTTATGATAAAATATGTGATGTTATTGTGATGCTGCTTTGAAAAAAAGTTTTTACTTTAGCTTGTATGAAAGAGTTGACGTTAAATCATCAAAATTTATGAGGGGTCCTACAGGTCCGACAGCAGTTAGTGTTGGTGTGGAGTTTGTAAAAAGACGATGTGCTAAATCAGTTAATCTTTTAGGAGTAATGAGATTGAGGCGTTCAATTGTTTCCGATATTGGAATTGGTCGACCATAAAGGAGTATTTGGCGAGCAATGAGATGTGCTTGACTAGAAGGATTTTCCTGTGACATTGTCAGGTTCGCACGATATTGCGTTTGTGCTCGTTGCAGTTCATTGGCGTGAATATTTTTGCTGACCTTGGAAAGTTCATCAAGAATCACAGGAATAAGTTCTTTGAGCCCTTCTTGTCCGGTAGCTGCGTGAACACCAAAAAGTCCAGTATCTGAAAATCCCCAATGAAAAGCATAAATAGAATAGCATAATCCACGTTTCTCTCTTACCTCTTGAAAAAGACGTGAAGACATACCACCACCAAGAATGATTGAAAGAATTTGGGCCGCATAAAAATCACGCGCGTGATAAGCGCGTCCTTCAAACCCTAGAACAACTTGTGTATCCATTAAATCGCGATATTCACGAAAGTCGCCACCGACATAATTTGCAAGATTAGTAAGAGGTGCGGTTGAATGGGAGCGAAAAGTACCAAGACGACTTTCAACTTCTCGCAAAAAACTTTCGTGCTTTACAGCTCCTGCTGCAACGACAATCATACGATCTGCACTATATTGTTTATTGATGAAATCATGGAGATCAGTAGATGTAAATGATTGAATAGTTTTAGCTGTTCCTAAAATAGAGCGCCCAAGGGATTGATGACGAAAGGCTGTTTCTGTAAAATGATCAAAAACAATATCATCAGGAGTGTCATGGGCAGCACCAATTTCCTGAAAGATTACTTGTTTTTCTCGTTCTAGTTCATTGTCGTCAAATTTTGAATGCATTAAAATATCGGCTAAAATATCTATAGCAAGAGGGATATCGCTTTTAAGTACACGTGCAAAGTAAGCTGTTGTTTCAATACTGGTTGTAGCATTTATTTCACCGCCAACATCTTCAATATCGGTTGCAATTTGAAAAGCAGTGCGGTTTTCGGTTCCTTTAAAAGCCATATGCTCAAGAAGATGAGCAATACCATGCTGTGTGGAGGTTTCATTGCGTGAGCCCACTTTAACCCATATCCCGAGGGCAACACTATCAATTTGTTGCATTGTATGTGTGGCGATAGTCAAACCATTATTAAGGCGACATATATCTACATCCATGTATTTACAACTCCATTAATAAGCTAAATACCTCATTGTAAAGGTATTAGAATATTCTTGATTTAAATTAATGCAGCTAACTTTAATAAGATGCACGCGATTTTAAAGAAATATAATCTTTTACTATTTTTTCATCATTAGCAAGACTTATAAAATGTTCTTCGTGTTTCATTACATCATTGAGATGAGATGGCCATGGAGCATGAAGGCCACAAGCGCTTTTAATCGTATCAGGAAATTTAGCTGGATGAGCCGTGGCAAGAACGATCATTGGAATATGCGGTTTTTTGTTTTCACGCGCTACTTGAAGAGCAACCGCTGTATGTGGATCAACAAGATAGCCACTTTCCTTATAGACACTATCAATTGTTTGAGCTGTTGTAGCCATGTTGCTTTTCCCGGCGGAAAATAGGGAACGAATATTTTTGAGTTGCTTTTCATCAAGAGTAAAGAGCCCCGTTTTTTTCAAGTTTTCCATTGCATTGCGAATCCAGATTGGATCACGATTGCCACTTTCAAAGAGCAAACGTTCAAAATTAGAAGAGACCTGAATATCCATAGAAGGTGATGTTGTATGGACTATTGGTTGTGTTTCATAAGTACCACTGGTCAATGTACGTACAAGGATGTCGTTATCATTCGTTGCGATGACCAGTTGAGCAATGGGTAATCCCATACGGGCTGCGACATAACCTGCAAAAATATCACCAAAATTTCCAGTAGGAACAGTAAATGAAACAGCTCTATCAGGAGCTCCTAAAGAAAGTGCAGATGAAAAATAGTAAACAATTTGCGCCATGATACGCGCCCAATTTATAGAATTCACACCTGAAAGTGCTCTTTTTGTACGAAAATTGTGGTCATTAAACATTGCTTTGACAAGGGCTTGGCAATCATCAAAATTTCCTTCAATGGCAATGGCATGAACATTTGAACATTGATTGGTTGTCATTTGCCGTTGTTGAACAGGTGATACACGTCCTTTAGGAAATAAAATAAAAATATCTGAGTGTTCTTTTCCAGCAAAAGCTTGTATCGCAGCTCCACCTGTATCACCTGATGTTGCAGCAATAATCGTTGCACATCTATTTTTTTCAGTCAAAACATAATCCATCAGTCGAGAAAGAAACTGCATTGCTACATCTTTAAAAGCTAAAGTAGGACCATGAAAGAGTTCAAGGATAAATTCATCTGCTCCAGTTTGTCGTAACGGACAGATTGCTGGATGGTGAAAGGTTGCATAAGATTCAGCGATCATATTTTCAAAAGCTGTATATTCGATTTCGTTATTCACAAAGGGCCACAGAATAGTTTTAGCAATTGTTGTATAGGACTGACCACGAAGTGCTCGTAACGCATCAAATGATAGCTGAGGAAATTTATCTGGCAAATAAAGTCCCCCATCACTTGCCAACCCTGTCATGATTGTTTCCGTAAAGCTTAAAGCAGGAGCTTCACCTCTCGTGCTGATATATTCCATAAGTCTTATCCTTTTTTTATTTCTGGCAAATTGGTGAAGTTATTTATTTCACGTTTTTCATAATATTTAAATTATTAAATGGATAGAGCTTTTTTTCTTCTTTTTAACTCAATAATGAAAGGAAATAGTCTTAAGCATTTTTATTTTTAAGATATAAACGTCAAATGTTCACAGAAAATCTGTTGCAGATGAAAATTTCCTCTCTATTATTCACTCACTTAAATTTTACAACGTATCTTCACTTGTGCACCTTCTAAAATAATAAAATTAAATAGATAGAATGGTAGTTACTGAAGAACTTTTGTATAAAACTCAATCATTCATAGTTATTTTATGCTCTTAATACTTTGTAACAATTACATCTGCTAAACCGAATGTTAAAATGATACATCTCAGAATTCACACTGGAAGATTTATAAGGTAATTTTATGGCATTTCGTGCGCAAATCTATACTTTGCATAATCTTTTTTTAGCATAATTTATCATTTTGTATAATAATAGATATTATATTTATGCTATACAGTATGGTAACTTAAAGTTTATCCATAGAAAACATACAACAGCCTGCTAAATGATGTGAAGCAGGCTGTAAAGTATTCTCATTTTTAATAGAAAAAATACTGAGTATCTTTGAATTATTTTCCTTTAATTTTTCCTATTGCACATCCGATTATCCCGCTAAATATGGACATAACAAATCCAGTCAAGAATCCAAAACCTAAAGCTCCTACTGTAGAAAAAATTCCTAGCGTAATTGGTTCAAACACTTTCTCAAATTTTCCTTCAAAGGCAGATTCACTTTTTGCTTTATGAGTGAAACTTGGGACATAAAGAGCCGCTATATCGATAGCTTTTTTCTTTCCTTGTTCTATTAAAGAGACAGTTTCCCATTGAGTATCATTGTTCAAATGATTGGCATGAACATTTATAACTTGTGAAAGCAAAAAAGAAACTGCTATTAAAATATTTAATACGTAAGTTTTCAATACTTTAATCATAATTTTTCACCAATACTTTTACTTTTATTTTAATCTGAATTGAATAGATTCGTCGGCAGAATTAGTGCACATTGAGAGAAACAGAAGCATTTAAAGCTTTTTTCATTCTTAGTGTGATAATTCATTAGTTTTTTGTCATCAACAATCGATCAACACAGAATATATCCATAGTTTATATTTCATATGAGAAGGTTTTATTCTGATGAAATTTCAATTCTAACGAGATTTAAAACACGATATTATTTTACTTATTATCCATCCTAAAAACATGCCTATCGTACTTGATGCATATCCAAGTGCCATCCCCATACCAAAAGCCCCGATTGTAAGAGGTTCAACGACCTTTTCAAATTTTCCTTCAATAGTAGTTTCATTACTCACTCCACGATTTAAACTGGGTCTATAGAGAGAAACGGTATGGACTGCATCCTTTCTTTTCTGCTTTATTGCAGAAACAAAAGTATTCTCACGATGAGTACTATTTTGCAAAGAGTTTGCATGTACATTTACAACCTGAGAAAGAGAAAAGGCAGACATAATGAAAATACTTAATATATGATTTTTAAATAATTTAATCATAATTTACCTCAAATATTTTATACTATATATATGCGTAAATTTATACTTTGGATATTTGGATATAATCTACAACATTTATATTTTGTAGAAAGATGAGCTTCATTATGTAATTATTTACAATAAATTATAGACACATAATGAAGCTAATATTCTAGAGTTCTAGATGAGGTTGAATTATTTGAACATCAAGACTATGTCCTTTATCCAACTTATTATCGATCCTATAAAGCTCATTGCATATCCAGTAAACAATAGTCCCATTCCTATAGTTATAGGCTCAACGACCTTTTCTAATTTTCCTTCACCAGTTGTTCCATTTTCTGTTTGATAATTTACAGATGGAACATAGAAAGCAGTCGTAGAAACTACATCGGATGTCGCATATTTTACTTGTTCCATTGGGAAAACAGAAAGTTCCTCTTTTGGAGTATCATTTTTCAAATAGTTTGCATTAACATTTACAGTTTGTGAAATAAAAAAAGTGCTCGCTATAAAAATGCTTAAGATATAATTTTTAAATATTTTTATCATAACTTTACCTCAAATATTTTTAAGTTATATATGTAAGAAATATACATAATGTTTATGTATCTCACACTATATATAATTTATATATTTCAATATGTATTTTTAGTCAATAATAAAAATACATATAAAAATATAACTGTAATTTTTTATAATTATTATTGTAAAAAAGTAACAGTAATAATTACAAAAATATTTTTTAAAAAAATTTATGAAATATCTTATTATGTGTTATATATAAAACAACACGTGGTTATCGTATGATTTTTATAAAATGATATTAATGTTATTTTTTTTAATACAATTATAAATAATAAAGTTGATCAAACTTTTTACATAATAAATATATATAAATTTATTTATTATAGATATTATAATAAAAACATAAAAATTATGATGTATTTATAAAAATATTATTAAAAAATTAAAATATTAATGGACACGTTAAAATATTATTATTTATATGAGTTATTATAGATAGTCATTATTGTAATAATATGTGTTATATAGATATTATCAAGTTATTATTCAATGATTATTAATTGCATAATGATAGCATAATACTACTGCTTACTTAACTATTAATTATATACATTTATCTTATAGATAATAATATGTTATAGATACTAAAAAATATACAGCTCTCTCATAGTGGAAAGTAGAGCTCGAATTGGATAGAGATAAATGATATTATCTTTTTCTCGCCAATGTGAGCGGCGTATTACTATGATGTAAAGTGTATAGAAGAATGTCAATTCAGACATATTTATGAGTGCCGAAAGATCAGCATTGGATAATATTTTTCGACATGTTCTTCTTTCCAAACTGAAAAGCCGCTTTTATTTTTAGAAAGGGTGTTTTTCCTAAAGTTGGATTACTTTTGAAAAGATCTGATTTCATTGCTTATTTAAAAAGTCTATTAAGTGCTTTTGGAAAATTTTGAGCAACTACTGGTATCTCTGTACGTTGTTTAACATGATTGTATGTTTCATATTTAAGTGCTTTTTTAAAGAAACCGTTCTCAAGGTACTCAAGCCTATTTTGCAACGCTATATATGATGATAAAGTCCCATAATATAAAATTCTTAGGACATCAGAATTTTTGACGTTTATAAAGAAGAAAGATGGCAGTGCCATACACTTTGCTCGCTCCTAATGTTGCTACTAATTTTTGCCTTTTGAGATAATTCATTAAAAGGCATTTTTATTTCTTTAATTCAGCTTATCCAGATTTTAAATGAGAGGATCTTACAATATTCGGTTTTTTTGCTTAATTTGAATAATGATTAATTATTGATTATAAATCAACATGTTGTCTGTAAATTACTTGGTATGAAATGTTTTTTATAAAAGGCACATTTTTCATAAAAATGTATTCTTTTTGTTTTTTGTAATCTTAGGGAGGTTGTACTAATTGATGCTGTTAAAATACTGTTTGAGCAGCAAAGTAAATAAGCCTTCAACAAGTTTACGAGATTTGGATTGAGTAAATATAAGCCCGTGTAACTCAACAAGGACGCTTTTGTCATTTTCAATAAACTCTTGTGTTCCATAGATTCCGCGAATTTTAATATTTTTTTCCATGATCAATAGGCACATCCCTTACAATTTTACCATAGTATGTGATTTTTTTGATCAGATGAAAGAGGCTAGCAATTCTCACATCTTATCGAGCAAGGCATCGTAATATTCCTTTTTTGACAAATATAATAATTTATCAGGATGAGCTGCTGAGGTTGGGAGTGGGATATCGGAGTTGAGATAGATAAGCAGGGTTTAATTTTTATGAGTTGGCACCCCTGTTTTTTGCTTTTTTAAAAGCACGTGCAATGGTTAACAGACTTATGATTTCAATGAGGCGCTATATTTTTCCTTCACATTGAGATGCAATTCACCCGTGTCGTGAATTACGCATTTATTGAAGTTATTATAAAAGGAGCAGCGAGAAGAGAAGGACATTTGAATAAAAATGCTTCTTACAAGAGTTTACAAATTGATATATTCAAGAGATTTTTTATAATAGATCTCGCCATACTGCCATTGCTTCTAAGACTTCTCCTAAATGAGCATGTTTTGCAATAACTGTTTCTGCACCAGCTTCTGCAAGTGCATTAGAATGGCCAAAATAGCTATGTGATCCTCCCGTAAAGCCGATGACACGCATGCCTGCTGCTATGGCTGCGTGTACACCATGAAGTGAATCTTCTATAACGATAGTGTTTTGGGGCTCTGCCTGTAATTGTTGTGCGGCAAAAAGGAAAACATCAGGGGCCGGTTTCGTTCTTTTTGTTCCAACTTCAGGTGCTGAAAATATTTTACCTTCAAAAAGGTCATAGAGATCAACCGTGGTGAGCATCTCTTTTATATCTACGCTTTTTGCATTAGAGCAGATACAGTAGGGATAGCGTGTTTGAATAATTTCTACAGCTTCTCTTACATCATCAATAGCCCGTAATTTAGTTTTTATTTGTGTACGAAAAATATTAGTCATTTGGTCTATGAGATGAGCAGAAATTGGTTTTTCTGTTTCCTGTTCAACGTGTTTAAGAATATCGCGAAAGATAAGCCCTGCAAAACGCTCACTCAATTCTTCGGGTGATATTTCATATCCTGTTTGTTTGAGCAATTGTGATCCAATTTTTGCTGCAAGATATTCAGAGTCAACGAGAACTCCGTCACAATCAAAAATAATAAGATCTATCTGAGGCATAAGATATTCCTTTACATGTTACGAGATGGACAATTTTCATGAAAACGATATTGAGAGGATCTTATTTCATAAAAATAAGTTTTGAAAATGATTCTTAATTCTTTTACGAAATAAAAGATATGGGAACAGTACATTGAAAAAAAGAAAATTAAGGTTTCATTCATGTGAAAGTTTTTTTTACTAAAAAAACAAAAACAATTATCAATTTTGTAGAATTTTAACGATACGTTTACGCTATTTTGTAAATATGGATTGGTAATGCGGGCCTATAAACTATTTTAGTTGATTATAGGGCAAATTTAGTTAATTTTGTTGGGTTTTTCATGACAGTTATTCAGCTTCAAAAAGATTTCCTTCGTATCCCCTCACAAATGCCATGGCGCAATAAAATTTTTAAAGGAGATTGTGTTTCCGTTCTAGAAAAACTTCCAAAACATTCTGTTGATATGATTTTTGCAGATCCACCCTATAATTTGCAATTGGATGGAGCTTTATACCGTCCAGATCATTCGCTTGTTGATGCGGTTGATGATGCATGGGATCAGTTTGAGAGTTTTGCTGCTTATGATGCTTTTACCCGTGCATGGTTGCTTGCTTGTCGTCGTGTATTAAAACCCAACGGAACACTTTGGGTTATCGGATCTTACCATAATATTTTTCGGGTTGGGACGGCATTACAAGATTTAGGTTTTTGGATGCTTAATGATATTATTTGGCGCAAGAATAATCCGATGCCTAATTTTCGAGGGCGCCGTTTTCAAAATGCTCATGAGACGCTTATTTGGGCCGTGCGAGATCAAAAAGATAAAAAGTACACATTTAATTATGATGCCTTAAAAGCGGCAAATGAAGATCTACAAATGCGTTCAGATTGGCTTTTCCCTCTCTGCACTGGAGCTGAACGTTTAAAGGATGATTCAGGGCGTAAATTGCATCCAACACAAAAACCGCAAGCGTTATTAGCGCGTATTATTATGGCTTCTAGTAAACCTGGTGATGTTATTCTCGATCCGTTTTTTGGTTCGGGAACAACAGGTGCTGTTGCCAAGCTTTTAGGGCGTGATTTTGTTGGGATTGAACGCGAGCAAGATTACATCGATGCAGCATGTGAGAGAATTGCGGCGGTTCAACCTTTAGCGCAACCAGAACTAGCGATTTTGGATAGAAAAAAAGCAGAACCGCGCGTAGCATTCAACAGTTTGCTTGAAGCAGGTTTACTCTATCCTGGAGAAGTTCTTTATGATCGTAAGAAGCAAGTATCTGCTATTGTAAGAGCTGATGGTACGATTATGCATGGTGGTGAAGCGGGTTCAATTCACGCAATGGGAAGAAAGGCTCAAGATTCGCAGAGTTGTAATGGTTGGACCTTTTGGTATTATGAGGAAAATGGACGGTTGAAGTCCATAGATCATTTAAGAATGATTATACGTTCACAAATGTTAAAAACGGGTGTTTTATGAACTAAGCTGATCGCTTCATTCTATTGACCACCAATGTACCTGATCTTGATTAAGATGGACGTGAGGGCGTTTTATGCCTTTCTTAGATGTTTTTTATTGACACACTAATCTCGCTTGTAAGCGGCAAGCGAGTATTTTTATGCTTCTTGTAGAAGAAATTAAAATGAGAAATTTTCACTCTATGTTCTAGTTTTAGTTCCAAGACAGTAAAATTTCAATATAAGCTTATAAAAATGAAATATCAGAATTAAAAGGTTCATTCAGAAGTTCCAAATTAAGTGCTTTTTTGAATACGTACATCTGTAAAGTGCGTAAAATGTATTTATTTATAAAGATAATTTAACGCAACTCATATTGAATTGCCCTCGGAATATCGTCAAGTTTTTTCATTTCAAACTTGTTCCATATTGAATCGATGAAAATTACTTGCTTGCATGTCATAAACGGGGTTGGCGTGTGAATAAAAATTGTTAACGAAAGAACTAAAAATACCTCTTATGAACCGTTTCACGTACCAAGGGATGTTGAGGGGGCTGGTAAATATAACGATGGAGCCGACTTACTCCTTCATAAGCGAAAAAAGGATAGAACCTGAAATTTAAATTTAAGATTTCTAAGCTTTTCTATTCCTCCTTAATTCTTATCTGTAGAAAAAATTGGTTATTTCATTTTTTTAATTTTTCTTTTGCAGATTAATAAATAATTGCTAGAGATACAAAAGTCTCTGTTAGAAAACATTTTTATGAATAGGGAAGGTTATTTAAATCTGAAAGAATTGGGAAGTGCTACGGAAATGGCTTTTTTCATAACAGTAGGTAATGCTTCTTCGGTAAGATGTTGAATGTTACACCACCAACCATTTTCACAATTCATTTCATGAACATCTTCGGTATAGTAAACATCGAGTTTTAGAGAAAAGTGAGTAAAAACATGTGTAATTTGTCCCTTGAATTGCCAATTGGCAGTAAAGGGTGCGTTTTGGAGCCCATTTTCGTTGTTTATGCCAATATTGTTAGGAATTTGGGTCATTCCACCAAGGAGCTTTTGTGTCTGTCGTTTTTCCAAATAAATTTGTCTCTTTTTATTAAGGACCACAAAAGCAATACCTGTTTTTGAAGGGCGTTCTTTTTTAGGGGCTTTAACTGGAAAAGACTCCGGTTGTTGCATCTTTTCTGCTTTGCATAAACATTGAAGAGGGCAGGTATAACAAGATGGTTTGCGTGGAGTACAAATTGTTGCTCCCAAATCCATCATTGCTTGAGCAAAGTCACCAGGACGATTTAAAGCAGTAATTTTTTGTGTTTTTTCTTTAATTTCAACTTTTGCTTTTTGCAATATTGAAGTGATAGCAAAAAGTCGCGCTACCACACGTTCGGCATTACCATCAACCACTGCTACAGGGTGGTTAAAAGCAATCGCAGCAATGGCTGCGGCAGTATAATCTCCAATACCGGCTAGAGTTCGCAATTCTTTTACAGATTGTGGAAATTGTCCCGCGTAGTTTTCAACAAGCTGTCGCGCACATTTTTTAAGATTACGTGCGCGTGAATAATAACCAAGTCCAGCCCATGCTTTCATGATATCATCTTGTGAGGCTTTTGCTAAAGAGAAAAGATCAGGCCATAGTTTTAGAAATTTTTTAAAATAAGGCTTAACTGTTTCAACGGTTGTTTGTTGAAGCATGATTTCAGAAAGCCAAACTTGATAAGGATCAGGACGGATACCTTGTTTTTGCTTTTCAGGGGTAATCCGCCATGGAAGATGTCTGTGATTTTGATCGTACCAAGCAAGGAGGTGCGAAGAAATTTCATACATGATTGCTTTCAAGCATAGGGAGATATAAAATGCAAAAGAAAAAATTATTTATTTTGTAATTCATGTTTTTTGCTCTTTATTGTCAAGGCTCTGGTGAGAAAAGGCTTTTTATTTTGTTGATATTTCATAAATTGAGGAGGCAACAATTTCTAGATGAAACAAATGATTTTAATTTAGTAAGCGGTTGAACAATGATCTAAAAATGAGAAAACAACTTAAAAAACGTATCTTTTATTCTCTTTCTGAGACGGTATACAAAATACTTGATCCAGTTTTACGCAAACGGACAGGGCTTAATGTAGCGCTTATAGAACATTGGCCACAGATTGCGGGCTATGATATTAGTGAACATACAATGCCGCTTAAAATTATTTGGAAACGTCGTGCAGATCAAGATGAAGTTTTTCAGCCAGCAACACTTGTTGTCGCATGTGAAGGATTTGCTGCGTTAAAATTGATGCATGAAACAGAGGAATTACTTCATAGAATTAACGGATTTTTTGGCTATATTGCTATTGATCGCATCAAGATTGAGCAAAGGAGTATGTCGGTTTTTATGAATCACTTGCCTCTAAAACCGCCTTTGAGTGAACAAGACAAAAAATGCGTGGAAAAAATGCTTGAAGGAATTGAAGATAAAAGCTTGCACCAAGCACTTTATAAACTTGGCTGTTGCATTTTCTTGGAAAAAAATAATAAATAGGAAGATATTTTATATATTTTTCTTTAATATATGAGAAAGCATTGGATTCCTATTCGTTAATAACAACAGAAAAGTATTATTTATGGTAAAATATCGTTCTTTTTTATCTTTCGGGATAATTTTTCTCTTCATAACGATTGTACAAAACAGTGTAACAGTTGCTTTAGCGCGTGATCCCAAACCAGTGGCAACAACTGTTGATATGGCAGAGCTTCTCCAATCGGGTAAAGTAAAGGATCGCTTTGAGGGAGAGGCGGATGCACCAGTCGTCATTGTTGAGTATGCTTCGTTGACATGTACCCATTGTGCGCATTTTTATAATGATATACTTCCCCAAATTCGTAAAAAATATATCAAAACAGGAAAAGTAAAACTTATTTTCCGAGAATATGCTTTTGATCCTCGGGCAACAGCAGGTTTTATGTTGGCACGGTGTGCACCAGAAGATCGCTATTTTCCTTTGATAGAAGTTTTATTTCAAAAACAAAATGAATGGGCTTTCGGAAAAAATGCTCTAACACCATTGAAAAAAATTGGCTTAATGGCTGGTTTTACAGATGAAAGTTTTACTGCTTGTTTGAAAAATCAGTCCATTTTAGATGAAGTAAATGCATCTTTTGAACGCGGTAAAGAGCTTGGTGTCACAGCAACACCTACTTTCTTTATTAATGGTAGTAAATATGAAGGTGCCATGAAAGTAGAAGAATTTTTTTCGGTGATTGATAGTTTTCTTAAAAACTGAATCTTAATCTTCCAGAAGATGGATAGTGATACTTTTGGCCATTATCTCCTTTGGAAGGATTAATATTATGCATTTATGAAGCGATATTGTTTTTGAGCCAATTTTGAATCAAATCATTGCTTTTAAGTGAGCCTCGGTTGAATGATGTTTTGATGCTGATATGGGAGGATTTGTACAGTGAAAAAATGGGTTTATAGTTTTGGAGATGGAAAGGCAGAAGGAAGTGCAAGTGAGCGTAACCTTCTCGGAGGTAAAGGGGCTAATTTGGCAGAAATGAGTAATCTTGGTTTGCCCGTACCGCCAGGATTTACGCTGACAACAGAAGTTTGTAATTTTTATTACGCCCATGACAAATCATATCCAGAAGAGCTACAGGAATCTGTTAAGCAAGCACTAAGACGTGTTGGTGAACAAACAGGACGTGAATTTGGGAGTGAGCAAAAGCCACTTTTGCTTTCTGTTCGTTCAGGGGCTAGGGCTTCTATGCCAGGGATGATGGATACAGTGCTTAACCTTGGCATGAATGATGAGACTGTAAAAGCCATTGCTTTACAAGCCAATAATGAACGTTTTGCTTATGATAGTTATCGGCGTTTTATCCAAATGTATTCTAACGTTGTTTTGGGGCTAGACCATTCGTATTTTGAAGAGATTCTTGATGAAGCAAAGGCATGCAATGGTTACACTATTGATACAGAAATGACAGCAGATGATTGGAAGAATGTTATTATTTCTTATAAAGCCTATGTTGAAGAAAAATTAGGAACCCCTTTTCCACAAGATCCTGAACAACAGTTATGGGGGGCAATTGGAGCCGTTTTTTCAAGTTGGATGACGGCACGCGCAGTTACTTATCGCCGTTTACATAGCATTCCTGAAAGTTGGGGAACGGCAGTTAATGTGCAAGCTATGGTTTTTGGTAACATGGGAGAAGATTCGGCAACAGGTGTTGCTTTTACACGCAATCCATCGACAGGGAAAAAAGAACTTTATGGTGAATTTTTAGTTAATGCGCAAGGGGAAGATGTTGTGGCGGGCATTCGAACGCCTCAAAATATTACAGAAAGTGCGCGTATTGTTGCTGGTTCAAATAGACCGTCGTTAGAAAAAATTATGCCTGAGGCTTTTTTGAAATTATGTCAGATTGCGCAGAAGCTTGAGCAGCATTATCGGGATATGCAAGATCTCGAATTTACCATTGAAAAAGGTAAATTATGGATGCTTCAGACTCGTTCAGGAAAACGCACGGCTCGTGCGGCTCTCAAGATGGCAATTGAAATGGTTGAGGAGGGGTTAATAAACCGTGAAGAGGCTGTGATGCGTATTGATGCAAAGTCGCTGGACCAACTTTTGCATCCAACACTTGATCCTAAAGCAGAACGTTTTGTTATAGGACGTGGTTTACCTGCTTCTCCTGGAGCCGCAACTGGTGAAATTGTTTTTACTTCAGAAGAGGCAGAAACTGTGTCGGCGGAAGGTCGCAAAGTTATTTTGGTCCGTGTAGAAACAAGCCCAGAAGATATTCATGGTATGCATGCTGCAGAAGGAATTTTAACAACGCGTGGCGGTATGACAAGTCACGCTGCTGTTGTTGCGCGGGGGATGGGAAAACCATGTATTTCTGGTGCTGGCAGTGTGCGGATTGATTATAACACAAATACGTTGTTTGCCTCAGGAGAAAGCTTAAAAAAAGGTGATGTTATCACAATTGATGGTGGAAGTGGAGAAATTTTCAAAGGGAAAGTTGCAATGTTGCAGCCTCAGCTTTGCGGAGACTTTGCAAAATTAATGGAATGGGCTGATGGGATGCGACGTATAAGAGTTCGCGCTAATGCTGATACACCATCTGATGCCCGTATGGGGCGATCTTTTGGGGCTGAAGGTATAGGTCTTTGCCGTACGGAGCACATGTTTTTTTCTGATGAACGTATCGTTGCTATGCGTGAAATGATTTTAAGTCATGATGAAAGTGGTCGTCGTAAAGCACTAGATAAGCTTTTGCCAATGCAGCGTTCAGATTTTAGTGAATTATTTGAAATTATGTGTGGTTTACCTGTTACTATCCGCTTGCTAGATCCACCATTACATGAATTTTTGCCTAAAACGAAAGCAGAAATTCTTGATGTTGCAACAGCTATGGGGGTTTCTGCTGAAGTGCTTGCTGAACGCGCTCAGCAGTTGCACGAATTTAATCCTATGCTTGGATTACGAGGATGCCGTTTAGCTATTACTTATCCTGAAATTGCAGAAATGCAAGCGCGGGCGATTTTTGAAGCAGCAGCAGAAGCTGCCCAAAAATCTGGATCTCCTGTTATGCTTGAAATTATGGTGCCACTGGTTGCGCTTAAATCTGAACTCGATTTTGTAAAAGCGCGTATTGATCAGGTTGCTGAAGAAGTGATGAAGGAAAAGGGAAGCACTATTCAATATATGGTTGGGACGATGATTGAACTTCCAAGGGCGGCACTTCGAGCAGATGAAATTGCTGAAACTGCTGAATTTTTTTCATTTGGAACAAACGATTTGACACAAACTACTTTTGGGATTTCCCGTGATGATGCTGCTCCTTTTTTAGCAACCTATTTTCAAAAAGGTCTTTTAGAGCAAGATCCTTTCGTGTCTATTGACCGTGATGGAGTAGGGGAACTTATTACCATTGCTGTACAGCGTGGACGTTCAAAGCGTGCAAAAATAAAATTGGGAATTTGCGGTGAACATGGAGGTGATCCTGCTTCTATTACTTTATGCGAAGAAAATAACCTAGATTATGTTTCGTGTTCTCCTTTTCGAGTACCAATTGCTCGTTTAGCAGCAGCTCAGGCCGCAATAGCAAAAAGGATGTAATGGGTTAATATTTTTTGTTGTATCGTTATTACTGAAATAAATTTTTATATATTCTTTTATTTTCTTTAATAAAGGGAATAAAAATGCTTCTAAAATGCACGATAAGTTATGTTACGCGAGAAAGTGCTTTTTTAGAAGTTTATAAGAAAAAATATAAAGCAGGATAGACAAAGATGTATTATTAATACACTTTCTATTGAAGAACCTCTTGATAGAGAGAAACGTGTTATTGTGCAGTCAATTTACGCGTTTGCTTTTTTATGGGGGAATGAGCTCCTCACGCAAAATAGAATGCTCCAAACAAATGTATTTTTTTGCACATCATGCTGTTTGAGATAGACATCTCTCAGTGGATGTCCATTTCACATTGACATTCGTGGAATGGGGATTATGTAAACCCCCCGTAAGTTTATAAACTCCACTATACGCTACCATCTTTACCTTTATGAAGGAATATAAAAGTTATACAATATGTTGATTTATAATGATATTTTTTTATTTCTTATATTGAACAAAAGCTGTAAATATCATAAGATCTTCTCATTTCAACTTTTTTTATAATGAATCAATCAAAACCATGTTTTTTGCATGTTATAGGCGGGATGAGCGTCTGTGGATAAAAAAATAAAGCAAGGATATGCCTCTTATGAATCGTCTCAAGTGTCAAGAGCTGTCACAAATTGAAGGTAGGTACAGTGTGTAATGGTGCTGGCTTGCTTTTTCACAAGTGTAAAAATGATAGCGCGCGCGCAGTAGGGGCTGCTATTATTCACGGGCGTTGTTGTGAAATGCTCTTGGGTGCTTTAAGAGATGTTTTTTTAAGAAAGCCCGTGAATGGCAATCCAAGTGTATTTCGTTTGGGACATTTTGTTTTGCGTGAGGGGGGAGTGAGTTCAAAAAGACATGTGATAAATAAAAGCATGAGGCAATAGGTAATCTCCATTATTTTAAAGATATTGCTTTAGATGTCTTTGAAAGGCGTAAAGCTGAATTAAAAGGAAATGGCAAAGATGAAAACTGGTTTTTACCTTAAAATTTCATATTCTTCCCAAATTAGGCTGTCTCCCTGTTTTAAGAGATTATACAAACAGAGATGCGCAATATTCTTGCCCCCATTTGGCATACAAAAGCTATAACAGCTGAGAAAAGTACTAAACTGTCTTAACATTTATTTCAAATATACTGCTGCGTTAAATTTAGATGTTGATTTATAGGCAATATTAAACACACACGCTATTTTAGGAAAACAATGTCATAAAACACATAATTTTCCAGCAATAGATTGGAGAGAAGTGCTGTTTTTTTCAGATACTTTGCAAAACAACAACCATAACACAACTAGCTTTACGTCTACTTATCCTTACAGGTGTTTGCATAAATTCTTTGCATCATATTTATAAAGATCAAATTGACGATAATATATGGACAATTCGTGGTTCGATAATATGAAAGGTTTACGTGATACTACAAAAATTTTGTGTCCTTTTATCATCAGAAGCAATAAAAATGCTAGAACAAGCGCGTTTTCTATTTTGCAATATTTCTTTTTTCTGCAATCGGTTGTGGTTTTCTTGCAGCAAATTATACGGCTCAATATGTAATGTGTAAGAAAACCATTCTGATTGATTGAATATAAGAGGGCTTGAGATGAAGGAATGTTTGAGGGGAGCATTAAACAAACGAAAGATGAATTATCATTATAAATTAAGAGATTATTTTTATAATGTAGATGATTAGCTTCAATTAAATAAACCAATTTCACGCATTTTCATTAAAATTGTGTGATTAATTTTACCTGTTACAGGAAGATCAAATATTTTTTGAAACTGTTTTAAAGCTTCTATCGTCTTTTGATCTTCTATTCCTGTGACAATAACCTCTTCATTCCCAAAAATATGTAAAGCTTTTTGCACTTGTATAATATCTTCAACAGAAGGCTCTAAAATAGCTTCTTTTAAGTGTGTCATATTTTTTGTATTGTTTGTTTCTATTTCGCTTTGCTTAATTAATATCGCGATTTCATCTGTTGCGGGATTAGATAGAACATTCTTTTGCATTCTCTGAGCAGTTTGCTGTTTCCATAAAGTGATGGCTCGGCGTGTTTTAGGTCCTTCCAATCCATCTAAGGGTCCATCATAAAGGCCTAATTTTGCTAGTTCTTTTTGCTTTTCCAGCATGCTTGCTGATTGAGAGGATAAAGATGAATTTGTGTGGTTATGATTTTGAGAATGTACAGAAGTTACACGGGAGAGTTCTTGTGATTTTTCTTCTTTTTCCGATAAAGTAGAGCTCTTACCTATACTTTGAACAGAGGAAAATTTCATTTGAGTTAAAATATTTTGATGCGTTGTCATTTGCGAAAATAAAGCATTAAATGAAATAAATAAAAAACTAATGCTAAAAAGAAGAGATCCAACAAAAAATAAAGTATTTTTTCGCGTATAGAAATAAAGAGTTTTTGCACTCCAAAAAATAAAATGAAAAATTATAAGAAGAAGTGTTATAACAATACTACTATAGTATTTACGGTGTTTTACAGTTTTTTTTCGGTATGTCTTTCGTTTTGTTGCCATTACTTTTATTTTCAGTTGCGTTTATTTTTTACAAAGAAACAAATATAAATTAGGAAACGAATATGAATCAGTTCTTACTTCCAGCCAGAGAGAAGTGCATTGACATTATTGATTTTTCCTTTCAAACTCCTAAAATGAGCAGCTTCATTATATCAATTTATAAGTTGATAAATCAACAAGAGTTCTTGGCAACTTTTATTCATTTCGTTTTGACAAGTCTTTAATGTGTATAAAGAGAGCACCAAATGATTAGCATTCAAGATCATTTTGGTGTTTGCAAACTGCATTATCACATATAATTATCTAAACAATAATGCCACGTTATTCTTCATTTTGGGGCATATGTTTGCCTATTATTTAAAATAAAATTGAAAATATTTGCCTATAACACTAAACAGATGACAATCATTATCTATTCTTTATAATTTACATATAGATGGTTACTTATCCATAAACGGTTTGGTAAAATATAATTATCTCTTAATATAATTATATTTTAGTGTAAATAACTTCGTATCAATTAAATTGATTTACAATGTTATAGAAAAACTGGTCTTGAGATCTTTAGATGGAGTTGTAAGAGATGCATCTATTGTTTAATATTTTGATCGACATGTTGATCATGTTTATGATGTGCTAGTAAAAATTTTATAGATAATATAAATATTTTATCGACACTAGAGTCAGAATAACAGAATTTTACTCTTTTTAGCTTTTTCAACTAAGCTAAGATGGTGAACTATTATCTAAAATAAGTATGTACACGACAATGATTATATCTCTCATTTTTTACCATAGTATGTTCATTAACATGATCAGCCTGTAAGTGTATAATTTTGATGTTAATTTTTTACTGAATAGACAATGTATCCTATTTTATACGGCGGAATTTTGCCATATTTATAAAAAAGCCAATGATATAGACCCAATACATGAATACTCAATTTTATAAAAAGCACATTTTATAAATTGTTTATAAAGCAACAGTATATAAAATGCTTCTTTTATTGTATTTACCACTGCGCTACATTGATTATCCATGATACGTTTTTTAATCAAATTATTATTATTATTATTTTTTATTTTTGTCATTATTTCATTTTTTGTAGCAGATCCAAGCAGTAATCATTCTTCTAGCCCCAAAAATAATGAGACAACAACGAGCGATGTGATTATTGCTTTTAAGGAAGCCTTAAATGATTTAGGCGCATTTTGTGACCGTAATATAAAAACCTGTAAAGTAGGAAAATCTTTTTTAAGTTCACTTGGCGAACGCGCATATTACGGTGCAAGAGCTGCTTATGAATATTTAGGGAACATATTAGGGAACAAAAATAATATCAGAGACTTCCCCTAATGTTTCTTACAAAATAGAAATACAAGAGTTCTTACAAAACCATGAAATGTTATCTTGAAATAAGGATTTTTAACGTTCTTCGTGTTATTTATGTTAGGAAGAATAAATATTTATTTTTTATAAGTGTATTCAAGAATGATTATTCAAACGAAACAGGACTAAAATAATGGCGGAAAAAATCGGTACTATTATAGAGAACTTTTCGCTTTTGGATAATTGGGAAGATCGTTATCGTTATGTCATCGAGCTTGGCTATGAATTGCCACCTTTTCCGGAAAGCGCTCGAAATGATGCTCACAAAGTTCCTGGTTGTGTTAGCCAAGTGTGGCTTTTATCTTCACGTAATAACTCAGAAGATCCAATATTGACGTTTAAAGGTGATTCCGATGCTCATATTGTGCGTGGACTCATTTATATACTTCTTGCTTTTTATTCAGGCAAAAAAGCTTCTGAAATTCGCAATTCTGATGCTCAAGAGCTCTTTGAAAAACTTGGTTTAAATGAAAATCTTACACCACAACGATCAAATGGTTTGAAATCAATGATTAAACGGATTCGTAATGAAAGCTATACGTAATCCCCTTGATAGAAATTGCTATATATACAAAAGCTTCACACAAAACATGTATATTAAAATCAACTTTATACACGAAACCATTTTTTCGCAAAATAAGATTATTTAGTTTTTTTCCGTTTGCTTTTGCGTCCAAGACCCATTTCTTTGGCCAAAGCCGATCGTGTTTTTGCATAATTAGGCGCCACCATAGGATAAGAACTATCTAACTGCCATTTTTCACGATATTCCTCTGGCAACATTCCATAATGTGTCATGAGATGACGCTTTAGAGATTTAAACTTCTTTCCATCTTCAAGGCAAATGAGATAATCAGGAAATACTGAACGTTTTGGATTAACGGCAGGCCTTTGTTTTTCAACTTCGACTTCTGTTAACTCTAGATTCCCTGCTTTACGAAAAGCAGCATGGACATCAGCAATTAAACTTGGCACTTCAGTCGGTCGAATAGAATTATTACTCACGTAGGCAGCAACAATATCAGCAACCAATGTAATAACTAAATTGCTTTCAGTCTCTAAGACTGCACGATGTTCCATTCTTGTTTCCTTTAATTTAAAATTGAGTAATTCAAAATCGAGATATAGTGCATATACTCATGATATAAAGATCTCATGCACATGAGTTTCATATTGTACAAAAATCTTTTTTGTCAATTCAATTATTCTATAAAATTGCCAAAACACAAAAAAATCAAATAAATACCCATTTTTTGTCATAATATACAATAAGAAAAACGAAATTATTACATGCTAAAATATATTTTTAGCCTATAACATATCATACATAATATATAATACATCACAAATATAAAAAGATATAGGATGAAATTTATTTATTTTTTTGAGAACGTAAAAATAAAATTACTAATTATAAAAATATAATATATAAATTATTATTTTTTGTTTTGAATACTTATAATTTAGTAAGTTTATTTTTAATAAATTTCAAATTTATTTTTATTATTTATATTTATTAAATTTAATAATAAAAAACAATATATATTACAAACATGACACAATAGCATTGTTTATAATATAAAACTATTCATTAAAACGACATAGAATATTTTTATTTTTTATAAAGTAATAATAATATTTATGATATATTTATTCATTTCTATAAAATTATGCGATTATACTGTTTCAAAAAAAATCAAATCTTTTTCTCATAGTTTAATTGTTTTACCAGTCACTTTCATTATAAAAGTGGTATTATATCCCTAGAAAACAATAGCTGTGATATGTAATGAACAGAAAGGTATTAGTTTAAAAATTATCATGGCACTATTTTTGCAAGTGAATAGAACTTATAGATTTGTACACTTGCATCAATAATTGTGATTCTAACATATAAATGAAGCTGTTAACATATTTTAATATAGGATTGTGTATGACTCGCACTTTTGCAATTCCTCCCAAAGCATCTAGAATCACTCATAAGGAAATATATCATGGTATTTTTCGTGATGATCCCTATCATTGGCTACGTGCGTCTAACTGGCAAGATGTTTTTAAAAATCCTAACTGTCTTGATCTCAATATTCGACATTATCTTGAAAAAGAAAATGCTTATCAATCAGCTCAAATGGCTGATACAAAACCACTACGAGATTTGCTTTTTACCGAAATGAAAAACAGGATCCAAGAGAATGATAGTTCTGTTCCTATAAAACATGGTTCTTTTGCTTACGGATTCTCTTATGTTACCGGAGGCCAACAACCACATTATTTTCGGACACCAAGGAATGGCGGAGAAAAAAACGTGTACCTTAATGGTGACGTCTTGGCAGAAGGCAAAGAATATTTCAAATTTGGTTCAGTTCAAGAATCTCCTGACCATACACATGTGGTATGGACCTATGATGACAAAGGATCAGAATTCTATACAGCTAAAATTCGTAATTTTGAGACATTGTCTGACTGTATGGACACAATTACTGATACATCTGGTCAAATTGTATGGGATGCTAGATCTGAAGGTTTTTTCTATACTAAGATGGATAAAAACCACCGACCTTCAGAGCTCTATTATCACCAATTAAACACAGATCAATCACAAGATAAGCTTATTTTTCGTGAAGACAATCCAGGTTTTTTCTTAGATGTAAGCGGTTCTAAGCTTAATGATGTTATTTATATTAATATTCATGATCATGAAACATCCGAGATCTGGTTAATTCCTGCTGAGGCGCCTTTTACTATTCCCCAATGTGTACGGAAACGACAAAAAGGTATTGAATATTCACTTACAGAAGGTGGTGATGTCTTTTATATTCTGACCAATTTAGATAATGCAAAAGATTTCAAAATTATGGTAGCGCCATATACATCTCCACAATCAGAAAATTGGTCTGAGTTTGTCCCACATCAGCTTGGGTGCCTAATATTATCCCATGATGCTTATCAAGATTTTCTTGTCTGGATCGAACGTTTTGAGGGGCTTCCACGTATAAAAGTAATGGAACGTACCACTAAACAAGTTAATTCCATTGCTTTTACTGAAGAGGCTTATTCTTTAGGTCTGCAAGGAGTTGCAGAATATAACAGTCCAACTATTCGTTTTTCCTATTCGTCTATGACAACACCTGATCAAGTGTTTGATTATGAGATGAAAAATTGTAAACGAATGCTTTTAAAAACGCAAATAATTCCCTCTGGGCATAATAAAGATGCATATGTAACACGACGTATTACAGCAATAGCAGACGATGGTGAGAAGATTCCTATTTCACTTTTTTATCACAAAAATACTCCCCTTGATGGTGGTGCGCCTTGTCTGCTTTACGGTTATGGTGCTTATGGGATCTCTATACCTGCCAGTTTCAATAGTAATGTACTTTCTCTAGTAAACAGAGGTTTTATTTACGCTATTGCTCATATTCGCGGAGGAAAAGAAAAGGGAGTAGAATGGTATGAGAAAGGAAAACATCTCTTTAAGTACAATACATTTACAGATTTTATTGCTTGTGGGCGTTACCTTGTAAACAATAAATTCACTTCTCACGACCGGCTGATTGCTCATGGTGGTTCAGCAGGGGGGATGTTGATGGGAGCCATTGCCAATATAGCTCCACAGGATTTTGCTGGGATCGTAGCAAATGTGCCTTTTGTTGATGTCTTAGCGACAATGTTAGATGCTTCATTGCCACTCACTCCTCCAGAATGGGCCGAATGGGGGAATCCTCTTGAATCAGAAGAAGATTATAAGCTTATTGCTTCCTATTCCCCTTACGATAATGTCAAAGCTCAAAACTATCCCCCTATACTTGTGATGGCAGGATTAACAGATCCTCGTGTAACTTACTGGGAGCCTGCAAAATGGGTGGCAAAATTACGAGACCTAAAAACAGACGATAATGCAATTTTATTACGTATTAATATGGATTCAGGGCACGCTGGTGCAGCTGGACGTTTTTCAAAGCTAGAAGAAGTTGCCTATATCTATGCATATATTCTAAAGATAGCAGGAAAAGACTTTTGCTAATCCATAATACCTCTGTATGAAAGTCTCCGATAATTTATTGGATTATAGGGACTTTCATACACTAAAAAATTATTGAGACAGTTTAAAATTCACATTCTTCATAAAGTTTCAAAACATAGTCCCAATTAATTAAATGGTCTACAAAGGATTCGAGGTACTTCGGTCGAGTATTGCGATAATCAATGTAATAGGAATGTTCCCACACATCGACACCCAAAATAGGTCGAGCATTGTGCACTAAGGGATTTTCACCATTAGGCGTTTTCATAATTTCAAGCTTGCCATTTTTAACAGCAACCCACGCCCATCCAGAACCAAATTGGGCACTAGCAGCAGCAATAAAATCAGCGCGGAATTTGTCGTAACCACCTAGATCAGCGTCAATAGCTTTTGCTAACTTTTCAGGAAGTTTTTGGCCACCACCATTTTTTTTCATCCAAAGCCAAAAGTGGTTATGGTTGTAATACTGCGCTGCATTATTAAACAAACCAATATTTTTTCCAAAACTTTTTTTAACAATATCTTCAAGGCTTTCATTTTCTAAGCCTAACTCTCTCACAAAATTATTGGTGTTGGTAAGATAAGCGAGGTGATGCTTATCATGATGATATTCAAGCGTTTCGCGTGACATATAAGGCGAAAGGGCATCGTAATCATAAGGCAATGGGGGCAATTCAAAAGCCATTTAAAAATCTCCTCGATTCTAATTGTTAAGCTTATTTCATAAGCCTAATTTGCCATTTACCGCATTTAAAAGCAAATGTTGAATACCTAATTTGTATGAAATAGTTTTAATGTCTCTCTTTTTGTAAAAGAAGCTTTTAGGAAATGTATATTCATCAATCAAAAAGGGTATTGGTCTACATAAAGATTGCTTCTGAAGATTTTTTACATCTATGAGTGGGTAATAAATATCATTATCTTTTGAATAAAAAGTAAATGGAAATAGCTATTATTCCTTGTTTTTGTATCTCTATTTTTTCAAATACCATATAAAATGTTTTTAATTTTTGCAAAACTCTTCCAGTTTATGGGTGTATCATAATGTTTTCAACAGAATATTAAGTGTTATTTTTTAGGAAATATTTTTCAATGTGCTTGATTTTATTTTATGGTGCTACCCATGAATAATATAATGTAAAAATTAGTGGACATTACCATCTTTATGCTTAATGCAAGAGCACAGCAGCACTATCATACACTTACCGGTTGCCAATGTGGTGACAGCTTTTTTCTTAAATTGAGCAAGATGGGATTTTAATATATCAAGAAAAGTAAATCATATGCAAATTTATTAGATACATGAGTAAACTGCAAGATTTTCATTTTCTGTTCCTAGAAAATCAATACAAAGAGCAAAATAATTGATGGATAAATGGTTCTTTCTTATGTTAAAACCACAACTGTATATCAGTTTCTGCTACGAATTTGTATCGATGGCAATGCCATACAAGACTCAGAAATTTTATGATAAAAAAGTAAAGTCTTTGATTTTCAGATATTGCGTCCAATCACAGGAATCGCTATAAGGTGCAGGAGTCGCTATAAAGCGTGTTTTTTTGGGGTATAGCCAAGCGGTAAGGCACCGGTTTTTGGTACCGGCATTCCCTGGTTCGAATCCAGGTACCCCAGCCAATTCTGGTAAAATGTTAATCAAAGTTCAGCTTGAGAGTGGATTAGCCCTCTTAACCATCTATTGCTATTCATAGCAAGTCTGGTAAGCTGAAAAGTACCCATTTGTAGCGGGGAAGCTCTAAATATGGTAAGGTTCTCTTGCTATAGCTATCGCTCAAAGAACTCTTTTAAAAGATTCTTTTCTATAAGACGAGGGGTAAATGATTTATGCGCACTTGCTTTAGAAAAACTATTTGGCTGGATTTTGCGCTCTATAGCAACACCAGCGTGCAATTTTTCGTATTCCACCATCTTCATTACGTCGAACAGCGTAGCAATAACGCTGATCAGGAAATATATTTCGTTGCATATCGCGTACAATATGAGCAGTATGGCCATAGGGTGCTACACAATCAATAAACCATACGTATTTTCCATTCTGCCAATTGACATCGGGTAAAAATTCTCCTTTTTTAAACATAGATTGATGATTTTTCTCATCTAAAAAAGCCCAAGTGATAAAGGCACAAAATTCTCCACGTTCATTTTTATAGAGTTTGTATTGCCCAGTCTGTAAAGCTGGTCCTAAATTTCGTTCGATATCCCAGATTCGCCAGCGGCGGTATAAGGGAGATGTAAGCATTAAAACAACCATAGCTCCTAACGCTGTAAGAGGATCTATGAGTGATGGTGATGGATTTTCATTTACAGACATCATCTTTCCTTTAGAGATTGTTCTAAAATTTTGGTGATAGGTTCAAAGAAATAAGAAATGAGACGTCGTTTTGAGGTAATGACATCCGTTGTTACAGTCATGCCAGGGATAAATTTAAGTTGTTTGTTATTCAAAGTGATGTGATCTTGGTCAATTTTGATTAAAACAGCGTAGACACCATTAATTTCTTTATTATAGTGCGCTGTAGCGCCTACATTAACGACTGTACCGTGGATAACACCGAAACGTTCAGGTGGAAAGGCAGAAAACTTGATGTAAGCACGTTGGCCCTTTTCTAAAAAACCAATATCTCGATTATCAAAAAACGCTTCAACAATGAGACCGCCCGCACCAGGGACAATACGCATGAGCGTTTTACCAGCCTCTACAAAGCCGCCCAAAGTATGGATACTTAAATCATCGATACGTCCATCAACAGGCGCATAGAGTGATAAGTGGTCAAGATGGTATTGAGTGCTATCAAGTTTTGCTTTTAATCCTTGAAGATTCAGTTCTGTTTCACGCGAAAGTTGGCGATAGCGGGCGATTTCATCGGAAATGAGACTTTTCCGTTGTTGGCGGAGGGCGTTTATTTCGGCGGCATTTTCTTCCAAACGTCTTTGATTGGTTAAAATTTCATGCTCGACATTTTTAAAATCATGTAAACGCTCTAAATAAACGGCTTGGCTAATGACTTTTGTTTCCATTAGGCTTTTTGCAGCCTTTAATTTTCCTTGGCTTAATTGACGATCATCTTCCAACCTATCTAATTGCGCATGTTGTGTTGCACCGCTGCGCTCGACGCGGTCCGCTTGTGCTTTTAGCGCTCTTAATTTATCTTGGAGAGATTGAAGGGCAGCGCTAATGAGTTTTTCCCCTTCTATTCTTGCAGTCTGATTGCCAGAAGGAGGAACTGGCAGATAGGCAAGTCCTTTGGTCACAAAATCTTTATCCAAAGGATCACTTTCATGCAAAGCTGTTAAAATAGCTGTTGCGATTTGTGCTTGAAGGGTTTGTTGCGCGACATCTGCTTGAACACGTGCGCACTCATTGAGGGCTTCACGAGGATCTAATTGAATAAGGAGATCACCTTGATGAACAAATTGCCCTTCTTTTACAAGAATTTTCTCAATGCGTCCTGTATTTTGCGCTTGGACCAGCTGAACGTAAGCGGTGGGAATAACACTTCCTTGCCCCCGTGCAACAATCTCTGTTTTTGCGATAAAGCTGCCGATCACAATAAAGAGAAATAAGGTGATCAAAACAGCAACCACCATATGAAGCGTTGGTGACAAAGGGCGCAAATAGGGAGCTTTATCTGCCATTTGTTGCCTCCAAATCAGTACAGTTTAAGACGGTTGCATGCTGAGGAAAGAGGTCGCTTTTGTGGGTAATAACAAGAACAATACGTTCTTGCGAAAGTTTATATAAATGCTCAACAATTTGTGCACTGACAGCGTCATCCAATGCGGAAGTAGGTTCATCCAAAATAAGAAGGCTTGGGTTTATCAGAAAGAAACAAGCTAAAGCCAAGCGTTGGCGCTGACCACCTGATAAAAAACTACCTTGCTCTCCTACTTGAGTATTGAGTCCTAAGGGCAACTGAGCAATCAAATCATGGCAAGCACTAACATATAGTGCAGCGTCGATTTCATCTTTAGTGGCATCTGGTTTAGCAAGAAGCATATTCTCAAGAATAGTTCCGGAAAAAAGGCAAGGATTTTGAGGAAAATACGCAATTGTTTCACGCACGCTACGGACATCAAAATTCTGTAAAGGTTGGGCGTTAATCAATATCTTTCCGCTTGTTGGGGGATAGAGTCCACAAAGGAGCTTCGCCAAGGTTGTTTTTCCGCACCCTGAAGGACCAAGTAACATAATTGGTTGCCCAGGTTGTAAACAGACATCAAGATGATTGATAATGGACTTATCTCCATAAGAAAAACAGAGATCGTTGGCTTCAAGATGAGGAGGAGCGCTGAGTTGAAGAGGCGGCTTTTCTTCTTCCCATTCTGAAGGGGAGTTAAGAATATCGCCCAAACGAAGACGAGAGATTTTCAAATGCTGCCATTCTTCCCATAGGGATGCAAGGCTTAAGATAGGACCAGAAACATTTCCAGCGAGGAGATGAAAGGCAATAAGTTGCCCTAGCGTAATCTGGTTTTGAAGAACTGCCTGAGCACCAAAAAAGATAATAAAAATAGTGAAAAGATCACCAAAAATATGGCTCATGGCTCCATTGAGAAGATGCAATTTACTGGTTGTAAGGCTTTGATCTAAACTACGAGCTAAAGTTTCTTGCATGCGTATTGTATGAGCAGATTCTTTTACGTGTGCTTTAATGGCTTCAAGATTGGTAAAACTTTCAATAAGGCGCGATTTATGGACAGCTTGCAGAGTGAAAGCACGGCGTAATTGGCGGCGCAAGAAGGGACCGACTAACGCTAAAGAGCCCATTTGTAAAGGTAAAATGATAAGGACAATGAAGGTAAGTTTTGGACTAATGGAAAAGAGTGCAGCAATATAAATAATGGCAAACAGAACATTCAGTACGGTTGTGGCGATGGTTCCTGTTAAAAAACCGCGAATTGTATCAACTTCCCCAATACGTGAAAACAATTCTCCTACTTGCCAACGGCGTAAAGTGGGCAAGGAGAGACTTAAAAGATGGGTGTAAATGCGCCGTCCAAATTCTAGCGTAAGCCGATTGGCTAAATAAGCACCTAAGTAGCCTGATAGAGTGCTAAGAGCTGTGCTAAACAGCATGATAGCAACCATCAAGACAACGATAGCATAGAGACTTTCAATACGCTGAAAAGGGAGAATACGGTCGATAATCGCTTGAAAAATAAAAGGATTCACCACGCCCAGCAAACGCAAAACAACAGCAACGCAACTGAGTTCGATGACATAATAAATATATTTCTTTGTTGTTATTGTAAACCAAGAGAAAAGAATACTAGTTTTTCTTGTGAATGTCTCATTTGAATTTATGATTTTATTTAAGAGAAAGAGCGATTGATGTCGCATATTTTAACAGTATTATAAATAATATTATATTAATACAAAATATACATTTTGTATTAATATAATATAAACATAATGTATTTATTATTTATACAGTATTTTTATTATTATTTTTACAAATTATGTTTTACTTCTTATAAAGTGAACAATAATGAATTTTCCACTGTATCTTTGTGATACAGTTATTTTTAACAATAATTAAAGAGGTTTTATATGTTTCGTTCATTTGGTTCTAGTTTTTCTAATGGTTGGTCTAATTTTACTTCAATGAATTTTTCAAGCAGTGGATCACGACTTGGGTGTACTGTTGGAGATTATTTCTCAGCAGGATTTTCAATGGGACATAGGGGACATAATATGGGAGTGGTAATTGGTGGAGTTATGGGGTGTCAGTTGGAGGACCAATAGGCGCTGCGGAAGAGGTCTATCATTAGGAGGAGGAGTTGGCTCTGCAGTAGGATTTGGTACAGGTTTGGGATATATAGGCTGTGAATGTTATCGCTAATATAAAAATCAGCAGATATTTCTAAAATGAACAAGCTTGTAGGCATAATTATGTGTCTACAAACTTGACAGGAAGGTTTAGGTGCATAATTCTACAAAATTATATATTTAATTTGGATTTTTTTTATGAATGAGCTTATTAGTATTATTGTAGAATTATTATTTTCTATAGGTGCTTTAGTTATATTTTTCTATACATTGTTTTCATATTATAAATCTAAAGGTTATAGTAAAAAAGAAATTTGGAAAAAAATTTTGTTAAGAATATTTTTTTTCTTTATATTATTTTCTATAATATTTTTTATTTATATACGTTATTTCTATGAACAATGATTATTCATTATTAATTTATAATTATAGATTAATTTGGAAATTTTATTTGTTATATATATTTTTAATATACTTTATAAATTGTTTTTTGCATTTTTTGTTTAATTATATTTATTTAAATTGTATTATGTATCTAAGGTATGTAATGAAAAAAATATTAAAATTAAATCATTAATTAAGAATAAATTCGTTTTTTATATTATTTTAAATTATTAAGTTTTATATGATATAATATATATTAATGTTTATTGTTTTTATATATTTTTAATTTGGATTTTTTATGAGTGATATTATTCGTATTATTGCAAAATTATTATCTTCTACATGTTTTTTCTTTATATTTTTCTATGCAATGTTTTTACGGTATAAATTTAAAGGTTATAGTAACAAAGAAATTGTGAAAAAAATGTTTTTAAGCACATTTTTGTTCATTATATTTGTTATATTACTTTCTATAACATTTTTTATTTGTATACGTTATTTATATGAAAAATGATTATTTATTATCTTTATATAATAATGTTTTTGATATGAGTTTTATAATAATTTATTTAATATTAAACTTTAAAAAATATTTACTGATTACAGTTAGACAGAGACTTTAATATTATTATCAATATTTCTGTTTTTTATTTCCTATTTTTTTAATCTTTTTCATTATTTCAAGAATGGTTAGGTTTGAGAATATTATCTTTTGTATAAGAATTTTTAGTTTATAGCTTTTGAAAAGTGATTGTTTGCTTATGTATCATGTTTATTGAAAAATAAGCAATTTTTGTGAAATAAAGTGTCTTCTCTCTCGCTCTTGATCGTTATTCATCTTCTTGTGAAAGAGGAAGGGAAGCGATTTCCGTATCAAGGGCATCCATAAAATCGATAATAAAAGCAGCATTTGTCCCCAAATCTCTTGGCAAATAACGAGAAGCAGAACGCATATCAACAAAAGTTGTATCCCCTTCATCAGTTAAGCGTATCACGATATCCGAAATAAACCCAAGGTAAAAAGTTTTAGCTCTCGTTTCAATATAAAGCGCATTTTCTTCACCTTTAAACTCTCGTTGAGCCACAACAGGCCAATCATAGGCTGCTAAAACATTGAGAACAGATTCGCGAATACGGTCAGGTGAACCATCATAACGGCGCCCCGATATTTCTGGCCATTGTGACATCTGTAATGTTGCTTGTTCAGTCAAAACACTTTTGAGCGGTAAAGCATCGCTGGGACGTATTGTGCGAAAAAAAGCCGGCGGGCTTTGTGTATCGGTAGAAATATCGTAAAGAGCCGGTAAGGTAAACCAAAGTCCAAAAAAGAGCATCAATGGTGTAGTCGTTATTACCGAATAAATGATTCCTTTTAAAGCTTTCATTCCCCCTAGGGCTCCATAGACCCATAAGCTGTAAAGTGCTTTTAAAGCAAGAAAAAGAGAAATAATCACACAGCCAGTAGAGATTCCGATCAAAATTATGAAGTCGGTTACGTTAATGACGGAAAAACGTTGTAAAATGACTGAAAATAATAAAACAAAGAACGACAATCCACCAAATCGAGGGGACCATACTGCTGCTCTTGAAACGAACCGAACATATCTCTTCTTCATGAAGTTTTTTCCCCTCAATTGTAAACTATAAGCCAAGTTTTTTCAGAGTGCATATCTTACAAAAAGCTTATGCTCATAAAACAAAAATAAAGCACTTATTTTTGAGGTCAAGGATGCATAATGTCTTATAAGTTTCCAGCGATTATTTTTGCACTTCATTGAAGGTAATCAGTATTTCTTCTATAGTTTATCATGTCATTGATGCGAATTTTATGGGAATGTTTGTAAATAAAAAGAAATAAACTCAAATAACAAGTTTTACGGTTGTTAGCAGCATATTTTTCTAGAACTTTACTCTTGATTTTCTCTTCTGATTGCTGGGAGTTTTTTCTGTCAGATAATGCGTAATCAAATAGGATATGATGATGTGCAATAGAGATTTCATTCTATCTCAATAAAAAATTGAGGGATTTATAATCAGATAAATCTGAATTCGAAGATTCAATTAATAGAGAAAAAAGATAACCATTTTGATAGGCTTCATGTATTTTGTATAGAAAGTAAGGTATTGTACAAATGAGAGGTTACTCCGTTTTTATTCATAAAATATGCGGCAGGTCGCAGATGAAAGAAAAGATTCACTTTCTTTTTTTGCAAGTGAAGAAGGGGCAAAAATACGTAAAATGACAAAACCTTCATTCAAATTTTTAGCAACCAAAACTGAATTGGCATTTTTTTTAGGTTTTGATTTTTTGAGTTCTATGATTTGTATTGGTTTTCCAATAATAAGATCGAGTGTATTATCAGGGGCTGTTCGGTCATTAAGGCTATAGAAAATAATTCCTTTGTGTGAGTAGGCTGCTAGTGACCAAAATTGTCGTGTTTTCAAAGCTTTTAAATGAACAGGTCCATTTTCAAGATTAAATCTGCAGACTTTAAGAAGAAAGAGGGGATCAGCAGATTGTTGAATAGGATTATCGGGAGTAAAAGCAACAAATTGATAAGGGGCTCCGGATTTTTTAAGTGCTGTCCATATATTATTTTGTGCCCAATAGGGGATCAGAAAGAGAACGCAAATATGAACGATAATAGCGCCAATGATTGCAAGAAGTGCGGTATGAATAAATCTAGTCACAATTTATTTGTCCTGATGGAATTTGTTCTATTGATGGCATTGTAAGCTTTTGTAATGCCGTTGCAGAGATGATTGAGGTATCGTATAAGGTAAGAATAAGCCCGAATTCTTTTTGACTAACTGTTGCAAGCCAATTGCCAGCTTGTGGTGTAGGTGAAATATTGATGCGCAATGAGCCATCATGCTCATAAATAATAGCGTTCGTGTGGAGTTCAAAAGGTATTTCTTTGGATGAAGTATAGGGTTTTAGGGATTTGTCAGCTGTATAAAGGGTGAAAAGACGAGTTTCAGGGATGGTGCCTTTGAGTAAATAATGACAGTGGGGGTGGAGTGGACGCCCTTGGTTGTCTTGCCAAATCTGGAATTGAAGACCTTCAGTGCGTCCGAGTGAAACAATGCCTCGTTTGGTCGTGCGGGCGCGGGTATAAGGATCCATATTGGCGGTTCCCATTTTTGGATAAGCACTCCATTTTCCAATTCTAAAGCGTTCAAAATGAGGAAAGGAATTGAGCACATAATCGACACTCAGTTTTCCACATAAAATGGAAAAAGCGAAGATAAAAAAGAAAATGGTGATATTAAAAAACATCAGTGAATATCTTGAATTCAAAATGTTGAATCTCCAGTTGTTTTCACCTTCAAAGAAATTGCAGATGGTTTTTTCAGATCTTTGTTAATCAATCGCACAATATTCAATGTTTCAGGAGAAAGCGTAGAGGGTATTGGGGAAAAAAATTCAGAATCTGCATGGGAGGAAAGTATTGGGGGATGATAAGGAAGAAGAGAATCTTTAACACCATAGAGTTGTTTGAGCATAATATTTTGGTGTGCAGCAAGCATGATGCGTTGCCATATCATGGCAGGGACTCCACCCCCAAAAGCACGATTCATCGGTGAAAAGTTATCATTTCCCATCCATACCGCTCCAGTATAATTGCCAGTAAAGCCAACAAACCAAGCATCACGATAGGATTGTGATGTTCCAGTTTTCCCAGCGACAAGAGTCATGGGCAGAGCAGCACGCTTACCAGACCCTCGTGTTGTGACACCCACCATCATTTGGTTCATATAAGCAGCTGATTGTCTGCTGAGAACTCGGTGTAACTTATTTCCGTTATGCTCGAAATCCCATACCACATGCCCATCAATTGTTCTGATTTGCGTGAACCCATGACGATTACCAGCTATCCCACCATTCGCAAAGACATTAAAGCCAGTTGCTTGATCCATGGGGGTCATGTTGGAAGTGCCAAGAACCATCGTTTTGTGTGATAAAATATGCGCGTTAATCCCCATATTCTTGATGAGATCTATGATAGGTTGGGTATCGCGGTGAAGATATTGATAGGTGAGATACACAGGGACTGTATTAATAGAAAAAGCTAAAGCTGTTGCTAAATCAATTTTCCCCAAATAACGGCCCGAATTATTTTTTGGTGTCCAACCTCCCCAATTGATCGGAGCATCTAAAACGATTGTCGAGGGAGAAAGTCCGTGTTCCAGTGCGGTTGCGTAAACATAAGGTTTGAATGAAGAACCAGTTTGTCGTCCGCCTTGTGTTGCTCTGTTAAATTGGCTCTTTTTATAATCTTGTCCTCCAACAATTGCGCATACGGCACCGTTATTATCGAGTATAACAGTGGAAGCTTGTGTTACGCGATATTGTTGACCATACTGATGTAAATGATATGCAATTGATTCTTCTGCTGCTTTTTGAATATTTGGATCAAGAGTCGTTTGAATAATTAAACTATGGCTTGGAAGTTGATTGCGCATTTTTTTGACTTCCTCGAATGCCCAATCAAGAAAATAATCAGGCTGATTATTTTCTATTTGGGGAAGTGCCCTAGCAGGGTGGCGATGCGCATTGATAATCTGGCTCTTCGTCATAAAGCCACTATTAACAAGATTAGAAAGGACGATATTGGCACGTGTTTGAGCCGCAAAGAGATGACTATGAGGAGCATATTTTGTTGGAGCTTTAAAGAGTCCTGCTAACATAGCAGATTCACTTAAAGAGACATGACGTATGTTTTTTCCAAAATAAAATTTTGCTGCTGCGGCAATACCAAAATTGTTTCCTCCCATATAGGCCCGGTCAAGGTAAAGTTGTAAAATCTGCTTTTTGCTAAAATTTGCTTCTAGCCAAAGAGCAAGATAAGCTTCTTTGATTTTACGTGTTATGGTTCTTTCGTTTGTTAAAAATAAATTTTTAGCCAATTGTTGTGTGAGAGTTGAACCACCTTGCACCACACCTTTAGCTTGCATATTTTGTGAAATTGCCCGTGTAAGTCCTTGAAAATCAATGCCCCAATGATCAAAAAAACGACGGTCTTCTGTAGCGAGAACCGCTTTAATAACAGTGTCAGGCATTTCTTCAACGGGGACAGAGATCGCCGGCAGTGCACCACGGTGCCCAATGGAATTTCCATAGCGATCTAGAAAAAGAATGGAAAAGTTTTTAGGAGAAGACCAATCTGTTTTGGTCACTTCAAAAACAGAAATGCCCAAAATAGTGAAAAGAGTAAATCCCATCAACCCTAATGTCAGTATTTCATCGAGAACTTCAACGATAAAACGTTTCCATCCTTGAAGATGAAAATTTTGTGAGACGATTTTTGCCTTTTTCCAGAAAAAACTGTTAGCAGAACGAATGTGATAAAGCGCTGTGTCTAATCGTGCGTCTAATTCAATGAGAGCAGGACTGTGAAATGGCTTACGATGTTGCCCTTTCTTTTTTTTAAAAAAATCAAACATTTAAAGAGAGCCTATGGCAAAGAAATACAACCAAACAAATCTACAATAATTATATGGAGTAGAAGTATTTTTTTGCTATAGTGCTAACAGAGAAAGAGTTGATTTTAGAATTATTCATTTTTCGTAAGATAGTGTGTTAATATTTTATTATTTTATTGAATAAATTTTATTCTCATTATTAAAAATATTTTTTTGATTTTTTAAAAATTTGGAGTAATGTTAATATGTTCTTCTGTAAGATAGAGGATAAATTATTTTCATTTGTGATTTTTAAATCGACTGAAAAAAACCATTATTTCTTTTATCCTTTATCAAGGAGAAGAGATGGGTTATTGAAATATTTATGATGAAAAAAAAATTCTTGTTCGTAATAATAGCAGCTTTTTTAGGAGCAGATTCTGTTCTAGCTTCTGGGTGTGCTGAAGTAGGTAAGAAGGCTGCCGCGCAAGAGAGCGGGGTTCTCGTCCGTTCAAAACCGGTTGTTCAGGATGGAAAGGACATGTGTGCAATTGTAGTTGTTGTACCAGCCCGTAATGGTGAAAAGTTACGTCGTGTTGAGTTTTTTGTTCCTGCTGATTAGTTTTTGGCAGATGGTGTTGTGATGCGTATCTTAATCGTTGAAGATGATCGGAATCTTCACCATCAATTAGTAGAAGCTGTAAGACGTGCAGGATATGTTTCCGATAGTGCTTTCGATGGTGAAGAGGCTTATTTTTTAGGGAGCACAGAGTCTTACGACGCGGTGATACTTGATATAGGTTTACCGCAGATTGATGGTATTAGTGTTGTTGAAAAGTGGCGTCAAGAAGGGCTCTCCATGCCTGTTTTAATGCTAACGGCGCGAGACCGTTGGTCTGATAAGGTGCACGGTATTGATGCTGGAGCTGACGATTATGTTGTGAAGCCATTTCATTTGGAGGAAGTGATGGCGCGCTTGCGAGCATTAATTCGTCGCACTACGGGACATGCGACAAGTGCATTATGTTGCGGAAATGTTTTGTTGGATACAAAGACGTCTCGTGTTTTTGTAGATGGTCAATTGATTAAACTAACATCTTATGAATTCAGACTGCTTTCGTATCTCATGCATCATTGTGACAGGGTCATTTCAAGAACAGAGCTTACAGAACATCTTTATGATCAGGATTTTGATAAGGACTCGAATACGGTGGAAGTCTTTGTAGGTCGGTTACGGAAAAAGCTTGGAGTGGATTTGATTGAAACTATTCGAGGAATGGGGTATCGCGTGAGAATGCTAGGTGATTAATGAATGTTTTTGAAGAGAATAATTGGTGTAGGAGGTTCTTTTTTGTAATTACTCGATCTCTCAGTTTACGTGTTATGATCTTATCAACATTATGGGTTGTTATTTCTCTTTTATCGATTTCTGCAGTAAGTATTTTATTTTATAAGCGTTCAACTGAACAAAGCCTAGAGCGTATCCTTTCTGCTCAACTCTACAGTCTTATTGCAACAGTGACGGTGTCATCGGAAGGTACTTTGATAGGAGGGGCTGGGATTGATGATATTCGTTATTCTGATCCAACAACAGGATGGTATTGGGAAGTTGTTGCGATATCCCATAATTTAAAAGGAAGATTGACATCCCCCTCATTGGGAACAGGCGAGATATTTACACCAAGTGATGTTGATATACCTTTTGACAATAAATTCTTTCGCTCTTATCGGATAACGGGGAACAATGGTCAAAAGTTACAAGTGATTGAGAGTGATGTTGTTCTTGATAATAAAAATCATATTGCACGTTTTCGGCTTGTTGGGAATATCGATGAAGCTCATGCCCAGGTAAAGGAATTTACGCGAACTTTGCAAATTTTTCTTTGGAGTTTCGGTATCGGGAGTGTTCTTATTAATATTGCTATTATTTTCTTTAGTTTTCAACCGTTGAAGCTTATTCGACACGCATTGAATGATATTCGCGAAGGAAGAGTTCATTATGTGAATACGGATTTAGTAAGCGAAGTGATGCCGCTTGTACAAGAGATGAATGCTCTCATTAATAATAATCAGCGTATTATTGAGCGATTTCGCACACAAGTTGGTAATCTCGCGCATTCATTGAAGACGCCTCTATCTGTGATTATGAATGAGACAGATAAGATGCGCGGAGAAAAGGCTTGTTTGTTGAGAGAGCAAACGCAAATAATGCAAGCTCAAATCAATCATTATCTTCAGCGTGCACGGATTGCAGCACAATGCGATAGTATTGTCTATCATACGTCTGTTCGCAGTGTGCTTGAACGTTTGGTGCGGGTTATGAAAAAGCTTAATCCTGAAAAACAAATTCAATTTATTATGGATGTTGATGATATTGTTTTTTCTGGAGAGAAGGAAGATTTAGAAGAAATTGTAGGGAATTTGATTGAAAATGCTACTCAGTGGTCTCGAGCAAAGGTTTTGATCTCTTGTTGTTTAGAAGAAAATGTTGAAGAAAAAGAATATTTTAGTATCTTTGTAGAAGATGATGGTCCTGGTTTAACAGAAGACAAAATTGATGAAGCATTAAAAAGAGGGCGGCGGTTTAATGAAAGTAAACTAGGGGCAGGCTTAGGGTTAGCAATTGTTTCAGATATGGTCAGTGAATATGGTGGCAATCTCTTTTTATCACGTTCTGATTTGGGTGGATTGTATGCAAAAGTTTTGTTACCTAAGATGGGAGAATAACATATTTTCTTCTTAAGCAAGAAATGTCTATAAAGTTTATAAAGCAGTATTTTAGACAATACATAAAGAGTAGGGAAACATTGTTTTTAGTTTCTTTGCTTAATTGATATATATGATAGATATTTATAATATTCTCCATGAAAAAATGAATTTTTATTAATTCACATCACTCTTCTTATGAAGAAGATAAAATGTAAGCGAGTTATTCTCTGTTCGTATTGGAAAAAAACGATATGCTCTTATTAATTTTTGCAGCATTTTTTCTGACTTTTCTGGCAAGTATTCTTTTTCTTTCACTACGTTTTGACGATGAGATAAAGAAAGAATGGACAGTTGAAACCGTAGATGGTTATAGAAGCCATAAGCGTATGATTGAGTTTAACAAGCTTTATATGAATTATAAAAAAAGAAATATTCTTAAGGCTTTGAGTATTTTGTTTGTTCTTCTGATGACATGGAGTATTTATGGGCTGACAGGCAATCCAGAAGTGAAAAGTTATTTTTTTAGCGAATTAATGGATAAGGATCCTAAAACTCTCAGTAAGCAAGAAAAGCTTATTCGTTTACAAGTGCTTTTTTTCCGTGCACCTCACGATGGCAAGCTAGCAGATGCGTTAGCGGTAGGGTATCTCGAAGAAAGCCTTTTTCAAGAAGCTGTGAATACTTATTTAGATGCACTTCGTTTGAATGGAGAAACAGCTCCAAGGCTTGTCGGATACGGTTTAGCATTGGTTGGTTATGAAGGAGGGGTGATAACGCAAGAAGCGCAAAATGCCTTTCAAAAAGCAGCAGATTTAGCCCCAACAGATTTTTATCCACGTTTGTTGTTGGCCGATGCATTGCATCAAGCAGGAAAAACTGCGCAGGCAGTGCAATTTTTACAAAGCTTTCTTGATACAATGCCTGAAAATTTTTCAGGACAATCACGTGTTAAAAAAATGATGATTCAGTTACGTGATTTATCGAGTGAGCATACAGAGAAAAGAAATCTTGCACCTATGTAGAAGATGTGCAAAGCTCTTAAAAAATAAAATATTGATACTTAATTATAACGTATTTAAACTTTTTTCGCAGAGTGTCTATGAACAGTCAATCTTTAAAGAGTTCTGCCTCATGGAAGGCTATTTTAGAGCAGCGAAAAAAAAGGCGCTTACTGATCATATTATTATGTTGTTTGGTTATGACAATTGCAGCAAGTCTCATAGTGTATGCAATGCGTCATGCGGTCAGTTTTTTTAGAATGCCCTCTGAAATTACAAGAGAAGATATTTTAACGGAGCGCCCTTTGCGTTTGGGTGGCTTTGTTGAAAAGGGAACCGTTCAATATGTTGGAGAGAGAGGAGTTATTTTTTTTGTAACGGATAACAAAAAACATGAAAAAGTGGTTTTCAATGGTGCCTTACCGGATCTTTTTCGTGAAGGTCAGGGGGTGATTGTAGAAGGGCATTTCGATAAACAGGGCTTTTTTATAGGGATGCGTATTTTAGCAAAACATGATGAAACTTATATGCCTAAAGAAACAGCTGATCGTTTGAAAAAACATTACATTATGGAGAAATAATTCGATTGTGCTTGTCGAACTGGGTCATATTTTTTTAGCTGCAGCATTTTCAGTAAGCTTATTAGGGGCGTTTTTACCTGCTTTAGGTTTTTGGTGGAGAGAGCGTTTGTTAATGCAAACAGCTGTTCCTCTAACATATATCACTTTTACATTACTACTTTTATCTTTTTTAGTGATAATTTATGCTTATGTCGTATCTGATTTTTCTGTTTTGAACGTTGTTGAGAATTCTCATTCAGAAAAACCGATGCTCTATAAAATTACAGGTGTTTGGGGAAATCACGAAGGCTCTATGTTGTTATGGGTTTTAAGTCTTGCTTTTTTTAGCGCATTGATGGCTTTTTTTAGCCAACATTTGCCAGAAGATTTTAAGACGCTTGTTTTAATTTGCCAAAGTTGGATTACAACTGCTTTTCTTTTATTTATTCTTTTTGTATCCAATCCATTTTTACGCGTGAATCCACCAGCATTGCAGGGAAATGGTCTCAATCCTCTTTTACAAGATATCGCATTAGCAATTCATCCACCGCTACTTTATTTAGGTTATGTTGGTTTTTCACTTTGTTTTTCTTTTGCCGTTGCGGCATTGATTATGGGACATGTTGATAGAATTTGGGCGCGTGGAATTCGTCCGTGGCTTTTACTTTCTTGGTGTTTTTTGACATTGGGTATTATGGTTGGCTCCTATTGGGCTTATTATGAGCTAGGATGGGGCGGCTATTGGTTTTGGGATCCTGTTGAAAATGTTTCGTTTATGCCTTGGCTTTCAGGAACGGCTCTTTTACATTCTGCTCTTGTTCTCGAAAAACGAGAAATATTGAAAAGTTGGACTTTGTTTTTAGCGCTGCTTACTTTTTCCCTTTCTCTGATGGGAACTTTTCTTGTGCGTTCTGGGCTTTTAATTTCTGTTCATAGTTTTGCTGTTGATCCAGCACGGGGGCAAGCAATGCTTGCGCTTTTCTTTTTTTTTACAGGAGCGGCTTTTTTTCTTTTTGCTTTGCGCACCCCTATTTTAAAAACAGAAAGATTTTTTCAACCAATTTCACGTGAAGGGTTTATTGTTTTAAATAATTTGTTACTTACAACAATAACAGCAACAGTATTGATTGGTACGCTTTATCCTTATTTTATTGAGATATTAACTGGGCAAAAAATTTCTGTAGGGGCTGCTTTTTTTAACCTTACCTGTGGACCGCTAATGGTTTTGCTGTTGTTGTTTGTTCCGTTTGGGACAATGATGGCATGGAAACGCGGTGATTTTCTTGCAGTTTTTGAACGGTTATGGTTTGTTTTTGTATTCGTTGGTATCGTCTGTTTTATAATATTCTATGCGGCATCTGTGCGTGATATTTTTGCAGTTTTAGGGATTGGGCTTTCAGCGTTTGTTTTTTTAGGCAGTTTAGCGGATCTATGGGGAAAGAGTGGATATGGCAAGAGAGCTTTTTCAGTACGCGTTAAGAGATTTCTTGGATTGCCATGGTCTACTTTTGGTGCAGCAATAGCACATATGGGATTAGGCGTTACACTATTTGGTATTGTTTGTGTGGCAAGTTTTGGGCAAGAACGTATTTTAATCATGAACATAGGGGATAGGGTGACGATAGCGGATAAAACGCTTCATTTTGATGCAGTGTATGATGGTGTTGGTTCGAATTATTCGACAATGGAGTTTTATTTTAAAATATATGAAAATAAAAACATTGTGGGTCATGTAACAGCCTCAAAGCGATTTTACTCAAGTCAAAATACATCAACAACAGAAGTTGGTCTGAAAAATCATGGCTTATCGCAGCTATATATTGTACCGGGACATATCGATAATCGGGGTCTTGTTGTGCACGTATGGTGGAAGCCTTATGTAATATGTATTTGGTTAGGGGCATTCATGATGGCTATGGGGGGATGTCTTTCTCTTCTGGGGTATTGGTTTCGCATTGGCATGTACAATAGGGTAGTGCTTGCTTTTAATTTTTGGAAAAGACATTGAGATGAAAAAAATTCTTTGGATTGTATTTTTTTTAATTGCAACGTTTCCTTTTCAATTAGCAATAGCAGTAGAGCCGGATGAGATTTTAAAGGATAAGATTCTTGAAGCGCGAGCACGCCATATTTCATCGCATTTACGTTGTCCGGTTTGTCAAAATCAATCAATTGATGATTCAGATGCTGCTTTAGCACGTGATTTACGGCTTTTAATTCGGGAAAGGCTAAAAATGGGCTATAGTAATCAGCAAGTCACTGACTTTCTTGTTGAGCGATATGGTGAATTTATTCTCTTGAAGCCACCATTGAATAAAATAACTTGGTTTTTATGGTTCTCGCCTTTGATCATTATTATCATTGGCATAAGTATCATATTTTTCCACTTCAAACGGAATAATCATGCGTTATGTGAATGAAAAAGAACAGTCAAAAATGTCATTGCATTAAAAAAGATGTTACATAAAAGAAATCAGATCATTTGCAATGAGCATACAATCTTATTGTAATTATATTAGGGAATACTGAAACCTTACAAAACTTTAATAATTTAGACAGAAAACGGTAAGGTCTGGTATTTTATAAGTGGTCGGAATTGGAATAAAGGTATGATTGAATAGGAGCATAGAGTAAATGGTTAAAAAGGCTTTCTTTAAAACATTTGTCGCAGTGAGTTTTTCTGCGATATTGGAAAGTGCACTGTTTTTTAGTGGATGTACATCAAGCTTGTGGATGACAAAGGCTCATGCAAGTTCTGTATTTACTTCGTTAATGCAACAACAGGGATTTGCCGATATTGTGGCTCAAGTGAAACCAGCCGTTGTAGCAGTACAAGTAAAGAGCAATAAAAAGAAAGAAGATAGGTTCTTTAGCAACTTTTTTAGTGGTCCAGGACTTGATCAATTACCAGATCAGCATCCTTTAAAAAGATTTTTTAAAGAGTTTTATGATTTTGATAAACCTAAAAATAAATTTCCGCACCAATCGCAGAGACTCCGTCCTGTTGCTTTTGGATCGGGTTTTTTTATTTCATCTGATGGTTACATTGTGACCAATGATCATGTGATTTCTGATGGAACAAGTTATACTGTTGTTCTTGATGATGGTACAGAATTGAATGCAAAGCTCATTGGGAAAGACCCCAAAACCGATCTTGCCGTACTAAAAGTGAATGATAAAAGAAAATTTTCCTATGTTGATTTTGGTGATGATTCAAAGCTTCGTGTTGGGGATTGGGTTGTTGCCATTGGGAATCCATTTGGTCTTGGTGGAACTGTGACAGCAGGTATTGTTTCTGCACGTGGACGTGATATTGGCACTGGTGTGTACGATGATTTTATTCAGATTGATGCTGCTGTTAATAGAGGAAACTCTGGTGGTCCAACGTTTGATCTTAATGGAAAGGTTGTTGGGGTTAATACAGCAATTTTTTCTCCTTCTGGAGGAAATGTTGGGATTGCTTTTGCTATTCCGGCTGCGACTGTAAAACAGGTTGTACAACAACTTATTGAAAAAGGTTCAGTTCAACGTGGTTGGTTAGGTGTTCAGATTCAGCCGGTAACAAAGGAGATTTCCGATTCAATAGGTTTGAAAGAAGCCAAAGGTGCTTTAGTTACTGATCCGTTAAAAGGACCGGCAGAAAAGGCTGGTATTAAAGCGGGTGATGTAATTATTTCAGTGAATAATGAAAAAATTGCTGATACGCGTGAGCTGGCGAAACGTATTGCAAATATTAAACCAGGAGAAATGGTAACCATAGGGATTTGGAGATCAGGTAAGGAGGAGAGCATCAAGGTTAAACTCGCTTCAATGTCTGAAGATGAAAGTAAGAAAGAGACTTCAAAATATTCAAATGGACAGAGTGATTTAGATGAAACATTGGAAGATTATGGTCTGATTGTTATGCCTTCTGATGATGGTGTAGGGGTTGTCGTAACGGATGTCGATACCGATTCAGATGCTGCAGATAAAGGGATACGCCCTGGTGATGTCATTGTGACAGTAAATAATAAACCGGTTAAACGAGTCTCTGATATTATTAACACAATCAAAAATGCTCAGCAGTTAGGACGAAAGGCTATACTCTTACAAGTGCGGACAAATGATCAAAATCGTTTTGTTGCTCTTCCAATTTTCAAAAAGTAAGGCTTTAGTTTGTAGGACAAATGTTTATTAAATATTTGTCCTACAACATAATAAAATAATGGAGATACGTTTTATGAAGATACTCGTTATTGAAGATGATCATGAGACGGGGCATTATCTCGAAAAAGCTTTTTTGGAAGTAGGGCATTCCGTTGATGTTGCTTATGATGGGGATACGGGATATGCTTTAGCAACCACGGAAAATTATGACGTTATGGTTGTTGACCGAATGCTTTTACATCGTGATGGTCTTTCTATTATTGCTGAATTGCGCGCTAAAGGCAATGAAACACCGGTTCTTATCCTGTCTGCTTTAGGGCAAGTTAATGATCGTGTAACGGGGCTGCGTGCAGGGGGAGATGATTATTTGACAAAGCCTTATGCTTTTTCTGAACTTCTTGCGCGTGTTGAAGTTTTACAACGGCGGAAAAATCCTAAAGAAGCAGAAACTGTTTACTGTGTAGGTAATCTTGAGCTTGATCGGTTAGCACATACGGTAAAACGGGGTGATAGAAACATTCTATTGCAACCACGAGAGTTTCGTTTACTTGAATATTTGATGCGTTATGCGGGGCAGGTTGTTACACGCACTATGCTTTTGGAAAATGTTTGGAATTACCATTTTGATCCACAAACGAATGTCATTGATGTCCATATCTCCCGTTTGAGAGCCAAAATTGAAAAAGATTTTGATGTTCCCCTTCTTCATACAGTGCGTGGAGCTGGATATATGCTGAAAGTACCAGATAACAAAGCATGAATCGTTTGATTAATATAATGCGCACGACAGCGCTAAGGCTTTCAGCACTTTACATTTTATTGTTTGGATTGGTGGCAACAGGACTTTCTATTTATATGACGGCATTTTCTGCTTCATTGTTAACAGAGCAAACTGAACAGGCTTTACATGAAGAATTAAAGTATATTGAAAATGCTTATAATTATGGGGGATTATCCTTATTAATGCGCACTATTGATTATCGTTCAAGACAACCAGGAGCATTTCTTTATCTTGTCACGGATTCTATGGGGCGTATTTTAGCAGGAAATGTAGCACGTATTGAATTAGGTCTTTTGAATCAGAGTGGTTTTATTTCTACCTCTTTTTTATATTCCCGTTTTGGAGAACATGGCAAAACAAGTGAACATCGCGCTTTGGCGGTTATTGTTGATTTACCTAATGCTATGAAGATTCTTATAGGACGTGATTTGGATGAGCCAGAACGTTTTGCTGTTGTTATTCGCAAAGCTGTGATCATTGCACTTGCTGCAATGGTTGGAGGCGCTTTACTCATATGGTTTTTTGTTGGCAGGAGAGCTTTACAAAGGATTGATCATGTAACGGCTGCATCACAGCGCTTGATGGATGGTGACTTCAGTGGGCGTTTACCTGTCTCTGGAGTAGGGGATGAGTTTGATCGATTGTCAACCAATCTTAATGTTATGTTAGACCGCATTGAAGAGTTAAATATTGGTTTACGTCAAGTATCAGATAATATTGCTCATGACCTGAAAACGCCGTTAACGCGTCTTAGAAATCGTGCTGAAGAAGCACTTTCAGGAAATAAGACAAAGCTTGAATATCGTCAGGTCCTTGATAGGGTTATTGCAGAATCAGATCAACTTATTTGTACGTTCAATGCAATTTTAATGATTTCACGTATTGAGGCCAGCAGTGCAATTGAGCATCTTGAAATGATGAATATGAAACTGATCCTTGAGGATGCTGTTGAGATTTACGAACCTTTTGCTGAAGAGTCAGGTGTTTTACTTCGGTTGGGGAATATATTTGATAAAGAGCTTAAGTTGAATCGTGAGCTTGTTGCACAATCAATTTTTAATCTTATAGATAATGCCATTAAATATGCGTCTAAAGGTGAAAGGAAAGCGGAGGTTTGCTTATCAATGGAATATCGTGATGAACATTTATTAGTTGTTGTGAGCGATAATGGACCAGGAATAGCAGAGGATAAACGTGAAAAAGTGACAGAACGATTTGTTCGTCTTGAAGAAAGCCGCACACAACCTGGGTTTGGGATTGGGTTAAGTATAGCAAAAGCAGTTATGAAGCTTCACGGGGGTGAATTGTTACTTGAAAATGCAAATCCAGGGCTTAGGGCTATTTTGTTATTTCCTTAAAGATATTTTTCTTCACTTTTCTCTTTTCATACGTAACAACTATTTTAAAAGTATAAAGCAATAGAAAGGAAAGCAAAATGCTTTTCAAGGGAGCGCAGACGAAACAAGCTTTTTTAAAAACACAGCTTCTCCCTTTATGCCCTCTCGATAAAAGTAGTTCCCAATGGTTAAAAGACATGGAAGAACAAGCAAGGAAAGAAGGTTTAGAATCGCTTACTTCCATCATTTCAGAGAGTGGAACGCAGATTGATTTTATCAGTTCGGTTATGACCTTATCTCCTTTTTTGCGTGAGGTTTTAATTGCCAATCCATCATATCTTAGTGCTTTATTAAATGTTGATATAGAAACAAGGCTGAGCGAAATTATAGATGATATTACGGCTATCGATAAGGATGAAACTATAAATGAAACTTCATTGATGGCTGCTTTAAGGCGCAAAAAACGAGAAGCGCATGTTCTCATTGCTTTAGCTGATTTGGGAGGTGTTTTTACTTACGAAGTTTCATGTGCTTGGTTGACACGTTTGGGCGAAGCAGCATTAAGTGTAGCACTACGTTTTCTATTAAGAGAAGCGCATGATCATGGTAAGATCAATTTATTAAGCCGTGAGAATCCAGAAAAAGACTGTGGTTTAATTATTTTAGGGATGGGAAAGTTAGGAGCAGGGGAACTTAATTATTCTTCTGATATTGATCTTATTGTTTTCATTGATGAAACATCACCTCATATTGGTAATCTTTCTGAAAGTGTTGACGTATTTTCTAAAATGGTACGCCGATTAATCCGTATCATTCAAGAACGCACTGCGGAAGGATATGTTTTTCGTCTTGATTTTCGTCTTCGTCCAGATCCAGGATCAACCCCTTTGGCCTTACCAGTAAGGACTGCATTGCGTTATTACGAAGGGCGTGGGCAAAATTGGGAACGAGCAGCCATGATTAAAGCACGTCCAGTTGCTGGTGATAAGAGGGCAGGTTTTAACTTTCTCAAAGAGCTTTTTCCCTATGTATGGCGGAAATATTTAGATTACGCTGCTATTGCTGATATTCATTCGATCAAACGTCAAATTCATGCGCATAAAAATTACGGTCAAATTGCAGCTTATGGGCATAATATAAAGTTAGGTCGTGGTGGTATTCGTGAGATTGAGTTTTTTGTTCAGACACAGCAGCTCATTGCTGGTGGACGTTTTCCTCAATTACGTGGACGTCAGACAGTTGCAATGTTAGCAGAACTTCACACGCTTGGTTGGATCAGTGAGAAAACGAGAAATAGCCTTATAAAAAGTTATGCTTTTCTTCGAAATGTGGAACATCGTATTCAAATGCTTTTCGATGAACAAACACATCTTCTTCCAAATGATACTGCTCAATTCACAAGTGTTGCCTATTTAATGGGTTATCAAGACAGTAGCAGTTTTATCCGTGATTTATTAAAAACACTTCAGGTTGTTGAAAAACATTATGCAGCACTGTTTGAGAATGAGCAAGAACTTGGTTTAGAAATTGGTAATTTAGTTTTTACCGGTGAAGAAGATGATCCGGAGACATTAATAACGTTAAGCCGTTTAGGCTTCGAAAGAGCAAGTGATATTTGTCGTATTATGCGCACGCTCCATTTTGGTCGTTATAAAGCAACGCAATCAGCCGAAGCACGCGAGAGATTAACGGAATTAACACCAGCTCTTTTGAAAGCTTTTGGTGGGACAAAACGAGCTGATGAGGCGATGTTGTGTTTTGATGGTTTTTTACAGGGCTTACCTTCAGGAATTCAGCTTTTTAGTCTTTTTCAGTCTAATCCCTCTCTTTTGGATATGCTTGTCCTTATTATGGGTGCTGCTCCACGTCTTGCAGAAATTATTACACGCAGATCCCACGTTTTTGATGGAATGTTAGACCCAAATATTCTTTCAGAATTACCAACAAAAACGTATTTAGAAAAACGGCTTGAATATTTTCTTGAAAATGTTCTTTCTTATGAGGAGATTCTTGACCATTTAAGGATTTTTGCAGATGAACAACGTTTTTTGATTGGTATTCGAATTTTGAATGGTGCAATTACAGGAGAAAGAGCGGGTTTTGCTTTTACTGCGCTTGCTGATCTTATGATTACAAAAACATTTGCTACCGTTCAAGAGGAATTTTCTCGTCTTCATGGTCGTATTAAAGGGGGGCGTGTTGGCATATTGGGTATGGGGAAACTTGGAAGTCGTGAATTAACAGCAGATTCCGATGTTGACCTCGTTTTGCTTTATGAACATGATGATGATGCAGAAATATCTGATGGAGAAAAGCCTCTTTATATTTCTCAATATTATACGCGTTTAGCACAGCGCCTCGTTTCTGCTTTATCCACTCTTACAAGCCAAGGTGTTCTTTATGTCGTTGATTTAAGGTTACGGCCGTTAGGCAATAAAGGACCTATTGCTGTTTCTTTTCCATTTTTTAAAAAGTATTATCGCCAAGAAGCATGGATATGGGAATATCTTGCTTTAACAAGGGCTCGAGGCATTGCAGGAGATCCTGATTTTTTACAAAAGCTAGAAAATGAAGTGTGTGCAATTATTGCTATTTCTCGTGATAAGAAGGAAGTTGCAAAAGAAGTGTGTGAAATGCGTTCCTTGATTGCAAAAGAAAAGCCGCCAAAAAATCAATGGGATTTAAAAACGATGTCTGGTGGCATTATGGATTTGGAGTTTATTGCTCAATTTTCTCTTATTACGCATGTCATTGAGTTTCAAATTGGAGCGACGACAGCGGATATTTTAGATCACTTACCAAACAGTTTTCTTAATCAGTCATGTATTGCTGATTTACATTATGCCTATCGTCTTTATACAAATTTGAGTCAAATTATACGGCTTTGCTTAAATGATTCTCTTGATCCCAATGACATGCCACCTGGATTAAGTGACCTTTTGTTAAATAGTGTTGGGGAACCTGATTTGCTTCGTGTTGAAAAATTAATTGCAGAAACTGGGCAATTGGTCTGTTCAGTTTTTACAAAAATCATGAAACATTAAAATAATTCTATAAGAATAATAAAAATTATTAATTCCATTTTTATATATTAATTTTTGTCTTTTATTTCATTACACGCTTGAGAGGGTTAGAGTGAAGTTCTCTAGTGGTTTTTCAAGTGTGATGAAAAAACTTCTCTGTTAAATGTGCTATTCTAGGTATTATTCTTTATACAAAAAGCGATGAGTGACTAGTTTAGTGAATGATATGCTTTATGAGCCTTATCTCATTCTTTTCAAAAAATTGATATTATAATTATTTATATAATTCTGGATAATAATGATCAATATGAAGCTATAAAAGCTACTATAGATTAATAGTTTTAGGAAATTATAAATAATATTTTAATTTTTAAACTGTGTCATTTTTGCTATAGATTTTTTGAAAAAAGTGTGAAACGATTTATTATTATTTATGTATCACATTAGCTTTTAGGGGAGCAATTATGATTACAAAGTATTTAGCCTCAACATCTATATTTTCTTTAATTTCAATTTCTGTAGTACAGGCGTCGGATATCGCTATTCCTGAACAGCCTGTTCCTGTTATTGCAGCGCCTGCTTTTTCTTGGACAGGATTTTATCTTGGAGGACAGATTGGTAACTTTTCAGGTAAAACAACTGCAAGTTATTTAAAAGATGAGACAAGGATATGGAATCCAATTGGAAAGGAGAATTTACCTAAACTTTCTGGTTTTATAGGGGGAGTTTATGCAGGTTCCAATATTGATATCGATAATAGTTTTATTATAGGTATTGATACGGATATTATGTGGTCTGGTAAAAAGGATTCTAAAGATGTCGATCTACCGGAAAAAAGTCCAACTGAAGAAAAACCACAACCTACAGAAGAAAAAAGTCTAACAAGAGATTTGCATGAGAATGATTCAACAAGGCGTATTAAAGCTGTACGTCATACCTTAAAACAAAAATGGGCTGGTGCTACACGGGTGAGAGTTGGTTTTGCGATTGAGCGTATGATGCCTTATATTTCCGGAGGGGTTGCTTATACGCAGCTTCAGAATATTTTTGGGTTAGTTACTGATAGCAAAAATGGAGAAGTTGATTTTTCTGATTGGTTGCATGATGAAAAAAAGACCATGATTGGTTACACCCTTGGAGGTGGTATTGATTTTGCAATGACTGATAATGTTATTGTGCGTGCAGAATATCGTTATTCAGATTTTGGCAAAAAAAAGTTCATACAGGATAAATTTGAAATGGGCTACAAAACAAATGATTTCCGCGTGGGTGTAGCTTATAAATTTTAATTTTTTGCAGAATTAAACAATTCAAAAGTCTCATTTTCGAATGAGGCTTTTATTTTTCAGATATGCGCTGGAAAATATTCTTCACTCAAAAAAGCTACTATTTTATTCGAACAATACGTTGATTTATAAATATAATTTACTTTTTGTCATGTTGAGTGAGAGATCCAAGGATCATAAGATTTTCTCATTTTAAACCTATACCATGTTGACCAATCAAAACCGCGTCTTTTGTACGTCAAAAGGAGGGAGAGCAGTGAGATAAACAACATTAAAGAAAGAATAAAAATGCCTCTTATGAATCATCTTAAGTGCCAAAAGCTGTCGCTACATTGGGGATTGGCAAAGTGTGAGATTTGATACTAGCTTGCTTTTCCATAAACGTAAAGATGGTGATGCTAAATGGACTTATCATTACATCATTCATAGGTGCCGTCGGGAAATGAGTTTGGGTGCTGTAAAAGATGCTTTTTTAAACCAACACATAAATTGGCAACTTAATGGTGTTTTGTTTTATTTGAAAGACCTCTGATACAATCGACTTTTCTGTTTTGCGTTATCGTAAAATATTTTATTTAATAACAAAAAGATCGCAAAAAAATTCTAAAGCACATAAAATTACATCCGCAATATAACTCAATAATAATAAAAATTCATATTATAATTTTTATTATTAGATATTTTATGTGATATTATAAATAATAATTTATAATAATAAAATAATTATAAAGAGTATTATAAATTTATTTATAGGAAAAAATAGATAGCAAATTAGGAATTTATCGAGACATAAAAAACATTATTACCTATATCTGTTATTGAAATATAATCTATTATTTTTTATATTTTTTTTAAATGTACGATAATAAATATCGAGTGAAATAGTAAGGGATTATTTCAAATCTATTTACGATAAATCAATCAACATTATTTGTTTATAAATCACAAGTAGGTTGGGTTATTTAAATTATATACTTTAGTTATTATTTGGCTTTTTTAGTCATCTATTTTCAGGTATAGAAGCTGAATGAGATTCTCTATTATTCTATAAAATATCATCATTGTAATATTATAAGGATTTTACGCATTAGATGCTTTTGGAGGAGTGTATGATGAAATTTAAAGCAGGGTTTATGTGTAGAGCTTTGTGAAGTAAATCACATGCGCAATTAGCAGCTGGAACCCGTGCGACAAGAATCCGGATTATTTATAAATCAGATGGGGTAGAATTTTCGTCCTTTAGGGCGGGAAGGAAGAAAACCAATAAGCTTGTAAAAAGCTCGTTACATAAGTGGGGCAGCAGATGGAATTCTCTGAGAAAAATTGATCTATTAACAGAGAAGGTGAAACTTTGTCTTTTAAGGAGAAAAAGGGAAATAAGAATTATGATTTCCAAAGGGATGTGAAATAAAAATATTTTCGTTTTTGGTTGTTTTGGCAACTATGAAGGTGTTTAAAGATTAATTGTTTCAGTACATGCAATCTCGTTTTTGGGGTTGATAATGCTATAACGTTGTAATTGGCAATGCCATTGATTTTGTAAGCGTTCAATGGAAAATAAATTAAAGCCTGCGGGTGGTTTTTTATCACCAAAAGCTTGTGATGCGGAAGGAACACCAACAATAGGAATTTTTTTAATTGGTCCTTCAATGTAATTCAATGTGGGTAAATGAGTATGTCCGTGAAGAATAAGTTCACAACCGTGATATTTGATAACGTTTAGAAAACGTTTTATATCCCGTAGTTTTTTATGCCAAGACGTTGCATTGGGAAAGGGGGGATGGTGAATCATGACGACACGAAAAAGGTTGCGCTGTGCTGCTTCTTTTAAAAAGAGCGGTAAAGTTTGCGCTTGCATTTTACCAAAATAACCAGAAGCTTGAAAAGGCAGTGTCGCAATGGCTGAAGAAGCTGCTATGATGGCAACATCTTTGCGAACGCGCATATAAGGAAAGGCATTTTTTTGAGGGATGTCACCTGTAATCCAAGGTTTAAAGAGAGTACATGCTTTTTGGAAAGCGCCGCGGACATAGGCATCGTGATTTCCAAATGTCAAAGAAATATCTTGAGATTGTCCTAACTTAAGTAGCCAACGATGCGCTTGTTCAAATTCCTTATCGAGAGCAAGATTTACAAGATCACCAGAGATCACAAGGTGATCAGGTTTTGTTTTGTTCAAGGCATCTATTAAAGTTTCTAGGACGTCTGTTGCCATCTGACTCTTACGTTTTTTTTGCCAATTCAGATAACCGGTAAGACGTTTCCCAGAAAGTTCGAAGAGGGAAGGTTGCGGGAGAGGTGAAAGATGTACATCCGATATATGGGCAAGATAAAACATAAAAGCTCGTAGAGTATTAAAAACGATTTAAAAAATAAACATAAGATAAGTTAGTGCTTAAAGGCAAGAAAGATTGTAAAATAAAAATTAGCTTGCAAAAAAGAACGCCTCAAGCGGAATGTTCCAAATAGAATATCATTGTGTTGTACATTCACATATTTGTAAAAAAAACATTTCTCAATGCGTTTGAGCTAATTTCACGACCGGTATTCGATGCTATATATAATAGAAAGCTTCTGTGAAGTATATAGGGCTTACTGTACACTACCATCTCTACGCTTATACAAGGTGCAAATAAAAAACATCATACTATTTTCCTCCAATTTTATGAAAATCTTTGCTTTAAGAGGATTCATAAGAGGTATTTCATTCTTTTCTTCGATGGTTTCTATCCATACTGCATCTCTTCTAATAATACGCAAGAGAATGTTTTTTATTTTTTTAATATGAGGATATTTGAAATAAGGAGAATTATACTGTATTTTTAGTTATAAATCAATACGTTATCTAATTATAAAAGACAAGTAAATACGTAAAAAGATAAGCTGAATTTTAAAACTATTATACGAAATCTCAAACCTTTTAACGTCCTTCATAATACCACATGCTGCTCAACAGTAAAAGGCAAGCAAGCAATGCAAAAAAACCAGAAAATATCGAAAAATAAAAGGTATTGATTAAACGGGTTTCTGTTGCTTCTTTCAGAACAATTGAATGTGCTGGGGAAGAGGACGGACTTGTTTTTGATTGAATCAGCTTGAATGGAGGAAGATGAATGTTTTCTTTTCCCTCAGGGTGTAAACGTCCGATGTAGCCGCCTGTGTGCTTAATAATGGGGGCTAGTTTTTCTTGTGTTGAAGTCAAGTCAAACAACTCAAGATTATCGAGCATCCCTACAGAAGAAAGTATTGTTAAATCGCCATTTTTAATGGTAAAAATTCCTGTCTCATCAGTGGTCACAGTTGCAGTAAAAAGGCCTTCTTGCTCTTTGGTCAGAGTAATATTTTCTTTTTTTCCAGAGGGAAAGATTATTTCAGCGGGTTCTGGATGGTCTTTTAGAGTTTGGCGGCGAATTGTTAAATGATGATGGCTGCTGGTCGCACTTAATTTTTCTTCTTCAAGTTCTGGTTCTTTCATGAGCCAATGAGCAATTCGTCGATAAAGAGCAGCATAAGGACCGCCGCCTTCGAAACCTCGAGCCCAAAGCCAACTTTCATCAGAAAGCAACATGCCTACACGTCCTTTATCAACATGCGAGAGAAGTAAAAGTGGTTGCTCATCGGCTCCTTTCATGAGGGCGATTCCGTTATTTATGTTTTGAATAGCAATTTGTCTCAACCATTGCCCCCATTGAGAAGCTGGAAGGTTAAGTGTTGCAAGACCTCTTGTGACAGGATGGCGCTCACCTTCTTTGGTTAATGTGGGGCGAAAAGGTTTTTCAATAATAGTTCCATTAGGTAATGCCGGTAAAATGCTTATTAAAGGTGTTTTCGCAAGTGAGTTTTTTTGGGCAAATTCAGGTCCTGTTACCATCAACAATGCCCCCCCCTTTTGTACATATTGGGCGATATAATCATAATAGATTAAGGGGAGAACAGTAGAGTGCTGGTAGCCATCAAGGATGATGAGATCAAAGTTATTAATTTCTTCAACAAAGAGTTTTCTTGTGGGAAAGACCACTAAGGATAATTGGCTTGAGGGCGTATTATCTGCTTTGGTGGGAGGACGCAAAATAGTAAAGTGAACAAGATCAATATTGGAGTCACCTTTCAAAAGGTCTCGCCATGTCCGTTCTCCATTATAAGGAGCACCTGAAATAAGAAGAACGCGTAAATTTTCTCTGATTCCTTCAATAATTGTTATGGCGCGGTTGTTTTCAAAGCTTAGTTCACCTTTGTGTGGATCGGTTATAACTTGGATAATATTTTTTTCAGCATGAGGAAGGGTAATTTCAGTTTGAAAAATCACACCAGGAGTCACAGAATAATGGCCAATGTCTTGTCCATTGACGCTTAATGTAATATTTGCTTTCTGTGGTATTGTTTTTTTGGTGGGGCCTTTATCTTCTACCAAAATGGAGAGCGTTTGTGGTTTGTTGACAAGGGCAAATCGTGGAGGAGAGATAAACTTAATTTGGCGATCAAATTCCTCTGAGTGCCCTGTAATCAGGGCATTGAGAGGGGCTTCATGATGAAGGTCTGATAGGTCAGGAATGTCATGCACTTGTCCATCGGTGATAAAAATGGTTCCTGCATAACGAGAGAGCGGTACATCAGATACTGCTTGTGTTAAAGCCTCAAACAAATTCGTTGAGGGCGCATACTGATTATCAGCAAGTTTTCCAGCTTCAATAAAGCGTGGTTCAAATTGTGGATAATGCGCCAATGCTTGAGTTAATTGCGCGCGCGCTTCATCACTGTCGTTTGTACGTGTTCCAAATGTTTGGCTTTTGCTGCGGTCAATAACAATTCCCACTGTGCTTTTCAGTGGTTCGCGCTGTTCTTTTATGATCATTGGATTGAGCAAAGCAAGGATGAGGGCGCTTAATGCCATCAGACGAAATAAAGAACCTTGCCGTTGCGTAACAAGACCAACAACGACAAAAAGAATCGATATTCCACTTAAGAACAGAATCCAAATGAGTGGTAAAAAAGGCTGAAAAGTGAAAAATGATATCATTGCCTTCTTTCTCTTTTAAAGCGTTCCAAGAGTGCTGGAACATGAACTTGATCCGCTTTATAGTTTCCTGTAAGAACATAAAGGACAATATTTAAACCTGCACGAAATGCCCATAGACGTTGCATTGGATCATTGGGAACAAGGGGATATTTCCATGTCCCTTTTTCATCGAGTGCCCAAGCACCGGCAAAGTTATTGGCAGTAATGAGAAGAGAACTTACATTATCGCCGCTGGCAAGAGAATTTTTATTTTTTTTGTTTGTTGAGGAGGATTCAATCCATAAAGGTGAACCACGGTAGAGACCAGGAAAATCTGGCATAATATAAAAAGAACGTGCAACAACATGATCTGTTGATGCTGGCTCAATGGATGGAATATTTAACTCTTTTAAGATATCTCGTAATCTTTGCGTTTCTGGAGTGGCATCTCCTTCAAGATTAAGATTGCTCTTTATCTGATCGCGCGTGTCAAATAAAATTGTTCCCCCATGTTTCATAAAGTTATTTATTTTTTCAAGGCTTTTGGGGGTTGGTATAGGACTTTTAATATCAATTGGCCAGTAAATAAGAGGATAAAAAGAGAGCTCATCTTTATCGAGATCAAGTGCTGTAACAGAGCCGAGGGTAAGCATTGTGCGCTCTGCGATAAATTGACTTAACGCTTCTAGACCACTTTTACTCGTTGTATCAATTTCATGATTATTGGTTATAACATAGGCAAGATGTGTTGCGCCGGCAGCTTGTACACTATCATGATGGTTTTCTTTCGTTTGTGCATGAAGAGTTGGATCATATGAAAACAAGGCAATAAGACTTATAAAGGGGAGGAGAAACATATTACGCCGTTTCATGAAAGAAAAAATATCTCCCATCCATAAAATGAGAAAATTGTCAAAGGCGAATAATAAGATGGCTAATCCTAAAAGTGGACCAATAAGATTTTTTTCTTTTGTATCGTAAGATAAAGGGCTTTTATTAAGAGAAGTTGGCAATGATGATTGTTTCATCAAGTGCGACGAATGAGTTAAGAGATTGAGTGCATAAAAATTGTTTTTGACACCATAAAGTCCTGGGGGAGTATGGTAGGAAGGATGGGGTGGATTTTGAGAGTCAAAGATCAAAGGAACAACATCAGAGGGTGGTACTTGTAATTGTCCGTCAACGGCTATAGTTCGCCAAGGGCTTTGTACCACGGTTCTTTTTTCTCTGTGTGTTAGGTTTGTGTTTTCGTTAGAACCTAATGTGATTAATTTTTGCAGCATTTGTGCAAAAAAGCCAGAAAGAGGAAGATTAGACCATGTTGGGTCAGGAGCAACATGAATGAGAATGAGGGTTCCTTTACCACGTTTTGCTGCGGTAATAAGAGGAGTTCCGTCCGAAAGGCTAAGCCACGTTTTTTCAAAAAGATCTGGGGTTGGTTCTGCGAGGATTTGGCGCGAGACAGTGACATCTTTTGGAAAAGGAAGATCAAAGAAAAAGCTATTTTTTGCAAAAGGGGCAAGCTTTTGTGGTTTTGTCCAAGACATAATACTTCCAAGGGAACGTTGACCTGGGCGTAGTGGTATCGGAAGAAGGTTATCGTAATGTTCTGCGCCACTGAGTTTTTCTCCTGCAAAGCGGATGAGTGTTCCCCCTTTATTCACAAAATCAGAAAGTTTTTTTTCTGCTTTTGGGGGTATGTTAACAATGTCACCCATAATCAAAACAGATGGATTTTGTTTAAGCAAATGATCAATATCCGTTGAAAGTTCTCTTCCACCGGCTGTTATAAGCTGTGTATGACCTTGTAAGGCTTTGATAATGTAATAAAATGGAGCAAGTAAAGGCTGTGCCATTTCATTGGTATCTGGTGAGAGAAGAGCAACACGGCTTATCCTGTTATGGCTGTCTACCAAGAAGGTTGCAGCAGCATGGTTTTGATTGTTTATTTTTATCCAAGCGATATCATTGCGTAGTTCAAGTGGTACATTAAAAGGAACAAGTGCTGTTGTTTCTCCTTCAGAGAAATTGTTCGTAAATTGACCGAGAAGTTGATTATTTGAATCGTAGAGGCTGAGTATAGCGGGAGTGTTGCTGTGTGTTGTTGAGCGGATAATACGCGCGCCCATGTTTCCATTGTTATTTTCTATGGATGTTATGCCGGTTAAATCGGAAATATCAGTCAAATACCACAAGAAGTTTCTAGGTTTTAATTCTTCAAGATGAGCAAAAGCTTGCTCATCTTCATTTGTTCGTAATCCATCACTCAAATAAGCAATATCAAGAGGTTTTCCTTTGGTTATTTCGCTGAGTTTTTTGAAGGCATGCACACGGTTGACAGGCCAAGGACGCGGTTGCAAATGCATTAAATGCTGTTTTATAATCTTGGCTGGTTGGGGCTCTATATTGGAGATATCATTTTCAGCCGTTGCAACAAGATAAATATTTTTTTGCTGTTTTTCTGCCTGTGCAAGAAGCATTTCAGTGATAGAGATGCGCTTTTTCCATTCTTTTACAGAAGCCCAACCATTATCAATAATGAGTGCAAGGGGTTGAGATCCAGAAAAGCTGATTGGTTTTTGATTCCAAGTGGGGCGTGCTAGAGCTATGATAACAAGTGCCGCTATGGTTAAACGCAACAAGAGCAACCACCAAGGTGTATGTTTTGCTGTTTCTTGTTGATGAGTTGGTTTGGGTAAGAAGCGAAAAGGGGGAAAAAGCTCTTTGCGCGGAGATGGAGGAGTTATCCGTAACAGCCACCAAATGACCGGTAAGAACAAAAGTCCTAGTAACAGAAAGGGAGCAGCAAAACTCAAAGTGCCCTCCTTTTTTGCAATGGAGAGTCGCTCATTGTATTTGCAAGATGAAAAATAGTCTCTGTTAAAGGTTGATCCGTTGTACTAACGTGATAAGACCATCCTTGGCGTGCGCAAAAATTTACCAATTCTTGTCGCCTTGCGTGATATAGTTTACAATAGCTCTTACGAAGATCTTCTGCTTTAGTGGAAACATGTTTCTCTTTCGTTTCAGGATCCAAAAATTCTGTGTGACCTGTGTAGGGAAAGCTTTCTTCTGCGGGATCAGAAATTTCAATTAAATGAGCTGTCACCTGTTTTGTAGTTAAAACGGTTAAATGTTGGATGATTTTTTCAGGATAGTCGAGAAAATCACTCATTATAACGACATGTGAAAAGCGTGTAATCATTGAAAAATCCGGAAATGAATTTTCATCTGAATGATTTTCTAAAGCAAAGGCTATTCGTTCTACGACATTGGATGTCATTGTGGGGGACATTAAGTTGGGAATAGCAATATGTTCGCCACTGCGTGCAAGAAGGGATGCCAAGGTAAGGGTAAGAATAATGGCATGATTACCTTTAGAGATTTTAGAAAAGCGCGAACAGTAATGCATTGATGCGCTCTGATCAGGACAAAGCCAAACGGTTTGTGTCATTTGCCATTCGTTTTCGCGCAGATACGTATTTTCATCACGCGCTGAGCGACGCCAATCAATGCGGGTAATGGATTCTCCTTCCATATAGGGACGAAATTGCCAAAAGTTTTCCCCATTACCGCTTTTACGTTGTCTGTGCCATCCGGTTATCAGTGTATTAGCGATATGACGCGCTTGCAAAAGGAAATATGGCATTTTGCCAGTATCCTTATGCAGTTCATTTGCCAGCGACAATGGAGGCTTTTGTAAAACTTTTTTGCCAAGTGCCATTCAAAGAGCATCTTTCACAAGGTTATTGATAATATCTTTTACGGTTATATCTTCAGCACGGGCAGAAAAATTAAGAGCCATGCGGTGTTGTAATACGGGATAGGCTAATGCTTCAACATCATCAAGTGAAGGGGCTAAGCGTCCATAATAAAGAGCACGGGCGCGAACACAAAGTGAAAGGGCTTGTGATGCCCGTGGACCAGGTCCCCAAGAAACATAAGTATTAGCAAGGCTATTGTCTTTATGAGGGCGAGATGAGCGGACAATTTTTAAAATAGCTTCAATCACATTTTCTGAAAGAGGCATTTTGCGAACGATATTTTGAATTTTTTGCAATTTTTTGCCGGATAAAATTGGTTTTGCATTTGATTTTTTTTCTTTTGTTGTTTCTAAAATAATCCGTCGCTCTGTTGTGAGGTCAGGATAGTCAATATCGATTTGCATCAAAAAGCGATCCAGTTGTGCTTCAGGAAGTGGATATGTCCCTTCTTGTTCGAGAGGATTTTGCGTTGCAAGAACATGAAAAGGTTGTGGCAAATCATAACGGGTACCTGCAACAGTGACATGATATTCTTGCATAGCTTGTAAAAGGGCTGACTGTGTCCGTGGGGAAGCACGATTGATTTCATCGGCCATGAGAAGTTGCGTAAAAATAGGACCTTGAATGTATCGAAAAGAACGTTTACCGTCTTTATCGGAATCCATAATTTCAGAACCAATAATATCCGATGGCATTAAGTCAGGAGTGAATTGGATACGTTTTTCATCAAGCCCTAAGACTGTTCCCAATGTTTCAACAAGACGTGTTTTTGCAAGTCCTGGAGCACCGACAAGAAGGGCGTGACCACCAGCAAAAATAGCGATTAAAGCATATTCGATTACCTGATTTTGCCCAAAAATAACTTTGTCAATTTCTTGTTGTAAAATATCCAATTCTTTGTGTGTCGTATCAATATCATCAATAATGACTTGAGCCTCATGATTGATATTGACCTTTTTTATAGAATTGGATGATGGATCATGTTGACTCATATTTCTTCCTTAAGGCGTTTGTCGCAAAAATGGTAATTTTCTCTGCATGATAATGGATATCTTATTGTTTGTAACAGAAAATGAGAAGAAATGAAGTATCATATGCCGTTTTTTTTCATATTCGTATAGAAGAGAAAAGTTTCTTTGGAAGAATAGACGTGCTTTATAAGGGATGTCTTAAAAATTTTGTTTTATGAAGAGAGTTCTTTAAAGCAGTGAAGACAACTTTTTTGAAAGGTTAAAGGGTGAATATAAGACAGAACTTCAAACAGGTTGCGTGGTTACAACAAAGTGATATTCAAACACTTCTTCGTGTTTTGTCTGAGGAGGGGGAAGAGGCGCGTATTGTAGGGGGAGCAGTGCGCAATCAACTGCTAGGGCAGCCTATTAGTGATATTGATATTGCAACAACCTGTTTGCCGCAACAGGTTATTGCACGTGTAGAAGAAGCAGGATTTAAAGCTATTCCTACAGGGATTGCTTTTGGTACAATAACAGTAATTGCTCATTCATGTTCTTATGAGGTTACAACGCTTCGCTGCGATATTGAAACAGATGGTCGTCATGCAAAAGTGGCATTTGGTCGTGATTGGAAAAAAGATGCTGAACGGCGGGATTTTACGATAAATGCACTTTATTGTGATGCTGCTGGAAACCTTTATGATGATGTGGGAGGTTTGAGTGATATTGCTAGCCGAACAGTTCGTTTTATTGGGGTTGCAGAAGATCGTATTTGCGAAGATTATTTGCGTATTTTACGGTTTTTTCGCTTTTTTGCGTGGTATGGAGCAGGGCGACCTGATGTGCAAGGATTGAAGGCATGTGTTCGTTTAAAACACGGTTTAAAAAAACTTTCTTCTGAACGTATTTGGGCAGAAATGAAAAAGCTTCTTGCGGCGTTTGATCCAACGCGTGCTCTTTTATGGATGCGACAAAGCAGAGTTTTGGCACTCATTTTTCCTGAAACAGAACGATGGGGCATTGATGCAATTCACGCATTGGTGAAGACAGAACAGACTCTTGGTTGGAAAGTTGATCCATTATTACGGCTAGAAAGCCTTCTTCCTCCTGACCCCATACGTCTTCATGAAATGGCACAGCGCTTGCATTTTTCCCATAAAGAAAGAACGCGATTAAAAGAATGGGCAGAGTTAGAAATAATAAACCAAAACTGTTCTGATCATTTTGTGCAAAAACTGATTTATTTTCATGGACGACAGCCAGTTTTAGATCAATTATCGTTGTCTGTCGCTGCATCACATCTTAATCATCTGGAAAAAAGTGATGCTTTGCAAAAAGCAGAGGGTTATGTCAAGCTTCATCAGCTTGCCAAAAAATGGCAGATTCCAACTTTTCCCATTAATGGTAACGATTTAATAAAGAAAGGTTTTGCTAAAGGTGTACTTTTAGGAAAAAAGCTTAAAGAGTTAGAAATGATATGGGTTGAAAGTGGATTTTTAATGGATCGTCATGTATTATTAGAAAAAATTGATTTATAACATTTCTGTTTATATTTTTTAAGTCAACATATTAATTTATAAGCATCATTATTCATGTGAAATAAGAGCTCCAAATATTGTAAGGTTATTTCAAACCTGTTCATATTAGATCAATCAAAATTATTTGCCTTAGATGTCACAAGTGAGGAAAAGTGATTACAGAGAGGAAAAATGTCTCTTATGAACCATCTCAAAGATAAGGATTCTCGAAAATGAGAATGAATAAAGAGAATAGTGATAGCGGTTTGCACTTTGTATGAGCATGAAGAGGGGGATATCTAATGGATTTTTACTAGGAGGAGTATTTAATCATTTATAGGTGGTGATATGAAATGGATATGATGGGCACTAAGAAATGTTTATTTTATCAGCACTTAATTGTTGGAAAATGATAGGCATTATACACTCTAACTGTTTTTTATATATTGTATATTGTTTTTCGTAATAATTTATGTTTTTTTACAGGAATTCTGTAAGTTATTCCAAAAGTATTATTGAAACGTATGCGCTTTTAATTACTTATTATACGCTATAAAAAATATTTTTTAATTATTTAAAACCATATTTTATGTATTTTTATCGTTCTATTAAAAATTTTAGTGGAATTGTTGTGTTTTTATAGATTACAGGTTCTTTCATGATAACCAATTTGGCGTAATGCTTCTCCTGTTGTTATGGCTACGCTCATGGCGAGATTTAGAGAGCGTGCCTGTGGTTGCATGGGAATTTTCAATGTGTAATCGGCCGCTTCATGAACATAATCGGGAACGCCAGCTGTTTCACGACCAAAAAGTAAAACATCATTTCTTTGATAGCATATCTGCGTATAGCATGTTTTTGCTTTTGTACTTAAAAGCAACAGGCGGCGGTTTAAGTGTTTCATGGAGCTTATAAAATGTTGCCAATCAATGTGTCGTTCTAAGGAAGCATATTCGAGATAATCCAATCCTGCGCGTTTGAGATTACGATCCGACAGATTAAAGCCTGCAGGTTCAATAATGTGCACATGTAAACCAAAGCAAGCGCTAAGACGTAAAATCGTTCCAGTATTACCAGCAATATCAGGTTGGAAAAGAGCTATATGAAGTGTCATGTTCTCTGTAATATGATTTTTCTTTCGACTTTGTAAAGAAGCACCACAATTTATTCGAAAAATATGCTTTGAGAAATACATGTTTTTACGGTTAATTTTTATTCCCTTTAAATTTCAGGGAAAAAGTTATGTATATAGGTCTGTTTGGGATAAGAGAGAAGCTCCCTATTAGAGACTTCCTTTTATTGAGCAATCCATGAAATGGATTGGCTCATTATGTTGAAAAGTGGGGTATTTAATGAGGTTAGATCATCCATTTTAATTAAAATCAACAAAATATGCTTTTTATGCAAAAACAGAAGCAAAAAAAATACTCATGCAACCAGTTGGAATTGAGGAAGGGAGAGATGCTGTAAATGTGTTAAAGAAATAACCGATAAGCTCAACTTATTTACTGAGATATGATCATAACAAGACAATGTTTCTTTCTTTAGAAGTGTTTATTTACATGCTATCTCTGATTTTCACGGGTGGGGGAGTAATTTTGATTGATTAATATGAATAGGTTTGAAATGAAAGAAACTTACGGTGTTTCAGGATTTCATTCACTCTGTAAAACGATGAATTATCATTATAAAACAGTTTTTGTATAAACCATACAAATGGCAGGAGTTTTTTACGGGGATGTTTTCATGGTTGAGGTAACTGAATGATCAAGCATTGTACAATGGGAGAGGGTATGGTAAAAGAATGTTTTAGCAAAGTGTCTCTTTAAGTTAAGTCCATGGGTGAGCAAACGAGGCGGGATTTTCTGTTTTTGGTAACAGCTGTTGCAGGAGCAGTTGGAATGGGAGCGGTTGCGTGGCCTTTTATACGTCAGTTGCGTCCAGATGAAGCTGTTTTGGCATCTTCCTCTGTTGAGGTTGATCTTTCTGGTATTGAAGAGGGGATGTCGGTAACGGTAAAGTGGCGAGGACAGCCTGTTGTTATTCGAAATCGTACGGCAAAAGAAATTGCTGATGCGCGCGCTACTGAATTGAGACTTCTAAAAGATCGTCAAGCGCGCAATCCTAATCTTGAAGGTGAAAAAGAAGCAACAGATTTTGCGCGTTCAGCAGGTAAAGGACGTGAAAATTGGCTGATTGTTATTAATCTTTGTACGCATCTAGGCTGTGTAACACTTGGGCAATCGGGTAAATTTGGAGGATGGTTGTGTCCCTGTCATGGGTCTGTTTATGATACCGCTGGAAGAGTGCGGTCAGGCCCAGCTAACTATAATTTGGTTATTCCACCTTACCAATTTCTTTCTGACACTTTGCTCAAAATAGGATAAGGTTATGACAAGGTTTCCTCCTTATTGTCCTAAAAATGCTCTTGCTCGTTGGTTTGATAAGCGTTTTCCTCTTCCTCGTTTTTTTTATAATACATTTGTGACTTTTCCTGTTCCACGTAATCTTAATTACTTTTACACATTTGGCGGTATTTTGACCATTATGCTTTTATCACAGCTCTTGACTGGTATTGTCTTGGCTATGCATTATGTTCCAGATATTCATTTGGCTTTTGAAACTAGTGAACGATTTCGGCGTGAAGGGCAGTTTGGTTGGCTTTTTCGTCCATGGCATTGTGTAGGCTCTTCGTTTTTTTTTATTGCTGTTTATATCCATTTGGCACGTGGACTTTATTATGGTTCTTATAAAAACATGCGAGAAATGGTATGGGTTACAGGTATTTTTATTTATATCATCATGATGGCAATAGCATTTTTTGGTTATGTGCTTGTTTGGGGGATGATGTCTATTTCAGCGGCTTCAGTGATTGCAGGGCTTTTTAAAACGATACCTTTGGTGGGGACATGGTTGCATGAGACACTTCTGGGTGGTTATGTCGTAGGACAACCAACGTTGAATCGTTTTTATGTTTTCCATTATGTTTTATCATTTATTTTGCTTCTTTTTGTGGGGCTGCATATTTGGGCAATCCATTGTGTTGGGCAAGGTAATCCAACGGGTCTTGCTATACAATCAGATAAGGAAACAGTTCCATTTTCGCCTTATGCGCTTATCAAAGATATTTTTGCTATTACTGTTTTTCTGATCTTCTTTGCCTGGTTTTTGTTTTATATGCCCGATTATATGGGGCAGGCTGAAAATTATAGTGTGGCAGATCCTTTAAAGGTACCTCTTCGTGTGGTTCCAGAATGGTATTTTTTGCCTTTTTATGCGATGCTTCGTGCTATAACCTTTGATATTGGTATTTTCTCTTCAAACTTTGTTGGCTTTGTTTTATTCGTCAGTTCGATTTGCATTTTAATTTTTGTGCCATGGTTAGACCGTTCTAAAATATGTTCAGCAAGATATCGACCTGTTTATAAAATTTTCTTTTGGGCGTTGGTTATTGATGTCGTTTTTCTTGGTTGGTTGGGGTCAAGAGAAATAAGTGATAAAATTCTTTTATGGACACAATTGGCTACTGTTTATTATTTTATATTTTTTTTGGTTATTTTGCCGATTTTGCCAGCGTTTGAAAAAAATTGTTCTCTTCCTTCTTCAATTATGCAAGATTTAAAACAGAAAAAGAGACTATGGTAAATGTTTTTGTCGGACTGATTTTTATTGTTGCTATGAGCTTTTCTGCTCAGAGTTTAGCGAGTGATGACTCTGATCAGGAAGAGGGATTTATTTCTTTTCCTTTACAAGTTCCTAAAAAACAAGAATGGAGTTTTTCAGGTCCATTTGGGCTTTATGATAAGGCGCAATTGAGGCGCGGATTAAAGGTTTATAAACAAGTTTGTTCCAGCTGCCATGGGCTAAAATATGTGGCTTTTCGCAATTTAAAAGCTCTAGGGTATGATCAAGAACAGATTAAAGCTTTGGCGGGGCAATATGAAGTGCGCGATGGCCCTAATCGAGAAGGAAAATTTTTTAAACGTGCTGGGGTTGCAACGGATTATTTTCCTTCTCCCTTTTCACATGAAGAAGAAGAAAGATTTATTTTGAATAGTGCTTATCCTCCAGATTTGTCATTGATGGCACGTGCACGTGGGGTATCTTTGCCGTTTCCTGCTTTAATTACTGATGTATTAACTCATTATGATACAGCTGGTCCAGATTATATTACAGCTCTTTTAACAGGATATCAGAAGGCACCGAAGGAGATAAAAATTGCGAATGGTTATTGGTATAATCCTTATTTTATTGCCGGTAATTCTTTAACGATGGCTCCTCCTTTGAGTGATGGTATGGTTGCTTATGAAGATGGAACTCCAGAAATCATTGAACATTATGCGCGCGATGTTTCTGCTTTTTTGATGTGGGCTGCCGATCCTCATATGGAAATTCGTAAAAAAACCGGTTTTCGTGTTATTTTATTTTTAATCATTTTTGCAGGGCTTGTTTATATTTTTAAAAATCGTATTTGGTGTGGTTTAGAAAAAGAGTTAGAGAAAGAAATAAAAGACGAAATAAAGAGAAAAGGGTAAAGCGACAAGACTCGAAAGAGTATAGAGTATAAAGAGCATAAGGAACAAATCTTTTTATGATGCATTGAGGTTTTATAAAGTAAAAGCAAAGTAAAAATGGAGATGTTAAAATGAAAAAAATTGCATGTACTACTCTTATGTCAATTTTGATGGTTTCTAGTACTTATGCTCAGTCTTTTGAAGTGCCTTCAAAACCTGAAATGATCTCTTCGACGGGTATTGTACAGGTGGGGATAGATAAGTCTGTGCGTTATGTGACACCTTTAGCAACGGATTTTGTAGCTTCCAGTCTTATAGGCGCCAATGTATATAATATAGAAGATGAAAATATTGGTGAAGTAAAAGATATTATTTTACGTGAAAATAATATTGCAGGATTTGTTATTGCTGTTGGTGGTTTTCTTGGCATAGGCGAGAGTTATGTGGTCGTTTCTCCAGAAACAATCCAGATGACAAATGATTATGGTAAATGGAAACTCATTACAAATGCGACAAAAGATTCTTTAAAGGACGCTCCAACATTTAAATATGAAGGGCGTTGGACACGCTAATTTTATATTTTCATTCTTTAATGGATAGAACTGTTGCTATCATAATCATATGCTAGCAACAGTCTTTTTGTTCTAAAAACACTTGAGAGCTTTTGCGACAAGATTCTAGGGAGCTATTACCAAAGTTTTCAAGATAAACTATTAAGACAGAGTGAAGATTTAAGTATTATGTTTAAATAACATGATATCGCCATCTTGCACAATGTATTCTTTTCCTTCATCGCGGGCTTTTCCTGCTTCTTTTGCACCGCTTTCTCCACCCAGAGCAATATAGTCATTGTAGCTGATGGTTTGGGCACGAATGAAACCGCGCTCAAAATCTGAGTGAATAACGCCAGCTGCTTGGGGAGCTTTTGTACCACGCGTAATTGTCCATGCTCGTGTTTCCTTAGGCCCACAGGTGAAGTAAGTAATGAGATCAAGTAAATGGTAACCAGCGCGAATGAGGCGATTGAGACTCGGTTCAAAGAGTCCTAAAGCATTGAGATATTCTGATGCTTCAGCATCACTCAGTTGTGTGATTTCCGCTTCGATAGAAGCAGAAATGATAATGCTTTGCGCATTTTGCTCTGTTGCCATTTTTTCAACTGTTTGGGTAAAGCTATTTCCATGAGCGGCGTCATTTTCGCTTACATTACAAACATAAAGTACAGGCTTGGAGGTTAAAAGATTCAAGCTTTTAAGAATGTGGTGTTCATCGGAAGAGATATCTTTGAGCAATAACCGGACAGGGTTTCCCTGTTGCAGTATGTTTAATGCTTTTTCCATAATAGGCAAAATTGTGAGAGCTTCTTTGTCTTTTCCGGTTGCTCGTTTACGAATTTGTATGATTCGTCTCTCAAGACTTTCAAGATCCGCAAGCATGAGTTCGGTTTCAACCGTTGTTGCATCACTAACAGGATCAATACGTCCCTCTACATGGGTAATATCTTCATTTTGAAAACAGCGTAAAACGTGGACAATGGCATCGACTTCGCGAATATTGGCTAAAAATTTGTTTCCTAAACCTTCGCCTTTTGAAGCTCCTCGCACAAGCCCCGCAATATCGACGAAGTTAATGCGTGTAGGAATCATTTCTTTTGAACCAGCGATTGATGCAATTTTTTCCATTCGTAAATCTGGAACAGCAACTTCACCGGTATTGGGTTCAATAGTACAGAAAGGATAATTGGCAGCCTGTGCAGTGGCTGTTTTTGTTAATGCATTAAAAAGAGTTGATTTCCCAACATTAGGTAATCCGACAATACCGCATTTAAAGCCCATGAGAGTCTTTCTTTTCGTTTGATTTTGTAGTCAAGATAAAGCTTCTTTTTTATAGCATATTTTCAGAAGAGTTATAGTCCTTGCCTTGCGATAAGTGAGAAAAAAGTATAAAGTAGCGGGTATCTGCTTTTTTTACCTTAGTTCTTCTTATCTTAATTCTCTCCTTAGTTTCAAGGATAAGAAAACTTCGAATTAATGTTAATATTGTGCTAAGTTTTTCATGGTATGCAAATCTGCATAAATAATTAATCGGAGAAAATAGAAGAGTGTTATCTCGTTGTGCCTTTTTAATTGCAGCACTTTTGGCTTTGGCTGGATGTGCTACACATCAGTCAGATATGTCATCGGTTTCTTTTCAACAAGTTCGATACATTCCACCAGAAATACAGGCTTTGTATGGTCCTGTAACGAATGAGACTTATTCGTTACCTGCTGTTGATCTTGCGACAATTGATCCAAAATATTGGCGACAAGAAGTGATTTATTATACATCTTATCCAGCTGGAACATTGGTTGTAGATACGCAAGAGTGTTTTCTTTACCTTATTGGTGAAAATGGAAAAGCTTTGCGTTATGGGATTGGGGTCGGTAAGGAAGGTTTAGCATTTGAAGGTGAGGGGGTTATACAGCGCAAGCGTCGGTGGCCAAATTGGGCTCCTACTGCAGCTATGATGGCTCGAGAACCAGAACGTTATGGACATCTTGGGAAAGGAATGCCACCAGGACCCGATAATCCATTAGGTGCGCGGGCACTTTATTTGTTCAAAAATGGGAAAGATACACTTTTCCGTATTCATGGTTCACACGAATCGTGGTCAATTGGGCGTGCTATTTCAAGTGGGTGCATTCGTTTGCTTAATCAAGATATTATCGATCTTTATGATCGTGTTCCCGTTGGTTCGCGTGTTGTGGTATTGCAAAACAATAGGAGTATTCCTACAGTTTATAGTCAACAATCAAATGGCTATGATCCGCTACAGTCGACCATTCAGCCAAATGAATTTTTTTAATTTTGGGGAGAAGATTGGAGAGAGCTGTTTAAGTATTTTGGTTTTCTGTTCAATCTTCTCTTTTTCTTAAAAGAGAAAATAAGCCTTTCTTTTTCAAAAGTGCATACAAGCTTGTATTCTGATTCTATTTTTTAGCTTCTCACGTTGCCAACAGATTTTTCCTTTGAGAAAGTTTATAAGAGGATTTTTTTTAAGAGTTCTTATCCATATTCTTCACGCGACTGGGACACTCAAGCCAATGGTTTTGATTGTTTTTTATCGTTTGTGAAACTTCATTCATAAAGAGGGATTTCTCATCTTTTATAAGGAGAGCAATATTTTTTGCAATTGCCTCTAAGAGAGGGGATAACCATTCTTGATCAGATTTGGTGAAATTTCCCAGAACATGCTGATGAACAAGTTCTTTGCTTCCAGGATGACCAATTCCTATGCGTATCCGACAATAGTCAGTACCACAATGGGCATCAATAGACTTAATGCCATTATGCCCATTATTTCCTCCACCAATTTTTATACGAACTTTTCCCGGTGACAGGTCTAACTCATCATAAATGATGATCAAATTCTTCAAATCTAATTTATAAAATCGCAAAGCTTCGCCAATAGCTTGACCAGAAAGATTCATGAAAGTTTGTGGTTTTATAAGAAAAATTTTCTCATTACTTATGAAACCATTGGAGATTTCTGCTTGAAACTTCTTTGACCATGGAGAAAAAGAGAAGGACTGATAAATGGCATCAACAGCCATAAAACCGATATTATGGCGGTTATTTTGATATTGTAAACCAGGATTGCCAAGACCAGCAATAAGCCACATGTGTATCTTCAGTCAAAGTATGAGTAAGGGTAATGTCTCATAAATTAAGGCGGAAAAAATTCCCGCCTTTTGAGTTTTATGAAGTTTCCGTGTTTTCTTCATCATTTTCTTGTTCAGAAGTTTCATCGCTGACATCCATGCCAGCAGGAGCTGCAATGGTTGCAATGGTAAAGTCTCGATCTTGGATGATGGGAGTCACATCTTTTGGCAGTTGCACTGCTGAAATGTGAATAGAATCACCAATAGAGTAGCTGGAGAGATCAATTTCAATAGCTTCAGGAATAGCACTTGCTGGAGCTGTACATTCAATTTCGTGCCGAACAATATTGAGGACACCACCCTTTTTAAGTCCAGGTGCCGTATCTTCATTGAGGAAGTGGACAGGAATATTCACTTCTACAACGGATTTTGCTGAAATGCGTAAAAAGTCTACATGGAGGGGAAAGTCACGCACGGGATCTAATTGATAATCTTTTGGCAAAACCATAATTTTTTGCTTGTCAAGAATAATCGTTGCAATGGTGGTACGAAAGCCACCGGCATGAATTTTGTAGAAAATTTCTTTATAGGGAACTGTTATTGCCAAGGGTGGTTGTTTTTCACCATAAATGACAGCAGGAATAAGACCGTTGCGGCGAAGTTCACGGGAGGACCCCTTACCAACCCGCTCGCGTTTTTCGGCCTTAAGAGTGTAGCTTTTACTCATAATTTAAGTCCTTTTTACATGATTGGAGATCCTTCAAAAACAGTAATAGTTTTTGCATGGATATGAAGATATGCGCTAACCAACAGCGATCACTCCATTCTACGTTGCCTCCAAGGGTGTCTACGCAGAAGTTTGTTCTATAGTTCAAACTATTCATAGATGCAAGAGTTGTGGGAAAAATCGATGATTTCTACCGTTAAAAAGGAGGAAATGTTACAAATTGCGGTGTGGATGGAGAATCAACCAATATGTGCTGGCACTGATATGTTCAAAATCAAACACTGGAGATGTTATGAAGGTTGAGATTGCCTTGGGTGAGATGTCAGAGAATCGTGCTTTGCATAAATCGATGCCAGCACTTCTTGACTTAGAAGAATTATTGGCGACACGTCTTCTTGTACAAGGTAATTCCGGTTCAGGGAAATCACATCTTTTACGCCGTCTTTTGGAGCAAAGTGCTAAGTGGGTGCAGCATTGTGTAATTGATCCAGAAGGCGATTTTGTAACTTTGGCAGATAAATTTGGTCATGTTATTGTAGAGGCTCAACGTAGTGAATTAGAGTTGACTCGTATTGCCCATCGCATTCGACAACATCGAGTTTCAGTGGTATTTAATCTTGAAGGCTTGGATACTGAACAACAGATGCGTGCTGTAGGGGCTTTCCTTGGGGCACTTTTTGATGTGGAACGTGATTATTGGTATCCTATGCTTGTCGTTGTCGATGAAGCGCAATTGTTTGCTCCAACTGCAGCAGGAGAAGTTTCTGATGAAGCGCGTAAAATTTCTTTGAGCGCTATGACCAATCTTATGTGTCGAGGACGTAAACGTGGTCTTGCTGGTGTTATTGCGACACAACGTTTGGCTAAGCTTGCCAAAAATGTTGCTGCTGAAGCTTCAAACTTTTTAATAGGGCGGACTTTTTTAGATATTGATATGGTGCGCGCTGCTGATCTTTTGGGAATGGAGCGTCGCCAAGCGGAAATGTTTAGAGATCTTGAACGGGGAAATTTTATAGCTTTAGGCCCTGCTTTATCACGACGTCCCTTACCAATCATTATCGGTTCTGTTGAAACTTTGGCACGCTCTTCTAGTCCTAAATTAATGCCACTTCCAACAGAGCGGGATGATGTGCAAGAGCTCGTTTTTACTGCTTCACCAGAGGAAATTTTAACGCCATTTAAACAAACACGAGAGCCGATGAGGGAAAAATCAATGCACGAGATGTTAGAGGAGGTAGTGCATAAAAAACAAGAGCTGTTGGAAGAAAACCTGAGTTTATTTCCTGAACTTTCTGATGTTGAGCGTGACGGCCAAGCAGAACATATTATTCGGGAAATTCTTGAGGATTCTGAGGCTTTTTATCGTTCAACAGCGGTGCTTTATCAAGATTTTTCAGTTCGTTGCCGTATCCATGGTATGTCAAAGGTTCCTTTTAATCTTTCACAATTTCGGCGTAAATTGGCTATTGCTCAGGCTTTTGTTGATGAACAAACGGCTGTCAGTGAACATTGGAAACATATTTTGCAGATATCAGAAAGTTTGGAAGAAGATGTTCAAGGAGTCTTCTTGAATGTGGCACAGGCCGCATTAGGGGGAAAGCCATGTCCATCTGATGCATTTTTAGCACGTCTTTATGGAACTCATTCTTTAAGCCGTGCACGCCGACTTTTAACCTACTTTGAAGAGCGTGGACTTATTGTTATTCACACGCATTTTAGTGGTCAACGTATTGTTGCATTTCCTGATCTTGGTGTTGAAACAGCACCGGGAGACCCCAAGGAACCACTTTAACCAAATAAGCTGGAAACCGATTGTTCTGCTGCTGTCCTTGCTATTGCTTCTCCAATAAGGTCGGCAATGGGCAAAACACGAATATTATGGGTTTTCTCAATAGCTTGTGTTGGCATAATTGAATCTGTAATAACCAATTCTTTCATCTCTGAATTGGCAATTCGTTCGATTGCATTACCAGAAAGAACACCGTGCGTGATATAAGCCGTGACACTATTGGCACCATGTTTAAGCAGAGCACTTGCTGCATTGCATAAAGTTCCACCTGAATCAACAATATCATCAAGCAGAAGGCAATCTTTTCCCGATACATCTCCAATGATATTCATAACTTCTGATTCACCGGGGCTTTCGCGACGTTTATCCACAATAGCGAGCAAACTGTTCAAGCGCTTGGCGAGCGCACGCGCGCGAACCACACCACCCACATCAGGTGAAACAACGATAACATTTTCAAGAGAATAATGCACTTTGACATCGCGAGAAATGACAGGAACAGCATAGAGATTATCCGTAGGGATATCAAAAAAACCTTGAATTTGTCCTGCATGAAGGTCCAATGTTAAAACACGATGGGCCCCTGCTTCCGTAATTAGGTTGGCAACAAGTTTTGCAGAAATAGGAGTCCGTGGTCCTGGTTTTCTATCTTGGCGGGCATAGCCAAAATAGGGGATAACAGCTGTAATACGACGTGCAGAAGAACGACGAAGGGCATCAATCATGATGAGCAATTCCATCAAATGATCATTTGCGGGATAGGATGTAGATTGCAAAACAAAAACATCTTGACCACGTACATTTTCATGCAGTTCTACAAAAATTTCTTGATCAGCAAAGCGCTTTACAGTTGCTTTGCCTAAGGGGATGTTCAAATAATTTGCAACATCTTCAGCTAGGCGTGGATTAGAATTTCCGCAGAAAAGTTTCATAGTAGAACCTCTGAATTATCATGGTGAGAATGCGACACGGTTTTTAATTTCTTTTTATTAAATTGCAAGAGAACAATTACAAAAGCCTTACAATTTTATCGATTATTATTAAAGAGCTATGCAGTATGTTTTCTCTTTTTCCAAAAGTTTGTTACTTTTAGAGCAAAGTTTTTTCTCCATGCGGCAAAGAAATACATATTGATTAATCTTTTTGGTTATTACTTTATAAAAATGCTTTCAATATGGGGAATGTTTCATATTTAAGATGAATGAAGGGGAGTAATAAAAAGAAGTATCATCTTGCCTTCAATTATTATAACCAAACATTGAAAATGATCACAGCGAAGGCTATCATATTTTATGTGCTGGTAGATAATTTCGTGAAAAAAGCAAAGTCCAATGGGATTTATTTTTACATTTGGGTAAAAAGTTTAGTTTTGCAGTTTTGGTATTGTTCTCAAGTATAAAAGGGGCTCATCTTTTGTTTTTCAGCATAATAGCAGAAATTTGCCGTCCGTAATCGGGTTCGTTGCGGTGTATTGCACGGCGATAGGAGAAAAAACGCTGTTCATCTTGATAGGTACAAAGCTCTACACAAGAAGCATTAACGCCTGCTTCTTTGAGTTGGTTTATAATAAATGCCCATAGATTAAAATAAAAGCGATTTATTTTGTCTGTTTTTAAAAAATATTTTTGGTATTTGCTGTGGTAATCAATAAATTGGTCGTAAAATTCATTTGTTACTTCGTAGTGATAAGGGCCAATACAAGGTCCAAGGACTGCTGTTATTGATTGTCTTTTGGCTCCTTGTGTTTCCATAACAGCAATTGTTTTCTCGATAATTCCATTTAAGCTTCCACGCCAGCCAGCATGAGTTGCAGCGATGACTCCAGCTTGTGGATCAGCAAACAGAATGGGTCCGCAATCTGCTGTAAGAACCCCAATAACGAGTTCTGGGGTGGTCGTAACCAGAGCATCAGCTTGAGGAGGTGCACCGATAGTTGCTTGATGAGCTACGACAACGTTACAGGAGTGTATTTGATTGACTGTGACTAAATTTTGCGCCTCAATAGAAAAATAATTGGCGATCAAAAGACGATTCTGTACAATATATTCAAGCTGATCATTTGAACCTTTCCCAACATTAAGACTATGATAAAGATTTTTTGAAACACCACCTTGACGTGTAAAAAATCCATGTTTTATCCCATGGGTGTGTAAAGTAGAAAGATTTTTTGCAAGAATGGGATGAGGGATAGATTTCATAAAAGTTCCTTATGGAGATTATTTGAAATGAGGATGGAGATGTTCATATTTGTCAATGAATATTTCAGATACTGATGTGCTTATTGACAAAAGCACCGATCATCAAAATTGAGGAGGTATGGAGATGTTTTTATCACTGAAATGTAAAACTTTAAATAATTTTCCCATCTGATCTGGACCAGCGAGCCGTTCGATATCTTGGCGGATTTTGTCTTGCAAAGGAGCACTTTTGCCAACTCCAAGCTGGTTTGCGCGCTCCAGTAGCCCCATTTTAAAAAGAAATTCTCCTTGCTCTAAGATTTCAGCAAAACAGCCCTGTTCAAGAGCTATGTTTTTTAAAAAAGAAAAATCAACATGGGATGTTAAATCATGTTCACCAGGGGCATCAAAAACATCACGAAATCTATGTTTTGAGAGTGCTTGCAAGGTATCGCCAAAGGCAAGCTCACAAGCACCATAGTCGATAAGTAAAGCAGAACCTGTCACTTGCACTAAATGGTGGCTGATTTGTTGCATGAATTGATGCCGTAAAGGGGCATGTTCAAAAATTGTTCCGTCAGGCACTTTAGAACAATAGGTTTGTAGACAAGAAGAGGGAAGTTTATGCGGGGCAGCAATAAAGATGAAATCTCCATTTTGATTGACTGTAATGCAGCGCTCTTTCCATTCTCCATTGACTTTAATATATTGGTTGATAGGGAGTGTATCGAGAAATTCATTAGCAATGAGGAAGAGAGGTTTTGAAGGAATTTGATTAAAATTTTCAATGCTATGGATTTGTTTTTGATAAGAGCAAAGGCGCTTTTTTTGTTCTTTTGCAAGTTTTTTGCTTATTTCGATCAAAAAAATTTCAGCAGCATTAAATGCTCTTGTAGAAAGCTTTTGGATGGTTCGCAAAATGTCATCCATCAAAATTCCACGTCCTGGACCTATCTCAGCGAGGATAAAAGGATGAGGACAACCTTGAGCTTTCCAGCTCGCAAGAGTCCAAATGCCAATCATCTCTCCAAATAATTGGCTTATTTCAGGTGCTGTAATGAAATCACCATCACGTCCAAAAGGTGTTTGTGTTTGATAATAACCAAACTGAGGATCTGTAAGTGCCAACGTCATATATTGGCTAACAGTGATTGGTCCATTAAGGACAATAATTTCTTTAATTTTTTCTTTTAGATTGGCCATTTTCTGTCGATTTATATTTAAAGGCGTGGAGAAGAAGATAACCCCCTAAAAGAAGCATGGGAAGAGATAAAGCCATGCCATAGGTAAAACCAGTAGAATGGAAAAGTGTCGAAAACCATTCTGGATCTTCTTGAGGCGCACGGTAAACTTCAGAAATGCTGCGTGCTACTGCGTAGCCTATAATAAATGTTCCTGATACAGCACCGGGACGCTTTAATGCTTTGAACCCAAAAATAAGAAGACACAGGATGATGAAGAGAAGAAATCCTTCCATAAATGCTTCGTAAAGCTGGCTTGGATGGCGCGGTAAATAGTAAGGATCGAGAGGAAAACAAACAGCCCAAGGATGTGTAGTGATATTGCCCCATAACTCTTGGTTGATGAAGTTGCAGATTCGTACAATGCCGATACCAATAGGAGCACCTGCAGCAATGATATCAAACATGGCTCGTATGTTAATATAATTTTTACGGGCAAACCAGATCATAGCAATGATAATACCAATAAGTCCGCCATGAAAGGACATTCCCCCATCCCATACGGCAATGATAGCACTTGGATGGTTAAAATAGTAAATGGGATCCCATACAAGAACTTGTCCTAAACGCCCTCCGATAACAACACTTATGGCAGACCAGACAACAAAATCTCCGATCTTTTCTTTATCCATAGGAGGGTGGTCTCTATACCATAGAGATGTTTTTTTTAATAATTTTTGCGCATACCACCAAGCAAAAAGAATACCCAGTACGTAACCAAGTCCATACCAATGAAGTGCTATGGGACCTAGCTGGATAATGACAGGATCAAGGAAAGACGGAAAAGCAATGGCTGGACAAGACAGATTGTTCATGAGTTAAGCATTTTACATTATACGAGATGAATATGAAGTGACTCTGATGGTCAGAAATGACAGATGAATGCACAATGGTCAAGTCAGTAGGGAGGCTAGTCAGAAAGGGAGATAGATTTCCACTGATTTATCGCGGTAAAAAATATGGTGATAAAGGAATATTAAAAAATCTTAAACAAAATCGTTATGAAAAGTCTACATAGTATGTAAAATATAGAGTAAAAGGAACAAATTACAGTATCTAAATGTTATGAGAATACGCTATAATGCGTGCGTCAATAATTAAAGTTTAAGGAAAAATGTTATGCGTAATGGATCAAATCGTATTCTTGATGAATTAGCAAAATTAGCAACGGATGCTGCTGACGTTGCGCAAGGCATACGACGTGAAGCTGGAACAGCTTTTCGTGTGCAGGCTGAAAAGATAGCAAACAAACTTGATCTTGTTTCTCGCGAAGAGTTTGAGACTTTTAAGGAGATGGTGCTGAAAATCCATGCTGATAATGCTGATTTGAAAAGGCGCCTTGATGATTTAAAGAAAGATGATTAAAAAAACGCAGACACAAAAAAGTAAAATAGTTTCTTAAAAAAAGAATCTTCAAAAAATATCCCCAATTTTTCAATGTGATGCGTGAAACTAAAAAATGCTTAATCTTGAGTCTGTTAGAGCGGAGCATTTGTTTATTTTTGATTTTTTTTTGGGTAAAATACATTTTTTTGAATCAGGGGGGCTGGCGCTATGAAATTGTATCAATACACTGAAAAGACTTGATGATTCGTTTTATGACTATCAGGTTGCCCTAAACAGCGCGATTGTGTTCTGGGTGTTTGTGTACTGTCGATGTTTTTATGTGTATTTGTTTGGTGTAAAGGTTCTGATTGTAGCAAAATATTGTTACAGTTTAGACGGTTTATATTCTGTTGACAATGTTTTAAGATGATTGAGGATTGTGATGAGGCTTGCATTTTGCGCCACAGAAAGAAAAGAGCACCCTGTTGACTTTATCGAACAGATTGCCTGTGAATATGATTGGTCGTTTGAGCGGGATGCACAAGATGAAATTAGCGTTTGTGTGGAAGGAAAACGCGCAAACTATCGTCTTGCTTTTTCATGGATGGAAGAACATGAAGCACTTCATTTAGCTTGTTCGTTTGATCTCTCTACTAAAAATGCTCGAACAGCTGAAATACAGCGCTTATTGCTAGCAATTAATGAAAAGTTGTTGTTGGGACATTTTGATTACTGGCAAAGGAATAATTCAGTTATTTATCGACAAGGTCTTCTTTTGGCTGGTGGGATGCATCCATCTCATATACAGGTTGAAACATTGTTGATACATGCACTTAAAGCCTGTGAAAGCCATTATGTTGCATTTCAGATGGTTGCTTTGTCGGGAGAAAGTGCTTACAAGGCACTACAGTACACTTTGTTTGAAACTGTAGGGAATGCCTAAAATATACAGTCTGTTATTTTTACAGACGGTTTGCGGAAATATTGCTCATAGGGGGACATCAAGAATAGCGCGCACTCCCCCGAGTGGGCTCTCATCTAATTGTATATTGCCACCATGGCTGCGTGCTATGTCTTGAGCAATAGAAAGACCAAGTCCTGTTCCACTTGCATCTTGATTTCGCGCTTTATCAAGTCGAAAGAATGGCTTAAAAACTTCTGTGCGCATATTTTCATGAATTCCAGGTCCATTATCATCGATTATCAATATAAAAGATTCTTGTTGAGAGTTAGCGGTTAGTTTAACAGTCGTGCCGTAACAAAATGCATTTGTTACAAGATTGCTGACTAAGCGTGTGAAAGCACGGGGACGTACTTGTATTTCTGTAGGACCTTCAATGGTGTAAGAAAATTGACGTTTGTGAAGACGAGCATCGGTGGAGAATTTTTGCATAAGAGCATTTAAATCAAAAGTCTTGACACTTTCACTTCCTTCACCACGAGCAAAAGCAAGATAATCTTCTAACATATTTTGCATGTCACTTACATCTTGCTCAAGCGGTTTAATATCAAAGTCAGTATTTACTAATGCCAGCTGAAGTTTAAAGCGTGTAAGAATGGTTCTTAAATCATGACTTACTCCTGAGAGCATCATGGTACGTTGTTCAATTTGGCGTTCAATACGTTCACGCATGCGTAAAAAAGCGATGCCTGCACGACGGACTTCATCAGCTCCTTGTGGTTGAAATCCTTTTGGTAAAGGACGACCGCGTCCAAAGCTTTCTGCTGCTTCAGCCAATTGTTGAATCGGTTTGATTTGATTGCGCAAGAAGTAAATTGCTATCAGCAATAAAACAAGAGCTGTTCCTACCATCCAGCTTAAAAAAATAGCAGTATTGGAAGCATAGGCTTGGCTGCGTGGAGCAAAGACGCGTAAGATGTTGTGACCAAGGTGGATACGGATTTCAACAAGATCAGAATCTCCTACGGTATCAATCCAGAAGGGACGGTTAATTTGGCGGGTGATTTCTTCACTTAAAAAATAGTCAAGAATTGCAAAAAATGGCTTAGGTCCTGGAGGGGGTAAGGAGGTAGGAGATAGAATAGAAATATTTAATCCCATACGTTGTTGTGCAATACGCTTGATATCTTCATAGTTATCTTGTTGGGGATATGTTTCAAGAATATCAATAATGGCTGAAATATCATGCACGACAGCCGTTGAAAGACGCTCGGTTACCATTTGCCAATGGCGTTCCATAAAGACATAAGCAATGACCGTTTGCAGAAGCACCATGGGAGCGATAATAATGATTAAAGAGCGAGCATAAAGCCGTTTAGGCATTTTTTTCGTTAACCATCGAAGAAAAAATCTTAAAGGTTTGATCATTCTTGTGCCTATTCAATAGAGAGTTTATACCCTATTCCTCGCACGGTTTGGAGCCATATAGGCAGTGCTGGGTTTTTTTCGATCTTACGACGAAGGCGGTTGATCTGCACATCAATGGCACGTTCACTTATATTGCTGTCATCTGTCGCGAATTTATGGCGCGGAATTGTATCGCCTGCATTTTCGGCAAACATGACCATCATTTCTTGTTCTTTATCTGTTAATTTAATAATTTCTCCTCCTTTTTTGAGTTCGCGTCGTGAAATTGAAAATATATAAGGACCAAAAACGATTTGCTCAATTTTAGGTTGGCTAAGGGGAAAACCACGTCGTAAAATGGCGTTGATGCGAAGGAGAAGTTCACGAGGGTCAAACGGCTTAGACAGATAATCATCGGCCCCTGCTTCTAATCCACGGATACGATTGTCTATTTCTGATAAAGCTGTTAGCATCAAGATAGGAACATCTTTTGTTTGGCGGAGTGAATGAGTGAGATCAATACCGTTTTCGCTAGGCATCATGACATCAACAATAAGAAGATCAAAATCTAAACTTGCCAACAGTCGTCTTGCTTCATTCGCATTGGCTGAAACTGAAACACGAAATCCATTTTTAATGAGAAACTGAAATAAAAGATTGCGAATACGAGTATCGTCATCAATCACAAGAAGGTGAGGGGCATCGTCACACAAAACTTGAACGTGATTGGTCATTCTTAAAAAAACCTTGATAAAAATTTAGTTTACACAAAATGCAAGTTTACATAAGTTGTATAAAGCTGTCGAGCAGCACCTTTACCTTAAAGGAGAGAAAGTTTTATTTATAAATTTAAAAAAGTTACTTTTGAAAAGGATATTATGGGTAGTCTTAATATACATATTATTCCCGTTACGACATTCCAACAAAATTGCACTTTGCTTTTTGATAGTGAATGTAAAACGGGGGTTCTCGTTGATCCTGGTGGTGATTGGCCGCGGATTCAAGACGTAATCGAAAAGAATGGTGTTATTGTCGAGGCTATTTGGGTAACACATGGTCATTTTGATCATGTAGGAGCAGCAATGCAAGCGAAAGAAGCGCTTAATGTAAAAATTATCGGTTCACATCGCGATGATAAGCCTGTGATGGATGCTGTGAGCGAAAGCGCAAAAAATTATGGCATCACTGATGCTTGCATCTGTATTCCTGACAAATGGTTAGAAGATGGTGAGTGTGTTCATTTTGCTGGACATGTGTTTAAGGTTTTTCACACCCCAGGACATTCCCCTGGTCATGTTATTTATTTCAATGAAAAAGAGCGCTTAGCTCTCTTGGGTGATGTTCTTTTTCGTGGTTCTATTGGACGTACGGACTTCCCCTTCTGTTCCTATGAAAAATTGATGCAATCTCTTCGAGAAAAAGTTTTACCCTTAGGCGATGATGTTTGTTTTATTTGTGGGCATGGTCCCAAAAGTAGCATAGGCTATGAGCGCCAAAATAATCCTTTTCTTCAAGATTTTAATATATGAGCAAACAAAAAAACGCTTTGAAGCGTTTTTTTGTGCCATTTAAGACTTTTTAGTAGGGCGGAACAGAAGTTAATTTATTGGGGCATAACAAACGTGTTCCAAACCATTACGGTCTCGGAAAGTTCCTGTTTTAGGGTTGAAAGAACGGTATTTTTTCTTGCAATAGTTAAGCCAATCAGATTCCCATGATTGTTGTACTGGCTCATATTCCACCGTTTGCGGAGCTTCATAAATTATCTGTTCTTGTGGAACCTGTTGATATACAATTTGATGCTGTGGTGCGGTTTGATAAACAACTTGTGGCTGTTCTGGTTTTTTTAAAATTTTGCCGAGAAGTGCACCTGCTGCAAGAGCAAGAATGCCTATTGCTAAAGCTTCTCCTGAGTTATTTATATTAATACTACTGTGTTTTGTCTTTTTGCGCTCGACATAATGATATGTCTTGTGTTCAACATGATGGTGTTGTTGTGCTCCCCATTTATGGCTAACATAATGACGCTTGTGGGGATTATCAAAAGAGCGATGTTCACTATGAGAAAAATGGGAGCTAAAATTGTGAGCTGGTAAACCAGCCTCCCTCCTCATATCATAGCTATGATACCATGCCATATCTGCAAGCGTTGGATTTAATGGCATCAAAACGGTTGCAGTAGACATTGCTGATAATACCGCTAATCTGAAGAGTTTTTTCATAATGATGCTCCTTGTGTAAATTCGTATTTTTCACATCCTACACGTTTCAAACTGAATAGAGCCTGAACAATTTTGGACTTTATTGTGACAAAAAAATAAAAATTCATTTAGTTAAAACATTGCCGGTACAGTAAAATAAAATCATGACAAAATTTTGATTTCAATTAATGTAATATTCTTAAGGTTAATTCAGCAGCTTGTATTGAGAGCAGCAGATTTTTTACTATTGGTTATAAATTCTTTATTGATGAGTACTTTTTTATTAATTGATACAATATGAATTAAACAATAGGTGTATGAATAAAAGTTATCGTTTTTTATTATAGGCTTATGGTGCTAAGATAAAATCTTATTTGTGTGATAGAATACAGTCCTGTTTGGCTACTCTCTTGTGAGGTTAAATATTGAGTTCGATATCAGATTATAACTGTATAAGATAATATATTGCGGGAACTTTTTTTGATATATGGGAAACATTCTCTTTAATTTTTTTGTGCTCATTTAGGTTTTAGAAGTGTTTTTGGCATGTTTTGATAGTTTTAGGGATTTTTTTATAACGTGGTTTAACAAGAAAAATTGCTAAAGGGGGACATCAATAATAGCGCGTAAGTCCCCTAGAGGGCTATCATCCAATTGAATATTGCCTCCATGGCTACGTGCTATATCTTGAGCAATAGAAAGGCCGAGTCCTGCTCTACTCGCATCTTGATTTTGTGTTTTATCAAGTTTAAAGAATGGCTTAAAGACTTCTGTGCGCATATTTTTATGAATCCCAGGTCCATCATCATCAATAGTTATGATGAAAGATTCTTGTTGGGATATGGCTGTTAGTTTGACAGTATTAGCATGACAAAATGCTTTTGATACAAGATTGCTGATGAGACGCGTGAAGGCATGTGGGCGTACTTGTATTTGTGTAGGGCTTTCAATGGTGTAGGAAAATTGACGTTTGTGAAGATGCGCATCGGTAGAGAATTTTTGCATAAGAGCATTTAAATCAAAAGTTTTAATACACTCACTTCCTTCACTACGGGCAAAAGCAAGGTAATTTTCTAACATATTTTGCATGTCGCTCACATCTTGCTCAAGCGGCTTAATATCAAAGTCAGTATTTGCTAACGCTAGTTGAAGTTTAAAACGGGTGAGAATGGTTCTTAAATCATGGCTTACACCCGAAAGCATTATGGTGCGTTGTTCGATATAGTTAGAAGATGGTGAGTGTGTGTATTTTGCTAGACATGAGTTTAGGGTTTTGCATACACTAGGGCATTCCCTTGGTCATGTTATTTATTTCAATGAAAAAGAGCGCTTAGTCCTCTTGGGTGGTGTTCTTTTTCGTGGTTCTATTGGACGTACGGACTTCCCCTTCTGTTCCTATGAAAAATTGATACAATCTCTTCGAGAAAAAGTTTTACCCTTAGGCGATGATGTTTATTTTATTTGTGGGTATGGCCCTAAAAGTAGCATAGGCTATGAGCGCCAAAATAATCCTTTTCTTCAAGATTTTAATATATGAGCAAACAAAAAAACGCTTTGAAGCGTTTTTTTGTGCCATTTAAGACTTTTTAGTAGGGCGGAACAGAAGTTAATTTATTGGGGCATAACAAACGTGTTCCAAACCATTACGGTCTCGGAAAGTTCCTGTTTTAGGGTTGAAAGAACGGTATTTTTTCTTACAATAGTTAAGCCAATCAGATTCCCATGATTGTTGTACTGGCTCATATTTCACCATTTGCGGAGCTTCATAAATTATCTGTTCTTGTGGAACCTGTTGATATACAATTTGATGTTGTGGTACGGTTTGATAAACAACTTGTGGCTGTTCTGGTTTTTTTAAAACTGTACCAAGAATCGTACCTGTTGCAAGACCAAGAATACCCATTACTACAGCATCTCCTGAGTTTTCTATATGAACATTACGGTGTTTTGTTTTTTTGCGCTCGACGTAATGATACGTTTTGTTTTCAATATAATGATAATGGTGGTGGTGGTGATGATGGTGTTGTTGTTCCGTCTTACTATGTTTGGCTACAAACCTTTCATGTTCGGCTTTAAATCTTCTTTTGCCGTCTTCAAAACGCTTGTGGAAATCATCAACAAACTTTTGGAAATCATCAGAAAAAAAGCCACGTTTTCTATCAGAACAATGGGAGCGAGAAAAACCGCAAGGCGGGATATCAGCTTTCTTCCTTATTTCCCTTATCGCATCATCTGTTTCTTTACGCATCTTCCTCATCATATCATCTATTTCTCTCGAGATAGAGTCACTACGATTCCATGCCATATTCGCAAGCGTTGCATTTAGCGGCATCAAAACGGTCACAGTTGACATTGCTGATAATACCGCTAACCTGATCGCTTTTTTCATAATGATGCTCCTTGTGTAAATTCGTATTTTTCACATCCTACACGTTTCAAACTGAATAGAGCCTGAACAATTTTGGACTTTATTGTGACAAAAAAATAAAAATTCATTTAGTTGAATCTACCACGGAGACAGTACAATAAAATCATAACAGAATTTTGATTTCAATTAATGTACTCTGCTTGAGGTTAATTAATAAATTTGTATTGAGAGTACCCGATTTTTTACTATGGGATATAAAATCTTTATTTATTGGTACTTTTTTATTGTTTGGTACAATATGAATTGAACAATAGGTGTATGAATACAAAGTTATCATTTTTTATCATAGTCTTATGGTTCTATGAGAAAGTCTTATTTTACTTTATTTGTGTTATAGAACAGTGACCTATTTGAATATTTTTTTGTAAGGATCGATAATATTGAGTTAAATATCAGAGTATAACTGTATAAAATAATATATTTTGGAATTTTTTGTAAAATGTTCTTTCTTATGTTGTTTTAGACAAATTGGAGCACCCTTGATGTTGGAGGTTGTCTATTTTTCGGATAATGCTGTTTGCTTTTGAACCTTAGTCTTTTTTAGAAGAGCTGAAGATTATTTTATGCGGTTTGAAATTTCTTACTCCTTCATTGATTGCGTTTTTTTCGTTTTATTGTTGCTTGATTAGGGGTGTTTTTACGAGATTTTCCTTTTTGATTTTCCAAAATACCAGTGTCCATGGTTGGTCCCATGTGTGCAAGGTCTGGTTTGGAGAAAAGACTTTGTTGTAACACGGGCTCATGGGTGGATTGTTCGCTATGATGTGTTAAGGGATTTTCTGCGAGTTCTAGTTCTATCTTTTGTAATTGTTTGATTTCATCGCGAAGTCGCGCTGCTTCTTCAAAATTAAGATCAGCAGCTGCTTCATGCATTAATTTTTCAAGGTGTTTAATATGAGATGCTAAATTGTTGCCAACTATATTTTTTTTCTCGATAACATCAGGGATATTTGTACGAACATGGTTGTTTTCATCGCCTAAATTGAGAATATCTCCGATATTTTTTTTGATACTTTTCGGTGTGATATGGTGTTCTTCATTATAGGCTATTTGTTTTTGTCGACGTCTTTGTGTCTCCTGTAAGGCTCGTTCTATGGAACCAGTGATCGTATCTGCATAGAGGATAACACGGCCATCTACGTTACGTGCAGCACGTCCGATTGTTTGTATGAGGGAAGTTTCAGAGCGCAAAAAGCCCTCTTTATCGGCATCTAGAATGGCAACAAAACCACATTCTGGAATATCTAAGCCTTCTCGGAGCAAGTTGATACCGATGAGGACATCAAAGGTGCCAAGCCGAAGATCGCGTAGAATTTCAATGCGTTCTAATGTATCAATGTCAGAATGCATGTAGCGTACACGAATGTCTTGTTCGTGGAGATATTCAGTTAAGTCCTCAGCCATACGCTTTGTGAGAACTGTCACCAATGTACGGTAGCCTTTTTGAATTGTTTTACGAATTTCATTCACAACATCATCGACTTGATTTTTGGCTGGACGAACCTCTGTTGGTGGGTCAACAAGCCCTGTTGGGCGAATAACTTGTTCCGCAAAAGTGCCGTGAGATTGTTCTATTTCCCAGCGTCCAGGTGTTGCGGAGACAGCAATCGTTTGTGGGCGCATAGCATCCCATTCTTCAAAGCGCAAAGGACGGTTATCCATACAAGAAGGGAGGCGAAAACCATATTCTGCTAGTGTTGCTTTTCTACGAAAGTCACCTCGGTACATGCCCCCAATTTGGGGAATGGTTACGTGGCTTTCATCGATAAAAACAAGAGCATTATTTGGAATGTATTCGAACAAGGTTGGTGGTGGTTCTCCGGGTTTTCGTCCTGTTAAATAACGTGAATAATTTTCTATTCCGGCGCATGAGCCGGTGGTTTCTAACATTTCTAAATCAAAAATTGTACGTTGTTCTAAACGTTGTGCTTCTAAAAGACGTCCAGCTGCGTTCAACTCATCGAGGCGTTGAACGAGTTCCATTTTGATGGCTTTCATTGCTTGATTGAGTGTTGGTCGCGGTATTACATAGTGTGAATTGGCATAAATTTTAATCGATTGAAGATCGCCTGTTTTTTGTCCGGTGAGAGGATCGAATTCCGTAATTGTTTCCACTTCATCGCCAAAGAGCGAAATACGCCAAGCACGATCTTCGAGGTGGGCAGGGAAAATTTCGATTGTATCCCCTCGTACACGAAAGGAACCACGAATGAAATTGATATCTTGTCGATAATACTGTTGAGAGACTAAATCAGCCAAGAGTGTTCGTTGATTGAGTTTGTCCCCTTTTGCTATTTGGAAGGTCATGGCCGTATAGGTTTCTACGGAACCAATTCCGTAGATGCAGGAGACAGAGGCGACGATAATAACGTCATCACGCTCTAAGACGGCGCGTGTTGCAGCATGACGCATCCGGTCGATTTGTTCATTAATTGAGGATTCTTTTTCAATATAGGTATCAGAGCGTGCAACGTAGGCTTCTGGCTGATAATAGTCATAATAGGAAACAAAATATTCGACAGCATTATGGGGAAAAAAACTTTTAAATTCCCCATAAAGCTGCGCTGCTAGAGTTTTATTTGGTGCTAAGATTAAAGCTGGACGCTGTGTTTTTTCAATGATATTGGCCATTGTATAGGTTTTTCCTGAGCCGGTAGCACCCAAAAGCACTTGTGTACGTTCATCTTTTTGAATTCCCTCAACCAGAGTTTTTATGGCTTGAGGTTGATCTCCCGCTGGTTTAAAAGATGTTTCGAGTTGAAATGGAATACCACCTTCAGACTTTTCAGGACGAACAGGGCGGTGAGGTGTCCATAACGCGCCATTCTTAAAAAGAGGATTACCTGAAGCAATGAGAGCAGAAAGAGCTTCTACTGTTGCAGTAACACCATTTTTCATTGTTGTATCCTTTGATAGAAAAGTGTTGGTGATTTTAAAGAAAATACTAATTTTTACAAATTTATTACGACAACAGCAAAACGTTATTGAACAGATTTATTTTGGTTTATTAGAGCTTTCATTAGGATATTGATCAAGTTTTTTATGAGACGAGTTCTTTGAAGTATTTCTTTGGAGGGGGTATATTTGTGGTTGTTCGTGGACACTATTGCATTTTTGCCATGATGATATTCAAGAGGGCATAAGTTATTATGGCTGTTATGGAGAATAATCGGTATGTTTGGGCACTAAAGACATTGTATATGTGTGATAAAGATCGTTTCCATCTTTAAATGAAAGATAACGAGATGACACCCAACCTATTTGAGTGTTATATCGGATATGGCACCAATTTCCTTCACAGTTTTTAACAAAAACCAATTCTCCAGCAGAGATTAAGCCGCAAAGCGCATACTGAGTGCTGGGACCTGTTCTAAAATTAAGATTTCTCGTAACAAAAGCATCTGCTGCCTCTGATATTGTTGTGGCTAAAAAGAAAGAGCCAAACATAAAAAAAATGACGATTTTTTTCATTTTTCTGTAAAGAATTTCTTTAGAGATTTTCTATCCTTCTCTCTTCATATCCCATATGATTTCTTTTACTAGATTATGATAAAACAGAAAAAAATACAATTCTTTCTTCTTTAGGACACTTTTAAAGAGAAGAGTGAAGTTTAACGTTTTAAACACCAAAATGAGATGTTTTAATCACTATTTGTGCATGTTTTGTTTCCTTTATTTATTTTTGTATGGAAAACAGCGATACTGTACTATATAATAAAAAAGATCGTAGTTTTCGGATTCCAAAAGTAATTTTGGAAGCCGTTTTTTGTATTTTTATTAAACCTTCCGTGTAATAGAAAGGGACGGATTATGGAAAAAGTTCCGATGACTACAGCTGGTTTTGAGAGTCTTAAAGAAGAGTTGCGTTGGCGTCAACAACAGGAGCGTCCGCGAATTATTGAAGCAATTTCTGAGGCGCGTGCGCATGGTGATTTATCCGAAAATGCTGAGTATCATGCAGCTAAAGAAGCGCAAAGTCATAATGAGGGGCGTATAAATGAGCTTGAAGATTATATCGCGCGAGCAGAAGTTATAGATGTCTCGCGTCTTTCAGGTGACAAAATAAAATTTGGCGCAACCATTAAACTCTTGGATGAGGACACTGAAGAAAAAAAAGTGTATCAGATCGTAGGAGATCAAGAAGCTGATGTAAAGGTTGGTAAAATCTCTATTTCTTCGCCTATCGCACGTGCACTTATTGGCAAGCAAGAAGGTGATGTGATTGAGGTGAATGCACCAGGTGGTGCGCATAATTATGAGATCATTAAGGTTCAGTACATCTAAATAACATATGGATTATTATGCGTGTATCTTTGGACGAAACTGAAATTATTGCGCCTCACTTTAAAAGGCGTTTATCGGGAGTAACATCTACGATTATTCAGCTTATTCCACTGCAACGCGAACAGGGCGTGCGTATATCCACTTTGGGGTTTGGTTTACCACGAACTTTGCCAACTCTTGCCTTTAGGGACCTTTTCGGACTTTGGAAAAGTCCGAAAGGGAAGCCATTTCGTATTTGGCATGCACGACGCAATATTGAGATGCTTTGTGGGATCTTTTTGCGCGATGTTTTGCGAATGAAGCTTAAACTCATCTTTACTTCGGCTTCACAACGTCATCATAAGCCTTTTACCAAATGGTTGATTCGCTGTATGGATAGGGTTATAGCTACCAGTACACGTACGGGCGCTTATCTAGAAGTGCCTCATAAGGTTATTATGCATGGGGTGGATGTGAGGCGTTTTACTCCACCACAGACTTTTGATGATTGCTTTTCTTCGACAGGATTTCCAGGAAAATATGCGGTAGGATGTTTTGGGCGTCTGCGCTACTCAAAGGGAACAGATTTATTTGTTGATGCCATGATAGCATTATTGCCTGATTACCCCGAATGGACAGCACTTATCGCTGGTCGTACGACAGAGCAATATTATCATTTTGAAAAAGAGTTACGCCAAAAGATTGCTAAAGCTGGTCTGGATGATCGCATTATTTTTCTTGGTGAGATTCTGGACATCCCTTTGTGGTATCGTCGTTTAACACTTTATGTTGCACCTTCTCGTACAGAAGGTTTCGGTTTAACGCCATTAGAAGCAATGGCATCACAGGTTGCGGTTGTAACGAGTGATGCAGGAGCTTATAAAGAATTGGTTGTAGAAGCGACAGGAACAGTTGTAAAAGCAGGAGATGGTTTGGCTTTAACCGCAGCAATTGAACCTTATTTTTCTGATGTGGAAAAAACATTGGCAGCCGGAAAGAAAGCTTTAACCCATGTTCGTACTCACTTTCCTTTGGAAAAAGAGGCACGCAAGATTGAAAGTGTTTACAAAGAACTGTTTGCGGAAAAAACACTTTGATATGATATCAAAAATCTTCTTAAGGGATGATAAAAAGTATTTTCCTTAAAGGTTTTTCATAGTCATCAAGAAAACAGCTCAATGATATAAATGTTATTTTACAAAATTTATATTGTCTTTAGTAGAACACTATAAAAAGTTCCCAAAATTTTGGATAAAAGATTAAAAATGTATACGCTTGAGAGCGATATGTAGTTTATGATAAAGCATACTAGGAGAGAGGAAAGCTACTTTTATTCATTGATATTTTAGAATAAGAAAATAATGCTTTAACTCAAGTCTGGGGATTTATGCACTATCTTATACGGTGTCGTACTGATATTGTTCGTTTTGTAAGACTTAAATAGATAGCAAAAAAAACGTTTTCTTGTCTTAAAAAGATAATGATGCTATCTCCATGGATAAAATAGTCGTACATATTTTCAATAAATTCATGATAAGATGGACTTAAGATCAATATATATATGATTTTTATAGATAATTTACCTTTTCAATTTGAATAAGAGCTTTGAGTAGCGTAAGATTTTCTTATGTCAAATCTGTTGATATTAAATCAAAGAGAGCTATCCTCTAGCACATCACAATCGGAAGAAGGCATGTGGTGGATAAAAACTATTGAAGACAAGGTGTAAAGAGATTTCTTATAAATTGTCTGAAATGCAGGCTGTTACGACATTAACAGAAAAAAAATAATATGGTGGTACTAATTTATATCTTATTTTGTAGTACCGACTTGCACCTTATTATTATTTAAGTAAAAATGATGGTGCCCATTTTATATCTTTCATGAAGGCTGTCGTGGAATGGGGGTGATGAGTACTGTGAGATGTTTTTTTATAAGCTTGTGAGCTCGTAATATAATAGCATTTTTTTCTATAAGGAGGTAACTCTATTAAAGAGAAAAAACACTTTTATCAGCAAATATTCATATTTTTTGCATGAGAGATTATTCGTAAAAAAGAATGTTCTATGCGTCCACTTTATTTGATAAAGAAGATCAATAAAGTGAAGTTTTATATGTTATGGCTTTGAAAATATTGGTATTTGATTGTTTTTGTTGAATTATTTTTATATCATTGATATGATGATTTGTATGGAAATTTTAGAAAATCTTCAGTGGATTGAGTAAGGGGTGAATATTATGATGCATACTGTTCACACCTTTTTATCTTGTAAATTTTTTATCATGGTAGAATAAAATACTCTCTGCATTAGAATTGTTCACGCCAGAAAGCGGGAATAAAAAGGACGAATATTGTTATGATTTCAAGGCGTCCAGCTAACATTAGAAAACTTAAAATCCATAAAGCATGGTCGTTGATTGTAGAGAAATTACCAGTAGGGCCAATAATATCTCCAAAGCCTGGACCAACATTTGAAAGTGCGGTTAAGACCCCCGTAAAGGCAGAGGTAAAGTCAAGACCGGTTGTAAGCAAAAGTGCAGTGCCGATAACAAGGCAAAACATATAAAGACAGACAAAAAACAAAACGGCTTGAGCAACATCATTTGATATATTTGAGTGATCGTAGCGCGCTTTTACAACGACATTAGGAGAAAGAAGTTTTTCTATATTTGTTTGTGTAATACGCCAAAGAATAATGAGGCGATTGATTTTCATGCCACCAGAAGTAGAACCAGCACATCCGCCTGTAAAAGAAACAATGAAGAAAATTCCAAGCGCAAACGGTCCCCAAAGTTGATAATCTTCAGCGCTATAACCTGTGGTGCTAATAATGGATGAAAGGTGAAAAATGACATCAAGGAAAATCAAGTGGAACGCGCGATGATCATAAAACCGTAGCCATGCCGCTAAAGCAAAGCTGAAAAGGAGAACGATATGGAGAAAAACAATCACTTGTGGGTCAAGGAAGCGTTTGGAGTGTCCAGGAAGGACTAATTTAACATAAAGTACGAAGGGTAAAGCAGAAAGCAACATGAAGATTGTTGAAATAATTAAGATGGCTGGTTTATCAGAAAAATAGCCAAAAGAAGCATCATGCGTTGAAAAACCAGCTGTTGCTACTGTACTCATTGCATGGTTAATGGCATCAAATAAATTCATGCCTGCAGCAAAATAAGAAAGCATACAAGCCAATGTTAACCCAACATAAGCGATGATAATTCCGTTAGCAATTTGGTTGATGCGAGGCAATATTTTTTCAGATTTATCAGATGATTCCATATGAAAAAGTCGCACGCCACCCACACGCAGTGAAGGCAAAATTAAGAGGGCTAAACCGATAAAACCAATGCCCCCAATCCAGCATATAAGAGAACGCCATAATAAAATACTTCGCGATAAATTATCAAGATCAGAAAGGACTGTGGAGCCTGTTGTTGTAATTCCAGAAACAGATTCAAAAATGGCTCCTGCTAGAGAAATGGGAAGAGGAGAAAGATAAAGAGGTAAGGCACCTACGATGCTTCCTGTAAGCCAAAGACAAACAGTGAGCATAAAGCCAAGCCGTGCTGAAAAGCGACAAGTAGCTCCCTTAGTTGCTAAAAGAATCAGCGTTGCTAACATGGTGGTTATGGCACAAGAATAGAGAAAGCTTATCCAATTACGATTGTTGTCGTGCAAATCCACAAAAATTGGCAAAAGCATTGCTCCTCCCATGATTAAGGCAAAACGTGCACAGACATTGATAATAAATTGAAAAATGATCGTTCCCTATCTTTGTATCTCTTTTTATTATGGTTTTGTGCTCATAAGAAGTTACATTTTTCTCTTTATAGGATAAGGATTAATTCTTAACATTAGCGTGCCTTGATGAATTAGTAATCAGACCTTTTCATAAAACTTGAAAAGAAGTATACATAACATAATTAGGGCTCTTGAAAAATATTTTTTTAAAAGGCTGCATTCCGTTATCATTTATAGAATAATTAATTTATAATAAAGTGAAGGGGATTTAATGGTGCAATCGCATATTCGTCTGCTGATTATTGGCTCAGGTCCGGCTGGTTATACAGCGGCGATCTATGCAGCAAGAGCAATGCTTAAGCCGGTTTTGGTGACGGGCTTGCAGCAGGGTGGACAATTAACAATTACAACTGATGTTGAGAATTATCCAGGTTTTGCAGATCCCATTCAAGGACCATGGTTGATGGAACAAATGGCAAAACAAGCTGAGAATATGGGGACAAAAATTGTCTATGATACAATTATAAAGGCTGATTTGTTGAAGTATCCTTTTGTCTTATATGGGGATTCAGGAACACAATATTCTTGTGATGCACTGATTATTGCAACAGGAGCTCAAGCACGCTGGCTTGGTTTAGAAAGTGAACAGACCTTTATGGGCGGAGGTGTTTCCGCTTGTGCTACATGTGATGGCTTTTTTTATCGTGATAAGGACGTTATTGTCGTGGGAGGAGGAAATACGGCTGTTGAAGAAGCACTTTATTTATCGCATTTGGCTAAGAGTGTAAGCGTGGTTCACAGGCGGGGGCAGTTTCGGGCAGAAAAAATTTTGCAAGATAGGTTGCTGGCTTGTAATAATGTGCGTGTTTTTTGGGATCATGTGGTTGAAGAAATTCTGGGGCTGCCAGCTCAAGATTCAATGGGCGCTGTTGTAACAGGGGCACGTCTGAAAAATGTTAAGACAGGTCATGAGATGAAAGTGAATGCAGAGGGCATATTTATTGCCATTGGGCATGATCCTGCTGTTTCTCTGTTTGAAGGACAGCTGAAACAAAAACGAGGCGGCTATTTATGGACAGCACCGGACTCAACAGCAACAAGCATTGCTGGTGTTTTTGCTGCTGGGGATGTGACAGATGAAACATTCCGCCAAGCTGTAACAGCTGCGGGAAGAGGATGTATGGCAGCGTTGGAAGCAGAACGGTTTTTGGATATATCCAAGCGTTAGTAACTCATTGAGAAAATAGAGAATATAGAGGTAGAATTAATTGTGGCGCCACCGTTGGATTGGGATAAGTTAAGGGTTTTTCACGCTGCAGCAGAAGCGGGATCTTTTACGCATGCTGCTCAAAAACTTCATTTATCTCAATCAGCCGTTTCACGACAGGTTTCGGCTTTAGAACAAGAGGTTGGGGTATCCTTATTTCAACGTCATGCGCGTGGTTTGATTCTTACAGAACAGGGAGAAACTCTTTATCGTACAGCTCATGATGTTTTGATGAAGCTTGAAAGTGTGCGTTTGCAATTAAGTGAAAGCTATGCAAAACCAACGGGGCACTTGCGTGTGACCTCGACCTTTGGAATGGGGGCAGGGTGGATTGCAGAGCGTATGCCAGAATTTCTTAGTCTTTATCCTGATATGCAGGTTCAGCTTTTGCTTTCCGATGAAGAGCTTGATTTGACAATGTGTCATGCGGATTGTGCTGTTCGCTTACATCAACCCAAACAACCTGATCTTATACAAAGAAAACTCTTTACAATTCATATGCATGTTTATGCTTCGGAAAAGTATATTGCAAATTATGGAAAGCCGGAAAAATTATCTGATCTCGATGAGCATCGTATTATTTCGTTCGGTGAACCTGTTCCACCTTATTTGTCTGGTTTAAATTGGTTGGAAAAGGCTGGTAGAAGTGATGGATCATTGCGCGTTTCAGTTCTACAAATCAACAATATCATCTCAATAAAGAATGCGCTTATGCGTGATCTTGGGATTGCTGTGCTTCCTGATTATATCGTCAATAATGATGAGCATTTGGTGCGTCTTTTTCCTGATATGGTTGATATTCCTTCTTTTGATACTTTTTTTTGTTATCCTTATAATTTAAAGAATTTGGCAAGGTTAAATGCTTTTCGAGATTATATTTTTTTAAAAGCTCGTCAGTGGTCTTTTTAATATTAATGTCTTAATTTATAAGGAACAATTAGCTGTTTTGCAACTTGAGACTCCCGTAATATTCTTTCGTTTCAAATTTGCTCATATTGAATCAATTAAAATTATTCGTTGCACATTAAAAGTGGAGGGAGTCTGCGCGGGTAAATATTTTTGAAAAAAGGGATAAATGTTTTTTTACAAATGCTAGCAAACGTGAGAGCTATTATATAATGGACAATCGTGTGATGGTGTAGCTTACATTTTTATATTTAATTAAAGAGAGTGCTACATAATGGAGACAAATTTAAAGCTATGTGTTTATTGCATAGCAGATACGCTTAAGTCTTTATTGTGCTTTTTCTTATAAAATGACATAGAATGCTATCTCTTGATTATGTTGCCTCCCAGTGCGTTTTCTTGAGTGTTCCCTTACGAAGATCTATCAGATTGATTTTATCTCTGAAGATTTTCCAAATTTGCCGGACAATATGTCCGGCTTTTTTTTTTATTATTTTTGAAAGAGTCCTTAGAAATTGCAATATATGGGAAGATGATAAGGAAAAAATTTTGAAACTTGTGGATATCCAACAATTTTTTAAGAATACTAAAATTCAATGAGGAGTTTAAGAGAGATTTATCCTGTTATACCATAAAAGTCTGTCTTTTAGGGGTGTGATATAAAATATTTAAAACCTTATACATGAAGTGCTTTTTATTAGAGTGTGAGGTGAATATTTAAGGCAGGTCTTGTTCATAAAGCCTATGAAGTAAATCAAGTAGTTATTAGATAGAACTTAAAGGAAACTGGATTGCTTACACAACGATGGGAGGTGGCTTCTTCTTCATTTTAGGACGAAGAAGAAGCCGAGAAATAGAAGAGATTTTATTGTAAGGGCCTTTGATTATAAGGGCAATTGTGTTTAAAAGCGCTCGGTCTTTTTTAGAGTTATAAATTGAATGGAGAAAGCAGAATAGGTTTTTCATCTCTTATGATAATAGACCGATTCATTTATTTGATAGCTAGATTTTTTTGATCTTTATCTACAGCCTCTATTTTTGTGTTTATTCATAGATATTTTTGCTGAATCCATATATTTAGACCATGACACAGTTTCCGATATTTTCTCGGATATACTGACATTCGGTAAAAACAATCACAAGAGATGATATTTAAAAATTTTAAATTAGACTGTTGCAAAAGCGCTGTATACGTATACAAGCTTCTTCAAGTAATTCTTCTGATGTTGCATAAGAAATACGAAAAGCTGATCCAAGTCCAAAAGCAGATCCTTGGACGACAGCAACAGCTTCTGTTTCTAGAAGCGCTATGGCGAAGTCCTCATCATTGGTAATACATTGGCCATTAGGTGTTTTCTTTCCAATAATTCCGGAGCAAGAAGGATAAACATAAAAAGCACCCTCAGGCGTTGGACAGTGAATGCCAGGAGCTTGATTTAGCATGGAGACAACGAGATCACGGCGTGTTTGAAAAATACTTTTATTTTTAGCAATAAAGTCTTGTGGCCCGTTGAGTGCTTCAACCGCAGCCCATTGTGAAATGACACTTGTTCCAGATGTTTGCTGTCCTTGAATGGTATCCATGGCTTTAATTAATTCTTGTGGTCCGCCTGCATAGCCGATTCTCCATCCCGTCATCGCATAGGCTTTAGAAACACCATTCATTGTGAGTGTACGCTCATAAAGCGCTGGTTCTACTTGAGCTGGAGTAACAAAGGTAAAACCCTCATATGTGAGATGTTCATATATATCATCGGAAAGGATATAAACATGAGGATATTTTACTAAAACATCTGTGAGTTTTTTCAATTCATTATGTGTATAAGCAGCACCTGATGGATTTGAAGGAGAGTTAAAGATGAACCATTTGGTTTTGGGGGTAATGGCAGCTTCTAGCTCTTGGGGTTGGAGTTTATAAGAAAATTCGGCTTTTGTTTCTAAAAAGACAGGCGTACCATCGTTGAGTGCGACCATTTCTGGATAACTAACCCAATAAGGGGATGGAATGATGACCTCATCTCCTTTATTCAAAGTTGCCATGAATGCATTAAAGAGAATTTGTTTTCCACCGGTACCAACAATAATTTGTTCTGGTTGGTAAAGAAGGTTATTTTCTCTTTTAAACTTTGCAGAAATTGCTTGGCGCAATTCTGGAATTCCAGATATGGGAGGGTATTTTGTTTCTCCTCTTCGAATAGCTTCAATAGCCGCGTTTTTGATGTTGTCTGGGGTATCAAAGTCTGGCTCTCCAGCACTTAAAGCAATAACATTGCGCCCTAATGCTTTTAAATGGCGGGCCTTTTGAGAAGCAGCTATTGTTGCAGAAGGTTTGATAAGAGACAGTTTGTCGGCAATAAAAGCCATAATTTTAAATCCTTATATTATATCAACAAATGGTTATTGCTTTAAGGATATTCTATAAGAGATTATATTGTATGCAATAAAAAACTTCTAAAATACTCTTACACGGGCTTTATATTCTTCTTTTTTGAGATTTCACAAGATAATCTCTTTGTAGATTTTATGAAAGTTTTGAGGAAGTATAAGGGAGGTTTGATAAATTGTGCAAAGGAGATAAGCAGTCTTTTATGTTAACAAGGTAAAATGATGCTTTATACAAAATAAAAAAATCTTCGTCATTACAGACGAAGATTTTTAAATAAAATATTGCAGAATTTAAACTTTAAAGGGCTGCAAGGTTACCAGCGGCAAATTTTCCTGAACGACGATCTTGAAGAACATCATAAGAAATTTTTTGCCCTTCATTAAGACTGTTTAGACCAGAACGCTCGACAGCAGAAATGTGTACAAATACATCTGCACTACCATCACTAGGTTGAATGAATCCGAAACCTTTTGTTGTATTAAACCACTTAACTGTTCCTGTAGACATAGGAAACTCCTTAGAATATATAATTATATTGAGTATTGAAGCTTTCATTTCTTCAATACGGTTGTAGATCGAAATTAGGTGGGAGAAGTTTCGTCGAAAGTGCAGATTGCACAGGAAAGAAAGTCACGTAACCGAAAATTCGATGAAACCTCTATAAAAGTTTTTGGAACAAAAAGCAAGTCTTAATCAATTTTTATATAAAGAAAAAATAAGGAAACAGTGTATATTTTGTTAAGTAGAAAAATTCAACTGAAATAACTTTGTAGTGAACGTACTTCAAGGCGCCTTTTTTTGAGTGCTTTTATCGCTTCTACAACGGCTTCGGCTCCAGCTATTGTTGTATAATAGGGAACATTTTGCATGAGGGCTGCATAACGTAATGATTTTGAATCTGAGATGGCACTGGCCGTGCTAGTTGTATTAAAAATCAATTGAATTTTGCGATTACGAATAGCGTCTTCAATATGGGGGTGTCCCTCTAGAACTTTGTTAATTTTTTTTGCTTCAACGTGGTGTTCGGTGAGAAATTTTTGTGTTCCACTTGTGGCGACAACAGAAAAGCCAAGCTCAGTTAAACGTTTTACAGGATTTAAGATGCGTTTTTTATCTTCATCTCTTACAGAAACGAACAAAGTTCCCTCTTTAGGGAGTTTTACACCAGCTCCAAGTTGGGCTTTAGCAAAAGCAAGCGAAAATTCATAGTCAAGTCCCATAACTTCACCGGTTGAGCGCATTTCTGGACCAAGAAGTGTATCAACACCTGAAAAACGAGCAAAAGGAAATACGGCTTCCTTGACGGCAATATGTTGTTTTTTTTGCAAAGAAGGTAATCCACCATAAGCCTGAAGAGCATCATGAAGCGTTTCTCCTGCCATAATACGTGCAGCCATTTTAGCAATAGGGCGACCAATCGTTTTTGCAACAAATGGGACAGTACGTGAAGCACGGGGATTGACTTCTAAGACATAAATAGTGTCATCTTTTATAGCATATTGTACATTCATTAAGCCGCGAACATGAAGTGCTTGTGCTAATGCTTTGGTTTGGCGCTCTAATTCAGTAACTATTTTATTTGAGAGCGTATGGACTGGTAGAGAACATGCTGAATCACCAGAGTGGATACCAGCTTCTTCAATATGTTCCATAATACCAACGATTAGTGTTTCTTTGCCATCACATAGACAATCAACATCTACTTCAATTGCTTCTGTTAAATAGGTATCAAAGAGAAGCGGATTTTTACCAAGCAATATATTGATTTGTCCTGTTGTGTCGTTAGGATAACGGACTTTGATATCTTCTGAAATTAATTCAGGGACACTCTCAAGTAAATAATTTTGTAAGCTACGTTCATCACGAATAATTTGCATAGCACGTCCTCCTAAAACATAAGAGGGACGTACAACCAAAGGGAAGCCTAGTTCGTGGGCAATGAGGCGTGCTTGTTCAATGGAGTGGGCAATACCATTTTGAGGTTGTGTTAAATTAAGTTTAAATAACAGTTTTTGAAAGCGGTCTCTATCTTCTGCTAAGTCGATAGCGTCAGGTGAAGTACCTAGGATGGGGATATTGTGTTTTTCTAGAGCGCTTGCCAATTTCAAGGGTGTTTGTCCGCCAAATTGGACGATGACTCCAACCAAATCTCCTTTTTCCTGTTCTGCTTCTAAAATAGCGATAACGTCTTCTGTTGTTAAAGATTCAAAGTAAAGGCGATCAGAGGTATCATAGTCGGTTGAAACTGTTTCAGGATTACAGTTAATCATAATCGCTTCAAATCCTGCATCACGCAGTGCAAAAGCAGCGTGGCAGCAACAGTAATCAAATTCAATACCTTGCCCAATGCGGTTTGGTCCACCGCCTAAAATAGCAATTTTTTTGCGTTCAGAAACGTGTGCTTCCGAGTGCTCTACACCTGCAAAGGGAACTTCATATGTTGAATACATATAGGCTGTAGGAGAAGAAAATTCAGCGGCACAAGTATCAATCCGTTTGAAGACGTGTTTAACATTCAGTGATTTACGTAAAGCAGCGATATAATCCGGTTCTTTCCCTGTAAGGGAGGCTAATCGCGCATCTGAAAAGCCCATAGCTTTTAACATACGTAAATTATCTGCGTCTTGGGGTAATCCATGAATGCGGATACGCTGCTCCATTTCAATGATGGAGGCTATTTGTTCTAAAAACCACGGATCAATTTTGCTAATTTGGTGAATCTCATTTAAGGGTAAGCCTGTGCGCATGGCTTGAGCAATATAGCGTAGACGATCAGGGCTTGGTATGGCAATGGCTGAGCGTATAGAACTTTTTTCATCACCTTCAGCATGCTCTGGAATCACAATTTCATCAAGACCCGTAAGCCCTGTTTCAAGTCCACGGAGTGCTTTTTGTAACGATTCTTGAAAAGTGCGTCCAATTGCCATGACTTCTCCTACAGATTTCATCGCAGTTGTGAGGACAGGTGATGAACCGGGAAATTTTTCGAACGCAAAACGAGGAATTTTTGTCACAATATAGTCAATAGAAGGTTCAAATGATGCTGGTGTTGCACCACCCGTGATATCATTTTTTAATTCATCAAGTGTATAACCAACAGCCAGTTTAGCCGCTACTTTGGCAATGGGAAACCCCGTTGCTTTTGAGGCAAGCGCTGAAGAGCGAGAAACACGCGGATTCATTTCAATAACAATGAGGCGCCCATTTTCAGGATTGACAGCAAACTGTACATTGGATCCTCCCGTTTCAACACCAATTTCGCGCAAAACAGCAATCGAAGCATTACGCATACATTGATATTCTTTATCGGTTAAGGTGAGAGCAGGTGCTACAGTGATCGAATCACCGGTATGAATCCCCATTGGATCAATGTTTTCAATAGAACAAACGATGATACAGTTGTCGTTCTTATCACGAACAACTTCCATCTCATATTCTTTCCACCCTAAAACACTTTCTTCAATTAATACTTCTGTTGTTGGTGAAGCTTCAAGCCCACGTTCAATAATTTCATAGAATTCAGAGCGGTTATAAGCGATTCCACCACCAGTTCCACCAAGGGTGAATGAAGGACGAATAATAGCTGGAAGCCCAACAACATCAAGAGCTTGAACTGCTTTTGCTGTTGCATGAGCGATATAATGTTGTTTGCGATCAGCTTCGGTATGTCGCCAGTTGCGCTCAAGTTCTTCGAGTGCTTTGTCAAGCGCAGCACCAGAAAGCTTTGCTTTAAGTTCAGCACACGTTTTTGCGTGTTGTTGGCGATTTTCTTCTTTCAGTTCTGTTGCATTGGCTAACATAGAGCGTGGCGTTTCCAAACCGATTTTTGCCATCGCTTGGCGGAATAAAGCACGATCTTCAGCTTTATCAATAGCATCAGCATTGGCTCCTATCATTTCAACATGGTAGCGGTCTAAAATACCCATACGCTTTAATGATAAAGCAGTATTGAGGGCTGTTTGTCCTCCCATAGTGGGCAAAAGGGCATCGGGACGCTCGTGAGCAATAATTTTGGCAACTATTTCAGGAGTAATGGGCTCTATATAAGTTGCATCAGCTAGATCTGGATCTGTCATAATCGTGGCAGGATTAGAATTTACCAAAATAATTCGGTAACCTTCTTCTTTTAATGCTTTACAGGCTTGAGTGCCTGAATAATCAAATTCACATGCCTGACCAATGATAATAGGTCCTGCTCCGATGATAAGAATAGATTTTATATCTGTGCGTTTGGGCATGACTTTTTCCTATGACAAATATCTGTGTGCGATTGTTGTGGGCAAAATATTTTAGTTCTGAGGCTACCGTCATTTTATAAGTTAAGTGACAAAGAAAGTAAGCATTAAAATACCTTTTCCATGCTTTTTTTCATAAAATTGAAGATAAATTTCTTTTTTGAGTTGAGTCATCTCGTCAGTTTATCAAAAGTATGACCTTTGATAAAAAATAATAACAGTGCTCCAACAAATTAGAATATTCAAGCATACTGTGGAGCATAAAAAGCCGGAACATCTTTCCAATCCATTGCCGGCATACTTTCTTTGTGTTTTATGACGTTTTTTGCTTAAGAGAGCACGCGCTTTTTCTGTTGCTTGTAAAACATAAGCTATTATTTATGGTTCGATGGGATTTCGTAAAATAAAATGGGAAGCTTATCGTGTTGTTTCGTAAAATACTGCCGTTTAGAGTTGTGATATAAGGTATGAAAATTTACCACATTAAGGTGTTTTTGTTAGAGTGTATGATAGAATTCAGAGCAGGATTTGTCTGTAGAGAGCTTATGAAATAAACCATATCAAATGGGTTCAGTTGGAATCTGTTATATAAAAAGCAAGATTGTTGATAGATCAGCTCTGGTCGAAGTTTCCGTCTTAGGGTAGGAAGAAAGTCAATCTATGTATCTTTCCATTTCATAAAAAGGTGAGAGTGTATTTTAATACAATGGCTAAGGAGATAATTTCAGAATGATTTTGTTTGTTTTTAAAAGATAGTGAATACTCTCCCTTTACTTTATGGATGATGTTCAAGACTTATTTAAAATATAAAGAAGGCTAAAATGCTGAATATTTCCCAAACGAGAGTATTCTGTCTGAAAGATGTATCAATAGGAAAGCTTTTGGTGGCTAGGTCTCAAAAAGGGATTTGTCATATAGCGTTAGGAGACACTATAGAGCAATTATTACAGGAGTTTACGATACGCTTTGGTGATTCACAACAAGTTGTAGGTGACAATACATTTAAGAGAGAAGTTGCCCATATTATAGCCATGATAGAAACACCTAAGCTAGTAAAAAAATATAATTTTCCCTTAGATATAAATGGTACAGTTTTTCAACGACAAGTATGGGAAGTATTATGTGATATACCATGTGGTGAAACAATTTCATATGAGATCTTAGCATGCCGTATTGGTATGCCGAAAGCTTTTCGTGCCGTTGCTCATGCCTGTGCACGTAACGAATTGGCTATTATCATTCCGTGTCATCGTGTTGTGCGTAAAAATGGTTTTATTTCAGGGTATCGTTGGGGGGAAAAACGGAAACAGATTTTACTACAACGGGAACAAAATGGAAAAATTTAACTTTGTGTGATGGGCATTATAATCGTTACAGTTGTTCCTTTCATTTCTTTTGAAGTAATTTCAAGTTTTCCTTTGTGGAGTTCTAGCAAGGAGCGTGAAATGGCTAATCCAAGACCTGAGCCCGTATGAGATTTAGTGAGCTGATTTTCGACTTGTTCAAAAGGTTGCCCAAGTTTTTTAATTGCTGATTGGGGAATACCAACGCCTGTATCTGTAATTTTAAAAATAAGGTTATTTTTTTTCTTGAAAGCGCAGACATCAATATTTCCGCCAGAAGGCGTAAATTTAACGGCATTAGAGATGAGATTAAGGAAAATCTGTTTCATTGCACGACCATCAACTTCAGCATGAAGTTCTGGAGTAATGTTTGTTGTAACAACAATATTTTTTTCTTGAGCTTGAGGTGTTAGTGTTCGTACTGCTTCACTAATGATGGGCTCAAGATCGGTATTTTTACAATCAAGCGTAAATCTTCCTGCTTCGATTTTTGACATATCAAGGATGTCATTGATAAGGGTTAGAAGATGGGTTCCTGAATTGTAAATATCATGCATATATTCCTTATAGCGTTGTGAACCAAGAGGACCAAAAGTCGATTGCAACATGATATCTGAAAAACCAAGAATAGCATTCAGAGGCGTGCGCAATTCATGAGACATATTGGCTAAAAATTCTGATTTAGCCTTATTAGCACTTTCGGCGCGTTCTTTTTCTGCTTTCAAACTTTTATTAAGTTTTTCAACTTCTGTTGCGCGTTGTTGAGCACTCCCTCGCGCGCGCTTGAGTTCTTGAATGAAAGAAAAAAGACGCCTTTCACTGTCTTCAAATTTTTCCTGTTGTTGTTTAAGCTCAGAAATGTCAGTACCAATACAAACCAATCCTCCATCTTGGGTTCGTCGTTCGTTAATTTTGAGCCAACAACCATCTGCCGTTTGGCGAATACTGGTTAAGTTACCAGTACCATCATCTTTAAGGGGATATTCACTGAGTGCAGGGCGTGCCATGGCTTCGACCGTTGCACGTTGGATACCTGATTGGAGAATTTGTTTAGGAATAGCGGCATATTCGCAAAATTTGCTGTTGGACATGACTAAACGTCCTTCAGCATCCCACAAGACGAAAGATTCTGAAATGTTTTCAATCGCATCACGGATACGAAGGTCGGCTTGCGCTGTTTGTTCAGCCAATTGTTGCTGTTCACTAATATCGAAGGAAATACCAACCAAATGGGGTTCTTCTTCTTCAGTAACTTCGGCACGAATGCGCATCCATACATAATGACCATCAGCATGACGCATAGGAACGTTAATATCGATATGCTTCTTTTTACCGCTCATTAATTCCTGAGCAAGATCAAAAAAATTCGCATCATTTGGATTGATAATGGCGCTAATTTGGGAAATTGAGAGCAGTGCATCTTGAGGGACATAGCCGAGCATTTCGTACATTGCTCGTGACCAGTAGACACGTCCACTTGCCATATTCCAATCCCATAGTCCACAGCGTCCACGCATCATTGCCATATCAATACGGTTTTGAATTTTTTCTGAAACAAGATCTGTTTTGCGTGCTCGTACAATTTGGTTGTAATAAGCATAAAGAAGAGCGAGGATAACGCCACTAGTTCCAATAAACATGGTTATATTTAACGAGAGAGCTTTCCGCCATTCCATGTAAATATGTTGCATTTTTTCACTGATGAATACCCCATATTGTCCATTTTCTGTTTGCTGAAAGGAAGCGAGAGCAGGAATATCTTTTCCTATTGTAATTTTCATGATTCCAGCATGTTTTCCTAGAGCTTGTAAAGCAATGCTTTCAGAGGTAAAATCCTGTAAGGGTTTTCCTAAGACAATCTCGGAACTTGATGAAGCTAGGACATTGCCTTTTTGATCGACAATAGCAATAACAGCGCTGGTTTTTATAAGACCTTTGTTACGAAAATTAGTCAGGATATTTTGTAAATGATTATGAGAAAGAACAGCAGTTTTTCCTTGTCGAGTGGCTGCAAGTAAGTCACGGTCAATCGTATTGGTAATATGAGAAGCTAAGAGAGTGATGGTAGAATGCGTGTTTTTATCAATTGTGTTGCGCCAATCATAGATTGATAGGAAACGGATCGCTGCTAGCGTAACAAGAAATGCAAGAATTACAAATGGGAGTGAACGTCGCAGCCAAGGTTCAATAAAAAAAAGTTTTTGATAGGCAGGACCAGAAAACAGATTGGTACGCTCTGTCCGCTCCTTGCGACTTTGAGCGCTTGATTTTGAATCAGCATACACCTCCCTTGGCGCATTATATGCGTCCAATTTAGCCATCTCGCGTTCCTTTAATTCTGGAATAATGTGATTTAAAAACTGCTTCGATATTCATAGTAACCCCATCGAGTGCAATGAATCAAAACAGGAGTCTTCTGTCCAGTCTTTTTTTTAAAAAAATAATTTTACTTTTATAATTTTGGAATATGAAAAGAAAAAAGTACTTTAAACGTGACCTATAAACAGGCTTAGATTACCTGTTTATAGGTTTAATGATGATCGAATAGTTTATAGAATTTATTTTATAAAAATATTATAGCATATTGATTTAAAATAATTTTTTGTTTTAAGTGAGCAGACGATTAATGATATCAGCAACATCGCTTGATAATTTTGGCGCAACAGCAATCATTTTTAATTCAGTTTCAAGTTTTTGTTGTCGAATAGGTTCTAATTGTCGCCAAGAGCGCATCATTGTTAATAATCGTGAAGCAAGCTGTGGATTTTTTTTGTCAATTTCCAAAATGACTTGGCAAAGAAAATGATAAGACGCTCCATCCATCCTATTAAAGCCCGTGAGATTGTTAGAGGCAAAAACACCGATTAGGGAACGTACACGATTAGGATTATCTTGTGAAAAAAGCGGATGTTGCATGAGCTTTTGAACATTCTCGAGTGTTGATGTGCCAGCAACCATTGCTTGAATAGAAAACCATTTATCCATGACCAAAGGGTCATGCCGATAGCGGTTTTCAAAATCATTTAAGGCATTTTGTGCCTGCTCACTTTCATTAAAACGCTTCACGAGAACAGCGATACTAGCCATACGGTCAGTCATATTATCAGCTGTTGCATATTGTATAGCAGCTCGATTTGGATTGGCTTCAGCAATGGAAAGGTAATCCAGTATGATATTCTTTAATGCTCGTTTTCCAGCTTGTGCAGTGTTTGGTGAATAGGGCTCTTGGGTTTGCATTTGTCCATAGAATTTTGTTAAGAGCTCTTGATGAGTTTGTGCAAGTGAAGCTAAAAACTGATTGCGGATATAATGAATACGATCTGGGTCAATATTTTTACCGATTGTATGAGCAAGCTCAACTTCACTAGGTAAATTTAAACAGAAGGCACGAAATTCAGGCTCTAAGGTTTCATCTGTTATGATCGTTTCAATCAGCTTTAGCAAAGCAGAAGAGAGAGTTGCTTTTTCTTGTGTTTTATCTTGAATGCTTTGAATCAAAGCTTGCGTCATTAAATGATTAAGAGATTGCCAGCGATTGATGTGATTGTCATCATGTTGTGCAAGAAAAATAAGTTCTCTTTCATTGAATGGAGTGTGTAGAATGATTGGTGCTGAAAAGTCCCGCAGCAGTGATAAAACGGGTTTTTCACGCAGTCCCTTTAATGTAAACGTTTGGCTTTCCTTGGATAAAAGCATAACATCTGATTGAATATCTGTATCTGCTTCATAGGTGAGGTTTTCTCCGTTAGGTCCTAACAAGCCAAATACGATAGGGATAAGCATGGGCTTTTTTGTATTTTGTTGTGGGGTTGCGGGAATATGTTGCTTTGCATGAATTGTTAAAACACCATCGCTATAATGACTATCGATTTCTACATTGGGTGTTCCTGCCTGTTCATACCATAGCATGAATTGGGAGAAGTCTTGACCAGACACTTCAGCAAAACAGGTAATAAAATCTTCAATTGTACAAGCTTGTCCATCATGACGTTGAAAATAAAGATCAGTGCCTTTACGAAACAGAGTAGGACCTAAAATAGTTCGTATCATGCGAACAACTTCAGCACCTTTTTCATAAACAGTTGTGGTGTAAAAATTATTAATTTGGCTATATTGACGAGGACGTACAGGATGCGCAAGAGGTCCTGCGTCTTCTGCAAATTGCGTTGCTTTTAATGCTTTTACATTTTCAATTCTCTGTAGGCTGCGTACATTTTGATCTGATGAAAATTCCTGATCACGATAAACAGTGAATCCTTCTTTTAAACAGAGTTGAAACCAATCGCGACAGGTAACACGATTACCGCTCCAATTATGGAAATATTCATGTGCAATGACACGTTCAACATTTCTATAATCCTGATCGGTTGCTGTTTCAGGATCGACAAGAACATATTTATCATTAAAAACGTTAAGGCCTTTGTTTTCCATTGCTCCCATGTTAAAGTCGGACACAGCAACAATATTGAAAATATCAAGATCATATTCGCGTCCGAAACATTGTTCATCCCAACGCATGGAACGTTTAAGAGCATCCATTGCATAGGTTGCGCGTTCGGTTTTTCCTTTTTCTACATAGATACCAAGCTCGATACGTCGTCCAGATACAGTTGTAAAATGGTCTTCTAACTTATCAAGATCTCCACCTACTAAAGCAAAGAGATAAGATGGTTTGGGATAAGGATCTTCCCAAATGGCAAAATGGCGATTATTCTCTAAAGTTCCTGTTTCCACCAGATTACCATTGGAAAGCAAGATTGGGATTGTTTGGGAATCTGCTTCAATTTTCACTCTATAGGTAGAAAGAACATCTGGGCGGTCGTAAAAATAAGTAATACGACGAAAACCTTCCGATTCGCATTGTGAGCAATAAACACCATTTGAAAGGTAAAGCCCCATAAGTTGGCGGTTGCTTTCAGGATTCAGTTCTGTAACCAATTTCAATGTAAAAGGAGCCGTTGGTGGCGTTGTAATTTCTAAACGTGAAGGCGTCACTTTATAAGTGTTTGGGGCTAATATCTCATCATTAATAGAAACGGAAATTAAAGTAAGATCATCACCAGAAAGAACAAGAGGTGTTAATTCTTTTGTATCGTGACGGGATTCAATAGACAATATGGCTGTAACATAGGTTTTTGTCGGTGCCAATTGGAAAGAAAGTTGTGTTTTAGGGATAACGTAAGGGGTTGGTTGGTAGTCTTCCAAACGATAAATAGATGTTATTGGCTGTTTCATAGTTTTTTCCCATTTGTATTTTAAGAGTTAAAGAAGGGTGTGTTAATTTTAGAAGCAAGATAGGATTAAAGAATTACAAAAGGCTGTCGAGGCGATTTTTTACTTCTAAGAAGTCTATCCATGTAAGCTTCTTTTGACTAGGGGTTCTAAGAAGGTAGGCTGGGTGGAAAGTTGGCATAACAGGTATTTTTATATTATCCTCGCTTTCATAGATATGCCATTTCCCTCTTGTTCGGATAATCCCATTTTGAGATCCAGTAAGAAACTGTGCAGCAACACCTCCCAGTGCTATAAGAACACGAGGACGCGCTAAATAAATGTGCCGTTCAATAAAAGGGCGGCACAAGGCAACTTCTCTTGGTGTTGGTGTACGATTTCCTGGTGGACGCCAAGGAATAGTGTTGGCAATGTAAACATTATTTCTTGTTAAGCCAATTGATGCGAGGATTTTATTAAGCAACATCCCGGCTTTTCCCACAAAAGGAATTCCTTGTATATCCTCGTCTCGTCCTGGTGCTTCGCCTATAAGCATCAGGGGGCTTCCTGCTGTTCCATCTGAAAAACAGGTATTTTTTGCTGTCAATTTTAATGAACAGCCATTAAATGCAAGGAGAGCAGATTTTAATTCATCAAGTGTCTTGGCACTTTTTGCACTCTCTATAGCTGTGGATTCATTTTGTATAGTCCTAGAGTTATGCAGCTGATGATGATCTAATTTTACGGTTGGAGATGTTTTGGGAGATGCTTGTTGATTATAAGAAATGTTCACGACAGATATTAATTTTCTCTCTGAACAAGCAGACTGCTTAAAACGATCAATAGGGAAATCCGTCAGAACGGCATCCGCACCACTTTCTTTATAAAAGTTTAAGAGTTCTTCATAGGAAATTGAGCACGGCGTTTGATTTAACATTTTACTTTTTCTAATGATCTAGCGATTATAGATCAAACAAAATTATCCTTCAAGTTTTATTAAATGTATTCGCTAGCCATTAATGTATAAGAACGCTGATAGGATTCTCTCTTTTCACAAAAAAGGCAAATCGTAAAATGCGAGTGTTCGCGATTATATACATCTTTAAATGTACAATTTGTTTAAATTGCTCTATTTCAACTTTTAAACAGACTAAACGCATTCATAATAAAATATTTTTTTACTGAATACAAGTGGTGTTATAATATTTGTTATCATTGTATTATATATTTAATACTTAATTAAAGTTACTTTTGTAGTATTTTATTTATAAAATAAAGTATAAATTTTTTATTATTATATTTTTTAAATAATTTTTATTAAAAAATAAATATATTAATGAATATATAAATATTAATTTTATATGAGAAAAATACTAAGACGTTATAAACTATTTTTACAATGGGTTAAAAGCAATGTGTGGATATATTCTTTTGCTTTTTTTACCGCTGAAATGAGAGGTTCATTTAATGCTAAATGCGCTGCAATAGCGCTTGAGAGAATGCAACCTGTTCCTCGCATTGTTCCTTTTAAACGTGGAGTAGAGATATTTATGACTTCAGTTTTGTCAATGAAGCTATCAATTGCAAGAGGCCCCTCCGCATGTCCCCCTTTTACTAAAATAGAGCGAGCTCCCAATGACAAAAGTTTTTTTGCTTGTTGTATTGCTTGCTTATCATGAGATGCCAATGGACTTTGGCTAAGAAGAGCGAGTTCTTCTCTATTCGGTGTTAAAAGATCAACATGAGGAAGCAGTTTATCGATCATAGTGTCGATGATTGTTTCCGTTATTAGTTTTCCTCCTGATGAAGCGACAAGTACAGGGTCCAAAATAACTGGAACATGGGGATAGTCTTTGAGTACGTTACAGATTGCTGCTATAATTGCTTTTGTCCCCGTCATACCGATTTTTATTGCGCTTATTGGATTTGCTTCTAGGGCAGCACGCATTTGCGCAGCGACGAGGTCTCCACGCATTGGAATGATTTCGACAACGCGATTATCATCTTGTACGTTAACACAAGTAATTGCTAAATTTGCTTTTATTTGAAAATGCGCAGAGGTTTCTATATCACGAACAATACCAGCACCTCCTGTTGGATCAGTGCCCGCAACAATAAGAATGGAAGGTATCAACGCCATGTTTGTGTCACTTTTATCCACTGCTGTACACGCTCTTCAGGTTTTTTATGGAGGATAATATCAGTCACAACAGCAGCACTATTTGCTCCTGCTTTTAAAACACCAACTGCGCGTTCTGGTGTTAAACCACCAATACCCACCAAAGGTAAAGCACCAATCCGCTTTCTCCATTGTTTGATTTTCTCTAATCCTTGCGGCATCCATTTCATTTTTTTTAAGATTGTCGGATAAATAGGACCAAGTGCAATATACTCAGGATTAGCAGAGAGTGCGGTATCCAATTCATGTTCATCATGTGTACTAAGACCAACTTTTATATCACTTTTACGAATTGCGTGAAGATCAGCATTGCTCAGGTCTTCTTGTCCCAGATGAATAAAATTGCACTTTTCATCAATTGCTATTTCCCAATGATCATTAATAATTAATTGTGCTCCCAATTTATTGCATATGTTTTTTGCACGCTTGATATGTTGACGGATTATTTGTTGATTTTCATGTTTCATACGCAATTGTACGAGCTTGATACCAAGAGGAAGCAAACGTTCAATCCAATCAGCGTTATCAACGATGAGGTAAAATGGATCCAGTTTCATGAAAATACTGCTTTTCCAATGATTGGCGTTGAAGGGACTGCTACACTGCGTGCTTCGATCATGCCAGCTTTATATCCCATACGTCCTGCTTGAACAGCTTTAGAAAATGCTTCAGCCATTAAGACAGGATCACCTGCTTTAGCAACTGCGGTATTAAGCAGTACTGCATCATAACCGAGTTCCATCGCAATGGCGGCATGTGATGGGCGTCCAATGCCGGCATCAATAACAAGAGTAGCATCAGGAAGGTAAGCACGGATAGAACGCAATCCATCAGTATTATGAGGTCCTTTGGCAGAACCAATAGGAGCACACCAAGGCATAATAACACGGCAACCAATGTCAAAAAGTTTTTCAGCAACAATGAGATCATCCGTTGTATAGGCAAAAATTTTGAAACCTTCATTGTTTAAAATTTGAGCAGCTTCGATTAAGGAAAAAATATTTGGCTGTAAGGTATCTGAATTACCGATAATTTCGAGTTTAATCCAAGCCGTTTTAAAAAGATCTCTTGCTAATTGGGCTGTGGTTACGGCCTCTTTAACAGTATAACAACCAGCAGTATTAGGAAGCACTGTTACCCCAAGCTCTTGAAGAAATTTCCAAAATTGTCCACCTTGTTTTCCACCTGCAGTTTCACGGCGCAAGGAAACAGTTACAATTTCCGTATTCGATTTATGAATAGCATCACGAAGGATTGCTGGTGAAGGATATTGCGCTGTACCTAATAGAAGACGGGAAGAGAATTGTCGTCCATAAAGATTCAGCATAATTTTAGCCTCCTTGCATTGGGCTTAAAATTTCAATTTTATCTCCTTCATGCAAGACAAATTGGCTTCGTGCATCTATGGGAACAACTTCAGCGTTAACAGCAGTTGCAAGCCAATTTCCTTCATATCCCAATTCTTCAAGCAAGAGACCGAGAGTCATAACTTCTGTTTGGACTGTTTCACCATTAACAAATATTTGCATGTTTTATTCCAATGCCAATTCCATTGCTCGTTTTGCCATTTCTGGAGACAACAGAAAACCATGTCTATAAAATCCATTAATAGAAATAAAGTTACCATCTTTATGCACAGAAGGGAAGTTATTAGGATAACATGGACGAACACCAACGCCAGATTCAATAATTTCTGCTTCAGCAAAAGCAGGATGTAAAGTATAAGCCGCGTTGAGCAGTTCCATCATTGATCTTACAGAGATTGCACCATCAAAGTCACTTTCAATCATCGTTGCACCAATCATAAAAATATTATCTTGTCGAGGTACAATGTAGAGAGGAAACCGTGGGTGAAGAAGACGAATTGGACGCGAAATTTTAATATCGGTGCAGCGCACGAGAAGCATTTCACCACGTACGCCCCGTATATTTTTATCTTTTCCTAAACGTGCTATTCCTGTCGCATCAATAACAATATCAAATTTTTTTTCAGCTATTTCTACATCAACAAAACAGGCTCCATTGTTGAGAAGCTTTTCTTTTAAAGCCATAAGTGCTTTGCGAGGATCAATATGGGCTTCATTTTCATAAAAGAGTGCACAGTTAAAACGTTCCGCAAGATCTGGTTCAAGATGAGCTATTTCTGTATTATCTACGGTTTTGTGATTATGCGTACGCACAGAAAATCGTTCAAGCTCTCCTCTATCTCGTGTAGGTGCAACCACTAAAGTGCCTTTTTGTATGACAAGGTTGGGGAGCGTTTTACGCCACCATTGTATAGCTTGTACACCAAGATCTTCAACAATTTGTTCTGCACTTTCCCTTTCACAGTAAGGTGCAAGCATTCCTCCTGCATACCAACTAGCACTTCCTATAGGTGAATGAGGGGGGGCCGATACAGTAACAGAAGCACCTTTTTGCTGTAACATAAAGGCAACTGTTAAGCCGCCTACACCTGCACCTTTGATAAGAATGTTCTTCAACTGTTTACTTTCTTTTTTTGAGGAGGAACAGTTTCCATATAAAGGTCACCATTTTTCTGATATTTTTCGGCCATGGCGATCATACCTTCCCCTTTTGTTTTTCTTATTGCAGCTGCCTCACGAATATCATGGGAAATACGCATAGAACAGAATTTTGGTCCACACATGGAACAAAAATGCACTAATTTATGGGCTTCTTTAGGCATTGTCTCATCATGAAAGGCACAGGCTGTTTCTGGATCAAGAGAAAGGTTAAATTGATCGTGCCATCTAAAATCAAATCGTGCACGCGAAAGAGCATTGTCGCGCAATTGTGCTCTAGGCAAACCTTTAGCAAGGTCAGCGGCATGAGCAGCAATTTTATAAGTGATCACACCAGTTTTTACATCATTCCTATCGGGGAGTCCTAGGTGTTCTTTAGGTGTTACATAACACAACATAGCAGTTCCAAACCATCCAATCATAGCGGCACCAATTGCTGATGTAATATGGTCATAACCAGGAGCAATGTCCGTTGTAAGAGGTCCCAAAGTATAAAAAGGCGCCTCATGACAAAGATCTAATTGTTGCTCCATATTTTCTTTAATTTTGTGCATTGGGACATGCCCAGGACCTTCAATCATAACCTGTACATCTTTTTTCCAAGCAATTTTTGTCAATTCTCCCAAAGTTTTAAGCTCTGCAAATTGGGCTTCATCATTGGCATCGGCAATAGAGCCAGGGCGCAATCCATCCCCCAATGAAAGAGAGATATCATATGTTTTTGCAACATCACAAATTTCATCAAAATGTTCATAGAGAAAGCTTTCTTTGTGATGATGGAGACACCATTTTGCCATAATAGAACCGCCTCGTGAAACAATACCTGTTACACGATCAATGGTCATAGGAATAAATGGTAATCTTAATCCTGCATGAATGGTAAAATAATCAACACCTTGCTCTGCTTGCTCAATAAGGGTATCACGGAAAATATCCCATGTTAAGTTTTCGGCAATACCCTGTACTTTTTCGAGTGCTTGATAAAGAGGGACTGTTCCGATGGGCACAGGAGAATTTCGGATAATCCATTCACGAATATTGTGAATATTTCGTCCTGTAGAGAGATCCATAACTGTATCTGCTCCCCAGCGAATGGCCCAAACCATTTTATCAACTTCTTCTTCCATAGATGACGTTACTGCTGAATTACCAATATTGGCATTAATTTTAACACGGAAATTACGCCCAATAATCATGGGTTCGCACTCTGGATGATTAATGTTTTGTGGAATAATGGCGCGTCCACAAGCAATTTCATTGCGAACAAATTCGGCAGTATAAATTTCTGGTATTGATCCAGAAAATGTTTCATTTGATGGTACATTCTGCCGTTCTTTTACTGCTAATCCTTCATTTTCTCGTATAGCCACATATTCCATTTCTTCGGTAATAATGCCTGCGCGTGCGTAAGCCATTTGTGTAATTGCTTTGCCATTTTTTGCTCGTAAAATAGGACGTTTTTGTTTAAAGGCTGGTGTAAGGTTTTTATCAGAAGTCAATCCATTATCTTCAGGTTTAACTAATCGTGCAGGATAAGTTTCAGTATCATCCCGCTTAGAGAGCCAAGGTAAGCTAATTGCTGGCAAGCCTTTTGTAATATCAATGATCATATCTTTATCTGTATAGGGGCCAGAAGTATCGTAGACGTTTAAAGGTTTTTCACCACTGCCATCAGTCAGTGAAATTTCACGCAATGGTACGCGCACATCAGAAAAGAGAAGGCTCTGTTGATAAATTTTGCGTGAAGCGGGAAAGGGGCTACAACTGATTGATGGAGTATTTTTCTGCACAAACTTTTTCCTTATAGACACAGAGTTCAAAAATAGGTTGCGATGTTAATGGAGTTACGATGTTAATGGAGATGTATTCGAATTATCAATCACGAGCATCCGGGTGAATAGGAATAATATTGCTTTGTAGCAAAGAAAATCCAATACAGCTCAAGAAAAGTTATTTTGAAAATTGATACAATATCTATTCTAATATTTGCATGCCTCCTCCCACTTGAAGTATTTTTGTTAATACGAATATGGTTGGCTTAAATATCTATATTGTCAATCATAAAAATATATTTTAAACGATTTTGGTGTGTTTTTAAGAGTGTAAATAGATATTATGAAGTGATAAACTATGATATTGAAGCTTTTATAAACCAGAATAAAGTTAAAAACGGATTATCAGGGAAAAAGTAGATAGTTTATGGCTCTGATTGAGATTTTTTTCATATTAAAATAATAACTCAGAATACCATAAGATTCTCTCATCATACATCTTTTCATATAAAATCACTTCCTTGCACGTCATAAGTGGGGGCGTATGGGGCAAAACACTTGAAGAAAGGAAGCCAAATGTCATTTAATGAACATTCTAAGATGTGAGGACTGTCAAAACGTGGGGGACAGTAAAATGTATAATGGGTTCCAGCTTGTATTTTCAAAAGCTTAACGCTGATGATTTATAATGGCTTACTATTTTATTATTGACGTGCGCTGTCGTAAAATAAAAGGAGTATATTTTGAGCAATATTTCTTTAAAAAGTGCGTAATATGCAATATCATTATATTTTGTTTGGAGCATTCTATTCTTCATGAGGGGGATGTTCCCATTAAGAATGCGATAAACAAAAGCGTGAAACAATACCTAATCTTTATTATTAAAAATAATATTGTTTTGAATCTTTTGAAAATCGTAAGCTGAATTAAAAAATGATGATGAAAATGAACAAAGGCTTTTTATCTTGAAATTTCATCAACAATTTTAAATAGTTGGAAGAGAGAGGAAAGCAAAAGGATGTATCTCAGCACAAAAGTATACGTAAATTCATTTAAGAGCCATATGATATCGTGCAACAATATTTACATATAAAAAATAACTAATTATGTTTTATATGCAATAAAAAATACTACTTATAATGTAATTCTATTATAATTATTATAATGAAACAATATAAAAATTGAATAAATTTACGGAAAAACAATTTTTAAACAATAAAAGAGGAAATAAACAAAATAGAATATTTTTATAGACAATAAATTCCATATGAAACGCTACAGTATTTTTTTATAAATGGTTATTAATAATTAAAATAAACGCAAACAAATAATTATTATGATGATGATTAATAAAGCCGAAAACCAATTTTTGAATAAGTAGGGAATTATGAGGAAGAGTAACCAAATTTCCACCAATATTACTATTATTAACAGTATTATAAATGGTAGCCATATAAAAGCTGCAGCTATACAGCCAGTGATGATTGGTGCACCCCAAAGATAGACAAATGTGTTGACAAGAGATTCATAAATAAATTCGTTAGTGAATTCTTTATCTGCAGTATCATAGCATTCTATAATCGCTTTGCATTACCCCACTCACATCATAAAACTCGTTATGCACCTTATGAAGGATATAAAAACAGCTTATCTTTTAAATCTTGTTAAAAAGATCATATTTAAGTAGTGCAATTATACTAAATAGTGAGGTAAATGCTGGAAGGAATAGAAAAGGACACCTAAAATATTCTTTTTGTAATTCTACTGTAACGATTTTAAGCATCCCCCCAATGAAAAGATTGTAAACAAAAATCCTAATATACTGCATACGATAAGATCTCCAAAACTCATATTCCCATCTTTCTTTTTGAGTGTTGGTTTTGTTGATTCATCAATACGTATTATATTTTGTAGAATAGATCACATTTTATTCATGTATTGTAAGGTTATATATTAGCGTTATGTATGTAAAAATTCTGGAATTTCTGAGTTTTTTATTACCTAAAGAAAATGTTTCTGACATTAGAAAATATAGCAATAACTTCAAAAACAGTAAAAATAACCCCATCGAGAGCTGGTAAAGGGTGTAGCTAATAAATGATGTATATTTTAAAGGGAAGATAGAAGTTCAAGGTGCAGAGAACACTGAAAATAAAGTCGGTAATGAGTGGAGGGGATATTTTATTTGGAAAAGACAAGCCATGGATAGTCCAATTGTCTGGCTACTTATGCAAGATTTTGTAAGGTGTTTTCTTTGATAGTTAAGGGTATAGCAAGTGTTAAATCGATGGAGCGTATTTTTTGTTTGGATTGATGAAGCAGATGAGTTAGAAAAACAGTTTAGAGAATGCTTTTTGATATTGTCATGAATTAAGAAGAACACCAATAATTGCAAGATGTTGTTTAGAATGATTTATTGTTCTTGCAAAAAAGATATACATATAATAATATATAGAGGCAGATGTGCTAAGTGTGGGAGGGGAAAAGTTGGTTATGGGGCGTTTAAAAAACAAGGATATTGTTCATAAAAATTGGGGGAGGGCGCTAGGTTATGCTTTTTAATTTTTTCCGGATCGGATACAACCTTCAAATTTTGTGAAGGTGTGTAGTTTTTCTTTAGTATTTCAAAGTATTTCTTTTCAGTTCAATGAAAGCGTGAGGAAATAGCCATATTGAATATATTCTCTATGATGTATTTAGATTGAACAAAAGCTTGTTCAAAAAAACATTGGTGATAATCCTGTAACACAATTTCAGGAATAAATTGAATAAAATAGAACAAAGTATCTGCATGTGAATAAAAACATAATGAAGCATGCAAAAAATTTGAAGCTAATTTTAAAATTTTAATACAAATGATAGCTAAAAGATAGAATTTCTTTGTTTAAAATATATGGTATAAAATATCGACGAGATAGATTTAAACTATTGAAAAAATAAAAAAAGATAATGTTTAAGTCAGAAACTTTCTATGTGGGTGATAAGTTATTACATTCAGTAATGGTTATATGAAATCCATAATAAGAAAAATTTTGAACAGTATTTATAAATTTTGCAACAAGATGCAAGATTTGAGAAATAATTATATAACAACAGCAAAGCAACAAAACAAGATACTGAGTAACCTCAAATGAGGTGTTTACATTACACATTAGAAGAGAAAGCATTAATACTAATGTTATGAAAAGCGTCTGGTGAATTTAGGTTATAAAATTGGAAGGAGTGAAGAGAGATAAAATGCGTAAATACGGATGGTACAGTGGTTATGATGTACCAATCAACAGCGGCCGCACATTTTAGTGCACAGAACGAGAAATTGTTAGAAAAACTATGAAAATAATGGGGGATTTAAAATGTCTAATATTTACGATTGGTCTCTAAAGGCTGATGAAAATGCTTATTCAGATAGTATCATTAATTGGGCAGAAGGTCAGCCGCCTAGTTCTGTTAATGATAGTGCACGGGCGATGATGCAGCGCGTACGTGAATATCTTGCAGATAATGGAGGATCTATTAATTCAAGCTTTACAGTAAATGTGGATGATAAAACAACATTAATTACTTTAAAGACAGTTTCGCCTATAAAGAAATACAACAATGATATCGTCATACGTTTTAAAGCTTGTGGTGTAAATATTGGCGCGACAACCATAACTGTTAATAATATAGGAGAAAAGCTTATCTATAAAGCCACTGATGTGGGGGTTATACCATTAGAAGGTGGAGAATTTCAAACAGATGGCATTTATGAAATGGTATACAATAATGGTGTTTTAATAAAAGAGCATGAGGGTTGGTATTTATTAAATCCTACACCACCAAAGATAGAAAGTTTTCCCGCTGGATTCATTGCAACATTTGCTATGCAAAATGTGCCAAATGGTTGGCTTTTATGTGATGGTAAGGCCTATAAGCGTGAAGATTATCCGCTGTTATTCAATGCAATAGGTGATAAATGGGGAAAAGACAGCAATAAAACTTTTAAAGTTCCTGATTTTAGAGGCATGTTTTTACGCGGCTTTGATAATGGTCGGGGTTTAGATGGTGGTAGAAAGTTTGCGGATGAACAACAAGATAGCATAAAATCGCATACGCATATTGGAAGCATTGAAAACGCAGGCGAGCATACACACAATTTTGAGTATCAAGGGGTAGGCTGGCCCGTTGGTGATATTGGGAGACTCCCGAATCATTATACTTATAATACGACCCTGAAAGGGAGAACAGCTTCTGCTGGTGCACATACACACAAGGTAACTCTTTCCCATACGGGTGAGGCAGAAACGCGCCCTGTTAATACAACCGTTGTCTATGCTATAAAATCATGAGTATGGTCGGGTCCATAAATAATCTATAGACCTTGATAATTTTGTTAACGCGGAGCAATTCCGCGTTATTTTCTATGCATATGAAGAGGAAATCTATATTGTTAATAGGATACTTGAGAGAGTCAAAAAACAATTTAAAAATGATTGAAAGAAAGAGTTAAGGATATAATTTATTTTATAATTGTATGATAACATAGGGAAAATATGTAAAAATCATTTAAACTGTACCGTGAAGTGATCTAGAGATACATTTTTCATAAGGTGTTTTGATAGGGGGTAAGGTGATAAAATTATTCAACCTGAGGCATAAATAAAGTACAATATTTTAACGTTTTTTTGTGCAAAAACAGCATACCCCCGTATGAGTTAATTCATCTTATAAAGATATCTCTCACCTTGTTGTCGATTTCATTTCTTTGCATTGCCATGGTGGAGGCTTTATCTGTAAATGATAGTACTCCTTGAGTGGAATCATCATTATGCTTGTGAAGCAGAAGACAAACGCTATTTCTATACTCTCTCCTCATCCCTATATTTCGCATTGTTTTTGCATTAGGGGGGCTTACAAGAAGCGTTATTGAGTTTATTTTAAAGTTTTTATTCAATAGGTTAATTCTTTGTGATATGCCAATAAACAATTTTTTAATAGAAAGAGAAAAGTAAAAAGTATTAGTATAAATTAATATTTATTTATAAAAAAAGTTAAAGTATATGTGTTATAAAGAAGATGTTACTATTAAAGCTACAAACAAATCTTTTGTGGAGGGGAGAAAAGTACTTGATTTCTATATGGTCCTTAGAAGATATAAATAATACACCCGTTATTATAACAAAGGCATTTGTACGCATTTCTTGAATCATTTTTATAAAGATAAAAGTGATAGAAAGAGTAGGAAAACGCATATTTATGTTGTATAAATTCGTATTATCTAACAGTTTGATAGCAAAACAAAACTTCACATGTTTTTAGTTACGTAAAATCTTGAAAGATTTTAAACTGGTAGTTTTTTTAAAAAATATCTTTAGGGTGCTTGGTCTTCTTTTTTAATGATAGATGACAAAAAGGAGTTCATATAAAAATAAAAAAGATTCTTGAATATTTGCGTGTTTTATTTTGCTATGGACTTTAGTTTTTAGATTGAAGCCGACAGCTTAGAGATCTAATTTCATAGGAGGATGCCGTTTGAGGGAGTATAAAAGGGATATCTTCTTTAGGTAATTCAGAAACGTTTAAAGAACAATGATAAACATTGCGGAGATTTTGTGTTGTCAAAACATTAGTTGCATTTCCTTCGCAATAAATCTCACCTTCCTTGAGCAAGATCATGTTATCTGCATAATGTGCCGCGAGATTGAGGTCATGAAGAACAGCAAGAACGCCGCCACCAGAATAGGAAAATTGTTTAGCAATATCCATAACGATGATTTGATGTTGAATATCGAGGCTAGCAATAGGTTCATCTAATATCATCCAGCGAGGAATCCCATTATGAACAGGTTTCCAGACTTGGCAAAGTACACGGGCAAGTTGTACTCTAGCTTGTTCTCCGCCTGATAATTGGTGATAATACAGGTTGCCATAATCAGAAAGGTCAACGCACTCTAAAGCTTTCTGGATAAGATTTTGCAATTCGGCTGTGGCAAAGGTAAATTGGTTTACAGAAAGACCAAGTCCTACAACTTCATGGACTAAGAATGGAAATACGAGCGTTGTTGATTGTGGTAGTACAGCGCGCATTTTTGCCATTACATGAGTTTTTGTTTGGCATACATTATAACCATTTAAGGTTATTTTTCCACTGTAAGGAATTTCACCACTCAGAGCTTTGATAAAAGTACTTTTTCCTGATCCATTAGGACCAATAATAATGGTAAAAGCGCCACTTTTAGCTTGAAGATTAATGTGTTTAAGAATCTTCTTCTTTCCGCGCTGAACACAAATATTTGTCGCTTCAATCATGAAAAGTCTGTTCCTCTTTTGCATATAAGGATCCATAGAAAGAAAGGTGCACCAAAAAGTGCTGTTACAATCCCAATCGGCAATTCAGCGGGGGCAACAATTAAGCGTGCAAACATATCAGCAAAAATAAGTAATGCTGCTCCCAGGAGAGCAGAGCAAGGAATGAGATAGCGATGATCAGGACCTATGAGCTGACGTAAAATATGAGGAACAATAATACCAATAAAACCAATACCACCACTGACAGCAACAGCACTACCACACATAAGAGCAACAAGGGGAATAGCAATATTTTTGACGCGTTGAATATGGAAACCAATATGGCCAGCAACAGCTTCTCCAAGAGCAAGGGCATTAAGTGCTCGTGATAAAAAGGGAGAGAAAAGAAGACCAATAACGATAAAAGGAAGAACGAGCCATACTTTTAACCATGTAGCGCCCGCAAGAGAGCCAAGACTCCAAAAAGTGATATCACGTAGTTGTTGGTCATTTGCGACAAAAATCAATGTTCCGACAACTGCACTGCTTAATGCACCAAGAGCAATACCAGCAAGCAGCATGATTGCAATAGAGGTAAAGCTATTATGCGTTGCTATTATGTAGAGAATAATCGTTGATAAAAGTCCACCAAAAAAAGCTCCTATGATAACTTTATAAGGCTCTAGAAAAGGTGCAAATGAAACAGGAAAAGCAATACCGACAACAATTGCTAAGACTGCTCCAAGTCCAGCACCTGCTGATACACCTACAATTCCGGGATCTGCAAGAGGATTACGAAAAAGCCCTTGCATAAGAACACCGGAGACAGCTAAAGCTGCTCCAATCAATAATCCCAAGATAACACGGGGAAGCCTTATGTCTATGAGCACGAGGTAATCACGCGTTTTACTACTTACCGAAAAATCTTGTGTAAGCATCACATGGAGGAGATCAACGAAAGAAACCTTTGCAGCACCATTCAAGAGCCCACCAAAAATACTGAAGATAAGGAAGATTATTAAGCTTAATAATAAAATCTTCCCCTGCTTTGAACGGCTTATTTTTTTACCTTCTTTTGCTTCAGGTAAATGCATCATGGATGTACCGTCTACCATTTTTATCAGCTCTTACCGTTTTGATTTGCACCATAAAGTATCTCAATAAGCTCTCTTGATGCGTCTGCAGTGCGTGGACCAAATCCCAAAAAATACATGGCATCCATCTGTTTTATGGCATGATTTTTTGCTGCAGTTGTTGCTTGAACTGCCGGTATGGCTAAAATCTTATCAATGCTGGTTGATCTTGCACCATGTTTTACAAGTAAGATAACATCGGGATCTGATTTCAATAACGCTTCGCCGTTGAGAAGTTTATATCCTTTATAATCGGTGATAGCATTGATAGCGCCTGAAAGTTTTATCATACTATCAGCTGCAGTACCTGTTCCAGATGCCATGACGCGTCCATTTTGCACAGAGAAAACAAAAAGAACACGCTTTGGTCTTGTTACTTTCGCCAAAAGCGCATCGTTGTCTAAAAAATTACGCTTCAATTTCTCAATTAACGCCGCGGCTTGCACTTCCCGATGAATGGCTTGACCAACGAGGCGAATCTTTTCTATCACATTTTCACGGGAGTAGTCTTCTGGTATGATCACCAGAGGTATCGATGTTTTTTTGAGAATATCAATTGTTGAAGCGGGACCGCTTCCTTCAACAAGCAATATACCCTCTGGAGCAAGTGATAAAACACCCTCAGGTGAAAGAGCACGCATATATCCAAGCACAGGAAGCTTGAGCGCTTCTTGTGGGTAGACACTTGTACTATCACGGGCGACAAGTTGATCTTGGGCTCCTAATGCATAGACAATTTCTGTAAGTGCTCCGCCGATAGAAACAATTCGAGCATTTTCAGGAAAACGCGTTGCAGGTTCAGCAATTACTTGTTTAGAAAAACAAGTAAGAGAGAGCAGTAAACACATAAGAAAAAGGTTTGATAACCTATGTAAAAGAGATATGAACATGTCCAACCTTACCTTATCTTAGTTACTGCTGTTTTCTTGGCATGATGGCAAACTATTCAATAAAGAGCGCCAATCGTCACGTTCTTTTTGTCCCTCCTTGCGTACGCCAAAGAATTGAATAACCATCTCATCAGCTTTATCGAAAACTTCAAGTGAGCTGACATACCCATCAATCGTAGGCTTGCGAACACGCCATACCTTATAAAATCCAGAAACGAGTAAATGGAGGTGAAATTTCTGATCGAGAACATTAAGCCAAGGTCCCATTTGCTTAATGTTCTTTACTTGCCCAGTGAAAATTTGAATACATCCTTTATTACCAACAAAACACATAATTGGTAACTCTTGTTGTGCAACTTGTCTGAGCATCATTTCAACAGCTTCTATTTTTAACTCATCGGCAAACTCATTTCCGACATGTTTTACAGCATCATGTCGATTAATTTTCAGTTCAGAAATAATCTCATGAAGTTGATGCACATCAGTCATCTGGCGCCAACGATCTCGGAACTTTTCAACATCCAGCTTTGTCGTATCACATTGTACTGGAGTAAGAACGGGAGAAATATCAAGTACAGGTGATTGATCGTCATGAAGCAACTTTTCAACAAGTGCAGCCCATTCATCCATATTTGTTGCGTCTTTAGAATAGAGTTTGAAAATGGCAATGCCATATTGATCAAAGAATTGCAAACTTTTCATAGGTGTTCCGAGAATAATCACATCATGCTCGAAACCAAACTTCCATTTTTTTGAAAAAACACGCAAGTCAATTTCACCGAGTGTTATCGGGATATGCTGGCTTTGAACAATTTTCTCAAAACATCCTGTTATTTCATGGACAGCATTATCATTCCGTGTCAATGCCATAACTGTGCCAAGTTTAGGAGCATTTTCCAAGAGAGTAGCGACATCAGCGCGTAGTTTTTTTGCTTTTCCAATTGTACAATAAGCCGCAATGAGTTCTGCTTCGGATATACCAATAGAGTCCGCGAAATCGCGGTTACGCATCTCTTTTTTTTCTTCACGCAAGCGAATAATCATTTCGGCTGTGTATGACATGGGCTTATCCTTATGTTACCTGTTTGAGGGTTAATTGTTTAATTTTTCAACTCAAAGACAGTAAGTCGAACCACTATCAACTAATGGTTCAACCTACTACCAAATAAGCCCTTTTTTTATTAACAGTAGAACAATAAAAACCGATAAATTACAAAAAGCTAAAGCTTAAACCTCAAAATCTGTTGTTTAGAGAACAAGAAGAACAGAAACACAATAACTTATTCTTTATCGATCTAACCTTTTTAATTGATCTAATGGTTAACAAAAGTAACTAAAATTTTTGCACGAACGAAACTTTAAAGTTGCGACCAGGCTGAGTATAATAATCCTTCGGCGTTGAGCTTTCACCGGAAGGAAGATCTGATACATTCCAATATTTTTGATTGAACAGATTATAAACACCAGCCCTTATAACAGGACCCTTTTCACCAAATGGCTTCAACCAACCTGACACATCAATAATATTATAACCTGGAATTTTTTGATAGTCCGATTCCTTAGCAACTTTATCGCGTTTGGCAGATGAGGTAAGAACAACGTCTGCTCCCCAGATTTCTTTTGCATATCCGATCCCAACAATCGCTTTTAAAGCTGGAATTGAGTTAAGATATTCATCTTTATCAAGATCTTTTCCTTGCGAATAGGCAAGAGCAAAATTGCTATGGAATCCACCATTAAGAGCCAAATGTATTTTGGCTTCAGCACCATAAATACGCACATTCGCACGATTTATGTAATGGCGACGCGCAAATTTGAATTCCTCTGATGGCCCTTTATCTATAGTATCTATGAAGTCCTTGTATTGATTAAAAAAGGCACTGACTGAACCGCCGAAATTTCCATTTCCATACCTTATACCAACATCATATCCATTGCTTGTTTCTGCTTTAAGATCAGGGTTTCCCTTCACATAATAAGCAGAGGGTTTTATATAAGAGACATAAAGTTCTGGAATACGTGGTGCACGAAAAGCTTGCGCCCATTGAGCATAAAGTGTTACTTGATTACGAACATCCAGCTCCATACGTAATTTGGGAGAAAAACGTGAACCATTTCTTTCTGGAGGAAATTTGTCAGAAATCAGAGCTTTCTCATAAGAGGACGTTTTTTGAGGGATATATTTAAACCAATCATAACGAACTCCAGGTGTTATACGGAAATGGTTATCAGCAAAGCCAATTTCATCTTCGAAAACAAAACCCAAATTATAGCCATTCGCATCTGGTGAATCTGACCGATTAGCGGGTACAAAGAGACAGCCCCGTGCATTTTCCGCCAAATGACAATTATCTTTCCCTAACAAATAATGATGAAATTTAGATGATAAAACATTAGTGGCAATCTTTAACGTATGATCTACAGTGCCAATATGAACTTTCTTGAGAGCGTTAGCATTGATACCATAATTAGTATTACGCAAAAAATTATCTCTCAAAAAATCCCCTTTGGGGGCCCTAACACGAAATCCGGTCAGAATATGACGATTTGACTGTCTTTGCCAATAAATCTGCCCACGAAATGCATCAAAAAGTGCTTCTTCATTGCCGTTATAGTCATAAGAAAGAGAAAGGCGTTCACGAAGTTTGTCGTCCTTATCATAAACAGAACTAGGGGCATAATATCTCTCAGAAGCATTCAATGAATGTGTATCAATGGTGTGACCAAAACGCTCGGCGGTAAAACCAAGTCGGTGATTATCATCAAGGTATTGGTGAATTTTAAAGAGCAAATTATTTTGATCAAAATGAGCAGGGTTTTTACGTGTGCGCTCTCCATAGCCCTCTAAGGTTCCCATATTTTTGCGCTCATGACCTTCCGCATAAGAACCCTGGAAAAGCAAAAACGTTTGTTGAGCACGCATTGCAACAGCTTGATCTACGTGCCAACTATTATCAACAGAATGATAACCACCTTTTATAAGACCACCCCAATTTTTTCCTTCTGTGATAAGATCTTCAGGATCAAGGGTACGCAAAGCAACAATTCCTCCTAGCGCACCAGATCCATAAAGGCTAGAATCCGATCCTTGAATAATATCAAGTGTGGAAAGTGCACCAAAATCAAACGTTGTGTTACCACTATTTCCGCGGAATATATCGTCCAACCATGGAAGAACGATACCATCCATTGTTGTAAGAATACGGCTTGCCTCTAAACCACGAATGACAAAACTGTTATTCCCTGGGTTATAGGATACGGATGGATCAAGGCGATTAATATCATAGGCATCAGTTATTTGTTTTTCACGAATATCTTTCGCGGTTTTTCGACTCGTCAAAATAGTGACCGAATCCAAGGCCGTCCCTATTTTTTTCTCTTCAATAACAATTGGTTTGAGTTCAGTGACAGAAGCTCCATCATTACTTCGTGCGAAAACAAATGAAGGTATACAGACCGATAATGCACTTAAAATCACACAGCTTTTATAGATATTTTTTCGTCTTATTTGCATAACACATCACAACCCTTTTAACGTCCCCTCTCTGTTTTGAAATTTTATTACATACAAAAAGGCTGGACCCGCTGATTAAAACTTGCCAGCCAAGTAGAAATGATTTTGAAAACAACACAAAATCACTGGAAAACCATATTAAACATGACAAAATCAGTCAAGAAAAAAGTTGCAATTTCAAAATAGCCTGTTTTAATGAGATTGAACACCAATATTAAGCTTAAAATAGTGGCAGAAAAAACGATGAATTTTGCAAATACGAAGCAATTATTAACTCTTTGGATTGGTGCATTTGTTGGAGCTTTCTTTTTGCATGTATTATTGGGAGCGCAGTTTTATTTTCAAAGTATTGGTGTAAGTAATGGCTTGCTCTCGTCGGAGATTATGCTGACTTTTGCGCAAGAAACTGTATATCCGGATGTTGATACAGACTTGCCAGATATTCATACAGAGTCGGATATTAATACAGAGCCAGAAGTATTACAGTCTGATCTCCTAGAGCAGGAGTTAGAAGGATTGCAATCCGTGGATGAAGTTCAATCGCAAGAACCTCAGCATATAGTAGAACAGGATGACTTAAAGTCTTTAGAAGACCCCCTTCCTCAAAAAGTGGAGCATAAAGCGTTTATCAAAAAAACAATACCGATGCCAAAGGCTGTAGTAAAGCGCTCCAATACAAAGGCGGTACGTTCTTCTTCCACCAATAAGGGCGGTGGTACAGCAGGGACTGAAGATATGTTGTTAATGGAGTGGTTAGCAAAGGTACAGTCACAATTAGAAAGGCAAAAAAATTATATTGTGGGACAGCGTACCAGTCATACAAAAGGAACGGTGAAGTTAGAATTTATGGTACATGAGCAGGGGAGTATTTTTTCTAGTCGTGTAGCAGTCTCTGCTGGTGATCCGGAACTTGATCGATTAGCGATGGCGGCACTTCAACGCATTGGTTTTTTCCCACCACCACCACCATCAAAAGTGAATAAAATAATCAGAATATCCTTGATATTTAGCTGATTTTTTATCGGGGCGATTTTTTTATAATATATTGATTTATAATGATTATTTATAATTTCAATGAAAGTGAAAATATAGTTCCTTCGATTTTTTTGACGTTGAATCAATCAAAACCATCTGCTTACTTATGACACAAGTTGAGAGGGGAGCATGGATAAAAACTTCTAGAAAGCAGTGTATATACTTCTTGTGAATGCTCTAAATGAAAGGGCTGTTGCAACATTAGAAGTTAAGGGATGATAGAGCGATAGCTTTTATTAAGTAAAGGTTAATCGTATCTAATCGATTTTTATCCATTCGTAAGAGGATTTTCGTAAATACTTTCCAGATACACCGTTGTGAAATAGACTTAGAAACATTAAAATAAAACAAGAATATCAATAAGAAAAACATACTATTTTGGGATGCTCTGTTTTTGTGTGAAGGATGTGAACTTATATGTAAAAATGAGAAAAACAAAAAGCAAAGCTTCATCTTCATCATTAAAAGATAAAGACCCGAATAGCGCAGGGTTTTCTTATTTTGAATTTATTGATACTGAATCAATTAAAATTACTTGCTTATACATCATAAGAAGGCTGGTATGTGGGTACTATTTAAAAAGGAATAAAAACACTTCTTATGAATGCTTTCAAATGCTATTTGGGAAGTTAAGGCATATTATTTCCGTCGACCAGAAAGCAGGTCGGTTTTTATATCTATTTTCCCAGTGAGTCTTGCTTTGTAGACACCATAATTTTCCATGACACGCATCACGTAATTACGTGTTTCTGTATAAGGAATACGTTCAATCCAATCAATGACGTTATCGAGAGATTGTCCTCGAGGATCGCCATAACGTTTTATCCATTCATTAACTCGACGGGGACCCGCATTATAGCCAATAAGAGTTAGTATATAGGATCCATTAAAACGTTCTAATTGTTCATTGAGAAAATGGGCACCTAATGTTGCATTATAATGAGCATCACTGCTAAATTTTTTAGGAGACCATGCGATTGAGTATTTTTTTGCCAGTGCTTTTGCTGTTGTAGGAAGCAATTGGAGTATACCTTGTGCACCTGCTTTTGATATGGCTGTTGGATTAAATTCGCTTTCTTGGCGTGCAATGGCATAGATAAGCGATTTTTCTTCTACAGAAATATTAGCAGAAGCTGGTATAGCTCCCAGAGGATGAGAGAGTGCACCAACATTTTTTCCCTGAAAAGCAGCCATTTTTCCAATTTTGAGGCTGGTATAATAGTCTCCATTTTTTTCTGCCATAACAGCCAGAAGAGCTAATTCACCGGGGCTTTCTATTCTTTTTCCGAGCTCTCTATAAAAAATTTTAGCAAAATCAGCATAGCCGGCTGCTTCAAGACGTTGAATTGCTTTGATCGCTTTTCGTGCACTAAAATGTTGTCGCTCAGCGGTTGTTGGTTTGGGAAAGAAAACTTTAAGCTTTTTTTGGTTGAGTCGTTCAGCGGCTAATTGACCATAGTAAGTTGCACCAAAATGAGCTGCACGATGAAAGTATTGCTGGGCATTTTGATGTTCTTTTAGCGCTTCTGCTGTTCGTCCCATCCAGTAATATCCACGTGATGCATAAAAAGGTAAAGAAGAGAGTTGAGGAATACGTGAAAAATGCTGCATTGCTAATTTAGGGTTATGAAGAAACCGTAGTGCATACCATCCTGCATGAAACTCAGCATCGACGGTTAATGCAGATGTTATACCAGTGTGCATTGAAACGAGTTGATAAGCAATTTTTGGTTTGTTTAAATCGAGCATTTCACGAGAAAGGGCGCGTTGTTCTTTCCACAATGAATGAGGGTTCATAAGGCGAAATGCATCGTTTGATGTTTTCATCATGAGTGCTGCGGCTGCATCATATTGCTCTGTTCGTCGAAGATGGCGTATTCGAGCAAACTGAAAAAGAGGATCTTTTTGCCATGATCTCTCTACAGCTTTTAATTTTTGTGTAGCTCTAGGATCATTTTTTTCAACGGCCACAAAAGCATTAAAAAGAGATTGAGCATGGGCTAATTTTGCAACGCGTGCTGCTGAATCAAAACGATGTGCATACAGCATAAACTGCATGCGTTTCAAATGATCAATAGGTTTTAATGCAGCGCTTGCATTTTTAAGAACAAATACTTCTTCTTTTGCACTGAGTTGTGTTTTATGCCACCATGGAGCAATAATGTGTTGAGCACGAGTGGTTTGTCTGGTTTCGATAAGTGCTTTAGCGAAGAGAGCCATCCCTTGTGCTGTTTGGGGCGGGTGATGAGAAAATTTTTGGATGATTGCGCGTGTAACGTTGGTTTCGTTAAGAAAAGCACGTTCAGCATTGCTTTGCATCGTTTCTATACCTGGCCATCCTTTTAGCATGTTGATTGCATTAAATATTTCAGAACTTGGTATATTCGCTTGGTTTGATACCCCCAGCGCCCATGTCAAAATATGACGATCAAGGCTATGTTTTTCCATTGAATTACGAAGATTTATTGTTTTTGCAATATTGTTGTTTGCTAGTGCATCTAGCCCAGCTTTCAGTTGCTGAAGTGTAGCAGTATTGTGTGATGTCGTGTGTATCTGTTGAAGAGAGTCTTGAGCTTCTTTTGTGGTAAAGGGAGTAGGGCGAACCAAAGGGATTGGCGCTTTCCCTTGCAAAAGGGGTGTTTGCGCGTATGCACTTGAAAATAAAATTCTTATTGCCAGTATAAGTGCAGTAAAGGTTGATACGAAAAGAGAGGTGGAGAATACACGCATAGAGAAAAGACCTTGAGACCTTGCTTTTTGTAAAAACTTAAGGATTTATAGAACACAAGCGTGAAAAACGCGTTAATATAGACGGCTTATTTTAAAGAACTGTTCAACATTTAAGGAGGGGCATTTTCATCTTATGAGGGCTTTTTTTGAAATTCATCTTGCTTCAATGATAGAGCAAGATTATGCTCTATTTAAAATTTATAAAAGGCGATTATAAAAAAATAAAAGCAAACATTATAGGGAGTTTATCATGCTCAAGGGAGCTATAACTGCGCTTATCACACCGTTTGATAACAAGGGCGCAATTGATGAGAAGGCGTTTTGTGATTTTGTTGAATGGCAGATCACACAAGGGATTAACGGTGTAAGCCCTGTTGGGACAACAGGTGAATCAGCAACGTTAAGTCATGAAGAACATAAGCGGATTATAGAATTGTGTGTTGAGCAGGTTGCAAAGCGTGTTCCTGTTGTTGCTGGAGCGGGATCAAATAGCACAAGCGAGGCTGTAGAGCTTGCACAATACGCGCAAAAAGCTGGTGCAGATGCAGTTTTGGTTGTCACTCCCTATTATAATAAACCAAATCAATCTGGTTTATATAAGCATTTTTCTTCCATTGCCAAAGCTGTTTCTATTCCGATTATAATTTATAATATTCCTGGTCGTTCTATTATCGATATGGCTATAGAAACGATGAAAGACCTTTATCAAGATTTTAACAATATCATTGGTGTTAAGGATGCAACGAGCAGAATTGAGCGCGTTAGTGAACAAAGTGAAAAGTGTGGAAAAGATTTTGTGCAGCTTTCCGGTGATGATTGTACGGCGTTAGGTTTTAATGCACATGGAGGTATGGGGTGTATTTCAGTTTCCTCCAATGTTGCTCCGAAGCTTTGTGCAGAACTTCAAGCAGCTTGTTTTCGTGGTGATTATAAAACAGCACGAGAATTAAATGATCGCTTGATGCCTCTTAATCGTGCTGTGTTTATTGAACCTAGTCCAGCAGGTATTAAATATGCTGCTGCAAAATTAGGATTTTGTGGTGATACTGTGCGTTCTCCTATTGTTCCATTAACAGAAAGAACAAAGAAGATTATTGATGCAGCCCTCAGTCATGCTGGTCTTTTAAAAGCATAAAATGATATTGACAAAGCCATGAATAAAAAAAAGAACGCGCCCGTACGGAAAATAATTGCTGACAATCGTAAAGCACGTTTTAATTTTGAAATCCTTAATAATCTCGAGGCTGGTCTTGTCCTTCAGGGAGCGGAAGTGAAGTCCTTACGTTCTAATCATGCCAATATTGCTGAAAGCTATGCGAGTTTTGAGAATGGGGAATTATGGTTAGTAAACAGCTATATTCCTGAATATACGCAGGCTAATCGTTTTAATCATGAACCACGACGTTTGCGCAAATTATTACTTTCAAAACGTGAGATGGCACGTTTTTTTAATGCAACGTCTCGTGAAGGAATGACACTTGTTCCTCTCAAACTTTATTTTAATGAACGAGGGCGCGTTAAGTTGGAGATCGCTCTAGCGCGGGGGAAAAAGCTTCATGATAAGCGCGAAACGGAAAAAAAACGTGATTGGGGACGTGAAAAAGCAAGACTTTTAAAAAGATATGGATGATGGATGCAATTTCGATATTCTTTATTTATAGCACTTTTTAAAACAGTTTTAGCATTGATCTAAGTATGTTTTTGCTGCTTGAAAGATTTGGTGAAACATGGCGTCTGTCAAGCGCCCAGTATTTGTATTATAACGAGAACAGTGATAGCTCGAAAAGATGCGTAATCTGCCGATGTTATTGATTTCACCATGTCCAAAAGGGTGAGATAAAACTTTTGCATTAAGGGCACGTATCGTTGAATGGTGCGCAATGGTGCCTAAGGTAATAACGGCTTTAAGTTTGGGAAGATTTGTTAAAAGAGGTGAGAAGAAATAGCGGCACGTGTTAATTTCTGCACCGGTGGGTTTATTTTCTGGTGGAACGCAACGAACAGAGTTAACGATTGCTGCATCAATAAGTTCAAGAGTATCATCAGCTCTTTCTTCAAAGGTTCCTTGGGCAAAACCAAACTTTTTTAAAGTTGAATAAAGTAAGTGCCCAGCATAATCACCAGTAAATGGACGTCCAGTTCGATTTGCTCCGCGCAATCCAGGAGCAAGCCCAACAATAAGAAGGCGTGTTGTGTCTGGCCCTTTATAAGGAAAGAATGGGCGCACCGGTGCGTTATACCAACTTGGTTCTTTTACACGCCAGCCAGCGATAAATTGATGAAGCCTAGGACATAAATTGCAATTTTGGGGTGGTTCTGGGCAAAGTGATGTTAATTGGCTATTCATGGTGTTAGGCATTAATCGTTTTTCTATTTTTTTGAGTCTTTTATAGCGTATATGACGGGTTATGTTTTGATAAACAATCTATAATGAATATAAATAAACTTTTTTAGAAGAAAGTTTAATATAAACTTATTGCTAATTATTGTGTAAGAGGTCATCTTTCAGTAATTTATTCGATGAATAAGAGTGCAATACACATGATGTTCAAAGAAAAAAAGTTTTCTCTTTAGATAAAGATATTATCATAAAAAGTATGCGTAAGGCTGCCGTTATTGCAAAGGATTTTAAATAGCTGGTATTCCTTTTAAAAGGATGAATACTCCAGACAAGTATTTTGTCAAGAAAGACCGTCCTTTGTTTGAAGTCAATCTATTGGAATGCTTTTACGAGAAACTTTGATAACGAGCATGAATAGGTTATACATTTTTATAAATTTTCCAAGAATTTTCTTAAATAAGTTCTTTAATCAAAAAATATAAAAGTTTGTGTTGTTTTTCTTGTGTTTTATTTTGATTATTGTATATACTCCTTTATCCGCTATTAAATTTTTTTATTTGAGAAAGAGGCATAAATGGCCCGCGTAACGGTAGAAGATTGTATTGATAAAGTTGACAACCGCTTTGAGTTGGTACTTTTAGCAGGTCATCGGGCGCGTCAGATTTCACAAGGAGCGCAGATTACGGTTGATCGCGATAATGATAAAAATCCAGTTGTTGCTTTGCGTGAAATAGCAGAAGAAACATTGTCGCCTGCTGATTTAAAGGAAGACCTTATTCATTCGCTGCAAAAGCATGTGGAAGTAGATGAGCCAGAAATGGCAAGTGAATTTATTACCCATTCAGGTGAAGCTGAAAGTGTTTTTAATACGTCATCGCAAGAAGAAGGTACTTCATTTGATCATATGTCAGAAGAAGAGCTTTTAGCGGGTATTGAAGGTTTGGTTGTTCCAGAAAAAAGTGACGATTATTAATTGCAGCAATTTATGTTACAGGAGTAAAGATACTTTGTCATGTGAGGAGCAATTATTTTTCGTGTCTTTTATTAATAGGACGTGTTCAATAAAGATTAGGGGTGTGAAAAGATAAAGGATATGCTCGTATGATGCGTCAGTGTGAGCTTGTTGGACGTGTTCAACGTTACAAGTCTGACGTAGATGAGGCTCTTTTAAACAGGGCCTATGATTATGCAATGAAAAAGCATGCGCATCAAAAGCGTGCGTCAGGTGATCTTTATTTTTCTCATCCTTTAGAAGTTGCTGCTATTTTGACAGATATGCGGTTGGACGAGGCAACGATTGCTGTTGCTCTTTTGCATGATACAATTGAAGATACAAGCGCTACACGAGCAGAAATTGATCAGCTTTTTGGTTCTGAAATTGGGAAGTTGGTTGAAGGGCTTACAAAGCTTAATAAGCTTGATCTTGTATCAAAGAAAGCCGTACAGGCAGAAAATCTTCGTAAACTTCTTATTGCTATTTCTGATGATGTTCGTGTTCTTTTAGTCAAACTTGCTGACCGTCTTCATAATATGCGTACCCTTGGTGTTATGCGTGATGATAAACGTCGGCGAATTGCTGAAGAGACGATGGATATCTATGCGCCACTTGCAGGCCGTATGGGTATGCAGGATATGCGTGAGGAATTAGAGGATCTCTCTTTCTTTTATTTAAATCCAGAAGGTTATCGTACGATTACCAATCGACTTTCTGAATTATTGAAACACAACCGTGATTTGCTTTCCACAATTGAAAATGAATTGACAAAACTTTTTTTGGAGCATGGCATTAAAGCAGATGTTAAAAGCCGTCAGAAAAAATCTTATTCAGTCTTTCGCAAAATGGAAAGTAAAGCATTATCTTTTGAACAATTATCGGATATTTTTGGATTTCGTGTGATTGTTGAGTCCGTGAATGATTGTTATCGTGCTCTTGGTGTCATTCATACGACATGGCCAATGGTTCCTGGTCGTTTCAAAGATTATATCTCTATACCAAAGCAAAATGATTATCGTTCTATTCATACAACAATTGTTGGCCCTTCAAGACAACGTGTTGAGTTGCAAATTAGAACGGCTGCTATGGATGAAGTTGCTGAATATGGGGTTGCTGCTCATTCCATATATAAAGAGCGCGGTTCCAATTATTCGACTGTGAAGTTATCAAGTGAAACGAATGCCTATGCATGGTTGCGTCAAACGATACAATCTTTGTCTGATGGAGATAATCCAGAAGAGTTTTTAGAACATACAAAACTTGAGCTTTTTCAAGACCAAGTTTTTTGTTTTACGCCGAAAGGTCGATTAATTGCTTTTCCTAAAGGAGCTACGCCTATTGATTTTGCTTATGCCGTCCATACAGATATCGGTGATTCTTGTGTGGGTGTAAAAATCAATGGTCGTATTATGCCTTTAATGACCAAATTAAAAAATGGTGATGAGGTTGATATTATTCGCTCACACGCTCAAATTCCGCCAGCAGCATGGGAATTTCTTGTTGTCACAGGTAAAGCACGTTCAGCTATTCGACGAGCAAGTCGTGCAGCGGTACGTAAACAATATTCGGGTTTAGGATATCGTATTCTCGAGCGTTCATTTGAATATATGGGAAAGCAATTTTCAAAAGACCTTTTGAAGAAAGTTTTGCCACGTTTAGCACGTAAAGATGTAGAGGATGTATTGGCTGCTGTTGGGCGTGGAGAGCTGTTTTCCGCTGATGTGATTAAAGCGGTTTATCCTGATTATCAAGATCACCGTGTGGTACAAAAGTCATCTTTTAGGCCTGGGGAAGAAGGTTGGTTTAATATTGAAAATGCTCAAGGTATGATTTTTAAAGTTCCAGAAAATGAAAAGAATGCAAAGGTCGAGAATCATCAATCTAAAGCATTGCCTATTAGAGGAACCCATGGAGATATACCCGTACGTTTTTCACCGGAAGGAGCAGTACCTGGAGATCGGATTGTTGGTATTATGCAGCCAGGAGCTGGGATCGTTATTTATCCAATACAGTCTTCAGCTTTGATGGCGTATGATGATCAGCCAGAACGATGGATTGATGTTCGCTGGGATATTGATGCCCAAATGAATGAACGTTTTCCTGCACGGATGAATATTTTGGTTGTAAATAGTCCTGGTTCTTTGGCTGAAATTACACAAATAATTTCTGCTAACGATGCCAATATCCAAAATTTATCTTTTATCCGTACAGCACCAGATTTTACAGAAATTATGATTGATTTGGAAGTGTGGGATTTAAAACATTTGAATCGTATTTTTTCTCAATTAAAAAAGGCAGGTTCAGTAAGTACAGTACGGCGGGTTCATGGATAAAAAGAAAGATTTAGCAATGAATACACAAGATGTCATTGATATTTTTAAACAAGCAGATGCTATTCTAGAAGGGCATTTTATTTTAACATCGGGGCGCCATAGTGCGACTTATATGCAAAAAGCGAAAGTATTCATGCATGCTGACTTGACAGAAAAGTTATGTCGTGGATTGGCTGAAAAAATTAAAAAATCTATCGAGGAAAAAATTGATTATGTTGTTGGGCCCGCAATTGGCGGTCTTATTCCTTCCTATGAAACTTCACGTCACCTTGGTGTTCCTTCTCTTTGGGTAGAGCGTGTAAATGGCATCTTTGAATTGCGTCGTTTTGAAATCAAGAAGGGTGCACGGGTTGTTATTGTTGAAGATATTGTGACAACGGGTCTTTCCATTCGTGAGACTGTTGAAGCGCTTGTTGCAGCAGGAGCAGAGGTATTGGCCAGTGCATGTATTCTTGATCGTTCTGGTGGTAAGGTCAATGTTGGAGTTCCATTGATTGCGCTTGCTGAATACGAGATAACCTCTTATGCTAGTGATGCTCTTCCTGCAGAGCTTTCTGTTCTTCCAGCGATTAAACCAGGCAGTCGAAATATTTAATTGTCTTTCTATTTTTTTTTGTGCAAAAGCTTAAAAAGATTAATTTGGATGATATAGGTTATTTCATTATCAAAAGATGTATATTGAGAGTCATATGCTTTTTCGTCGTCGAGAACCAATAGATTTTGTAACGCGTATTCGACTTTGGTTATGGCCACGTCGTTCATTTTCTCGCTCATTTTGCTACATATATAAACGTATTTTGCGTATATCAGCAACACCGCATGAAGTAGCATTAGGGGTTGCTGTTGGCATTTTTTTAGCTTGTTCCCCTTTCTTTGGGCTGCATATTATTTTGGCAATATTTTTTTCTTGGCTTTTGCGTGCAAACTTTGCTGCCGCAATCATTGGGACGATTTTTTCTAATCCACTCACATTTTTATTGATTATCATGGCTGATTATAAAGTAGGGTACTTTTGTTTATCACTTTTTAGCGATGTCAAAGAGATTTCTCTTTCGCAAATTCGTGCTCTATTTAATGGTTTGACATTGTCAAATCTCTCTCTCCTCTTTAAAGGCGCATGGGACACAATTATGAGTCCTATGATTTTAGGTGGAACTCTTTTAGGTATTGTTTTTGGTGGTTTATCTTATATAGGTGTTTACAGAGCAACGGTTCGTTTTAAACAAAAGCGATATCAAAAGATTATAAAAAAAAGGCGTTTAAAGAAGCGTTCATCGCCTGTATTAAAACAGAAATAAATTTGAGAAAGATCGGGTTAATATCTTATGATTATTGGTCTTGGAAATGATCTGGTTGATATACGACGTATTGAGAAAATGTTGGTTCGTTATGGTGAGCGTTTTATCCAACGTATTTTTACGGATATTGAAAAAAATAGATCTGAAAATCTCAAAAAAAGCTCCTCTTCCTATGCAAAAAGATTTGCTGCTAAAGAAGCATGTGCTAAAGCCTTAGGAACGGGAATCGCTTGTGGTATCAATTGGAAAGACATGGGGGTAGTTAATTTGCCATCTGGTAAACCAATAATGCAATTAACAAATCGTGCGCAAATGCAACTTCAAAAGTTATTACCTCCTCATCATGATGCAGTTATTCATCTTAGCATAACAGATGATTTTCCTTGGGCACAGGCATTTATTATTATCGAAGCACTTCCACGTGGATAGATGGCGTGAGAGATTGTGCTTTTGTTATTTGAATATTATGATGAAAAAAAATTATATCTGTGATGAGAAGGCAGTTGGTGATGATCCAAAAAGATAAAGTGCATAAAAAAGAAAAAAAAGGTGGGATTCGTGAATTTATTTCTGTTTTAGTACAGGCTCTGCTTTTAGCAGCGTTTATTCGGACACTTTTTTTCCAGCCGTTTAGTATTCCTTCCGGTTCAATGCGTCCTACTTTGTTGGTGGGAGATTATCTGTTTGTTTCTAAGTATGCATATGGGTATTCTCATTTTTCCATCCCCTTTTCTCCCCCTCTTTTTTCTGGACGGATTTGGGCATCTCAACCTCAACGTGGAGATGTGGTCGTTTTTCGCTTACCAAGTAATCCGAAGATTGATTATATAAAACGCGTTGTTGGACTACCAGGTGATCGTATACAAGTCCGTCAAAGTGTTCTTTATATTAATGATGAGGCTGTTTCACGTCACTTTATGGGGGAGATTAATAATTCTGATATAACAGAGGTTAACTATCCTGTTGAGGTTTATCGCGAGACAATGCCTAACGGTGTCAGTTATGATACACTTGATTTAGCTTTCATCCCGAAAGTTGATGATACAAAAGTTTTTGAAGTTCCTCAAGGACATTATTTTATGATGGGAGATAACCGCGACAATTCAGATGATAGTCGTTTAGATGTAGGCTATGTTCCAGAAGAAAATCTTATTGGTCGCGCGAGCGTGATTTTCTTTTCTATCAGTAACGGTTCAAGTGCTTGGCAGATTTGGCGCTGGCCATTTGATGTGCGTTGGAAACGTTTGTTTTCTTTCATAAATACGGTTCATGATTTGCCGCTTATCAAGCAAGGAAACAACGATGAAACGTCTCATGATTGATCAGCTTTTCAAGCTGACGGGGCATCGTTTTAAAGATGAAGAGAGGTTAACGAAGGCATTAACACATTCGAGTGTACAAGATTCGGAACAGGGAAATTATGAACGACTAGAGTTTTTAGGGGATCGGGTTTTAGGGCTTTTGATTGCGGAAATGCTGTATCAACTTTTTCCTCAGGCAAGTGAAGGTGAATTATCAGTCCGTTTGAATCATCTTGTCAATGCGCAGACATGTGCTGATATTGCGCGTGAAATGAGGCTTCCTGATATGATCCGTGTTGGTTTTGAGATGAAAAATTTCGAGGGGCGTCGACTTATCAATATGCATGCAGATGTCGTGGAAGCTTTGATTGCCGTGATATATCTCGATGGAGGATTGGAAAGTGTTCGCCCTTTTATTCAAAAATATTGGCAAAGTCGGGCAAAGAAAATGGATGCTGGTCGACGTGATGCCAAGACAGAATTACAAGAATGGGCGCATATCCAAGGCAATGCACAACCACATTATCAGGTTATCAAACGTTCAGGTCCCGATCACGATCCTGTTTTTATGGTAGAGGTCAGTATTTCTGGGTTTGCTTCAGAGATTGGGCAGGGAAGCTCCAAAAGATATGCCGAAAGAATGGCAGCTGAAAAAATTTTGCGACGAGAGGGTGTATGGAAAACAGTGGGAAAAAATGATCATGAGTGACGTTATGAAAACGCGTTCTGGATTTGTTGTGCTTATTGGGATGCCTAATGCCGGTAAATCGACACTGGTTAATCAATTGGTTGGAACAAAGGTTTCAATTGTAACGCATAAGGTACAAACAACACGAACTTTAATCCGCGGTATTGTCATTCATGATGATGTGCAAATTGTGTTGGTCGATACACCGGGTGTTTTTCGTCCCCATAAGCGCTTAGAACGAGCCATGGTCTCTGCTGCTTGGGGAGGGGCTAAGAGCGCTGATGTTCTACTCGTTTTAATCGACGCTCAAAATGGTCTTTCGGATGAAGTTGATATGATGTTAGATATTGTAAACAATCTGAAACAAGAAAAAGTTCTTGTTCTTAATAAGGTTGATACAGTTGTTAAATCATCTCTTCTAGCGTTAACCACTAAAATAAATGAACGTGTAAAGTTTGCGCAAACATTTATGATTTCTGCTCTAAACGGTTCTGGTTGCAAGGATTTACTGCATGCGTTGAGTAATATGATGCAGGAGGGGCCATGGTATTATCCGGAAGATCAAATTTCTGATATGCCCATGCGTCATCTTGCTGCTGAAATTACGCGTGAAAAACTTTTTCTTCGTCTCCATGATGAACTTCCTTATTCCTCAACGGTTGAAACAGAAAGCTGGGAAGAGCGTTCAGATGGTTCCGTTAAAATTAATCAAGTTATTTATGTCGAGCGTGAGAGTCAGAAAAAAATTGTCTTAGGAGCAAAAGGCGATACAATTAAAGCGATTGGACAAGCAGCACGTAAAGAACTCATGGAAATTATGGATCAAAAGGTTCATCTTTTTCTCTTTGTGAAAGTGCGCGATAATTGGGATACCGATCCAGAACGTTATCGCGAAATGGGATTGGATTTTTTAAAATAAGATTTTAAAAAAATAATTAAAGTAAAATGAAGTGGAAAGAACAAGCCGTTATTCTTGGTACACGCCAATATGGTGAAACAAGTGTTATTCTTGAGATTATGACACGTGAACATGGTCGTTATATGGGGGTGGTAAAAGGGGGGCGGTCGCGTCGTATGGCAGCTCTTCTTCAACCTGGAAATTTTGTGGAGGCTGAATGGTGGGCTCGTTTAGACGAACATTTGGGACTTTTTCGGCTTGAAGCTCTTGATTTACATGCGGCACGATTAATCTGTCTACCAGAAGCACTTTATGCTTTGCAATTGATAGCTTTTCATTTGCGGCTTCTTCCCGAACGTGATCCGCACCCCATTTTATATGATATTTTACACCTTTTTATGCAGAATTTTGATGAACCATTTGTAAATGCAGAATTGCTTGTACGTTTTGAAATGCGGCTTCTTGAAGAACTTGGTTTTGGTCTTGATTTATCTTGTTGTGCTGCAACAGGTCGTCAGGAAAGGCTTCATTACGTATCACCAAAATCTGGACGGGCTGTCTGTGAAGAAGCAGGGGAACCTTGGAAAAAAAAGCTTCTCATTCTACCACAGTTTCTTGTACAAAGAACGACTCGTCCTGCTGATTTTAGTGACATAATAAATGGTTTTATACTGACGGGTTTTTTTCTTATGCGTCATGTCTGGGAGCCACGAGATATAAAGCAGCCGTCAGTGCGCATGAATATGATACAATTGTTTGAGCGCCAATTTGGTGTGCAGGCATTAATTGGTTGATCTGATGATAATTGAATGGGAAAATGAGAATTTTAAAGACAATTGCTGAAGTCCGCCAATATACTTCAGAGGAACGACGTTTAGGTTTTTCGATTGGTTTTGTTCCAACAATGGGGGCATTGCATGATGGCCATCTTGCATTAGTACAGTATGCAAGAGCAATGTGTGATCGCGTAGTGGTTTCTATTTTTGTCAATCCAAAGCAATTTGGACCTCAAGAAGATTTTTCTCAATATCCAAGAGATTTGAAGGGCGATTGTGCTTTGTTAAAAGAAGCAGGTGTTGAATGTGTTTTTGCTCCTTCTGTAGATGAAATGTGGCCACTGGGGAATGATACAATTGTACAAGTGAAAAAATTATCACGTATTTTGATGGGAAAATTACGTCCGGGGCATTTTTGTGGTGTAACAAGCGTTGTTGCTAAACTTTTTAACATTGTCCAACCAGATAAGGCTTTTTTTGGGGAAAAGGATTTTCAACAAATTTTAATTATTCGGCGTATGGTTGAAGATTTGGCTTTTCCTATTGAAATCGTTGGAGTTCCTATTCTACGGGAGTCAGATGGTGTAGCTTGTTCTTCACGCAATCAGCTTTTAACATTAGAAGATCGTAAAGCTGCCAAAATTATTCCTGAAAGTGGAAAAGCTGCTGAAAAGCTTTATCATGAAGGTGAACGGTCGGTTGATAAATTATGCAAAACTGTTCGTGATATTTTACAACAAGAAACGCGTGCAATCATTGAAGCGATAGATTTACGGGATATGGAAACTTTATGCATGGTTAAAGGAACATTGAATAAACCGGCGGTTTTACTCCTTACTGTCCGCTTTGGTGAGGTAAGGCTGATTGATCAATATATATTGCAAGAGAAGAGTGGAAAATGAGTGTACATAAAACCGTAAAGCGTATAACATCTTCCGAAATACGTGCAAGAAAGGGACAACAGCCAATTGTTTCTTTAACAGCTTATCAAGCTTATACTGCGCGGATTGCTGATCCATATTGCGATATCCTTTTGGTTGGTGATAGCGTTGGGATGGTTGTGTATGGGTTTGAGACAACGCTTCCTGTTAATTTAGATATGATGATTTCACACGGGAAAGCCGTGGTGCGTGGATCTCAAAAAGCTCTTGTTGTTATTGATATGCCTTTTGGTTCTTATGAGGAAAGTCCAGAGCAAGCTTTTTTAAATGCATCGCGCATTCTTGCACAAACGGGGTGTGGTGCAGTTAAGCTTGAAGGGGGCGTTTATATAGCCGAAACAATAGATTTTTTGTGTAAACGTGGCATTCCAGTGATGGGGCATATCGGTCTTACACCCCAAGCAATGAATCGTTTTGGTGGTTTTAAAACACAAGGACGCAAGGAGAGTGATTGGCAAAGAATTGAAGCAGATGGAGCAGCGATTGAAGAGGCAGGTGCTTTTGCTGTTGTTTTAGAAGCAATGGTCGAACCTTTAGCGGTGAAACTGACAAATAAGCTTTCTATCCCTACGATCGGTATAGGGGCGTCCAATCAATGTGATGGGCAAGTATTGGTTATGGAAGATATGTTGGGCTATGGTTCTCATGTGCCAAAATTTGTACGCCGTTATGGAGACCTTGAACAAGCCATGGAAACTGCAATAAAGAATTATGCAGAGGATGTCACATCTCGTGCTTTCCCAGCGGATAATGAAGTTTATAAACTAAAATAAACTTCAGTTTAAGATGAAAGGTTTGACAAGAGAACATTTGTTATTTTGATAATGAATGTGCATTTTTGATATATTTTGTATGCAATTTGAACTGTGATTTTTTCCATTTCTTTAATGAAGTCACGCTTCTCATGCAAAACAGAACGCCATTGGGTCGCTAATTCACGTGCTTTTTTAAAGAAAGCTTTCTTAAGGTACCCAATCCTATTTCGCGACGGCGTTCGTGAATAGTATAGTGGTAAGTCCCTTATGAAGTGTATAAAATTTATAGAGCACTCCCGTCTTTACGCTTCATAAGAGAGCAAGCCGGCATCATCACGCACTTTGCCAATTTTCAATGTTGCGACAGCGCTTAGCACTTGAGATAGTTCATAAGAGGCATTTTAATTCTTTCTTTAAAAAGTTTTATCTACACGCCAGCCCCACTTGTGGTGTGCAAGAGAATGATTTTGATTGATTCAATATAAACAGATTTGAAATGAGTGAAGCTTACGATATTAGGAGCTCTCATTCAAAATGAAAAAACAATGAATTATTATTATAAGTCAGTGTGATGATTCTGTAATGACAAGGAATCAACAATGCGAAGAGTCTATAATCTTTGGGCATCCAAGTCATTAAAGCGCGTTAAAAATGCGTTTTCAATGTGTTGTGTAGAATAGGGGGATAAATTAAGATCATCGGGTAGAATATTATTGGGAGAGCCAAAATAGCGAAGGGCTTCTTCTGTATTAAATCCAGCAAGCGTAATCGCTTCATAATAGGCAGCAATACGGTCGGCTTGTTTAATTTTTTTTAAAAGTTTTTGAGAAAGATCAACGGGAAGAGAAAAGCGCATGTGGATAGCATCTTGGATGCGTTTTTCAACGCGTTCATATTGTTTTCCTATGACAGCTTTAAAAGGGGAAATCATATCGCCGATGACATATTCTGGAGCATCATGAAGAAGGGCATAAAGACATTCGTTGCTTCCCGATTGTGGAAAAAGTTTTTGAAATATTTGTTCAACCAAAAGTGAATGTTGTGCAACAGAATAGGCATGCTCTCCTCGTGTTTGACCGTTCCAACGTGCCACGCGAGAAAGTCCATGGGCAATATCTTCAATTTCAACATCAAAAGGAGAAGGGTTGAGAAGATCAAGTCGCCTTCCAGAGAGCATTCTTTGCCAAGCGCGGGCTTCTCCATTTTTTAATAATTCAGCTTTAGCCATGAGTGTTTTCTATAGTATTTTCAGGAAAGGTAAAATTCATATTTTCAGCAATGCTTATAGTGACAGGAATGTTTTTTACAGTAAAGGGGATGTTATGATCCATAGCATCTTTGACGTGGTCAATACGCATTAAAGCAAGAGCCTCATTTTCTACACATGTTCCCAAGTAGCCAATTACTTTTGTTTCTGCTTCAATGCTAGATTGAGGGGTTAATTCACACTGGCCTTTTACAATAAAAATACGGCGACGTGCTGCACGGCGGTGGTGCATTCGTGAAACAATTTCTTGTCCAATATAACATCCTTTATTGAATGCAAGTCCATTGATTTGATCGTAATTAATATCATGAGGAAAGACTTTGCCAACTTCATAGTCTTGACCACTTTCCGCAATTGCATAACGGATACGCAATCGATTCCATGTGTCATGATATTCTGAAGTTAAAAAAGGTTTTTTGCTATAGATTCGTATTATTTTTTCTTGTTGTGGGAAGCGTTTATCAACAAAACTTGAATCAAAATTTAAAGAATCTGATTCATTATTCAAAGAAACTGTAACAAGCTCTTGGAATGGTTGTGTAATTTCTACTTTTTTGCGCAGCTTATAGAGCAACAGACGCTTATGGAGCGTATCAGCTAAAGGCATCCTGATATCAATCAGGTAACCATCTTCTTTTTTTCCGATAAGAAAATCAGCAAGAACCTTTCCTTGTGGGGATAAAAGGGCTCCAGGGAAAAGTTCCTGTGGACTGATTTTTTTTACATCTGTCGTGATCAGGGATTGTAGAAAATCTGTTGCTTCTTCGCCTGTAATTTGAATAAGCCCGCGGTTTTTTAAGCAAATGGCATTTTGTTTTTTAATCATGGTTCTTGCCTTTCTGCTCAAAGTTACATAATCGATAAGTGAGCAATATGTAAGGAGCGTGGTTATGTTTAAAACATTTGATACAATTTTTAAAGGTGCAACACTTGTGAATCATGATGGAAGAAGCAAGCGTGATATTGGTATTACAAATGGTCGTATTGCTGAAATAGGCGACCTTACATGTGCATCGGCTAGTGAGGTCATTGATTGTACGGGGCTTCATATTTTACCAGGAATTATTGATAGCCAAGTGCATTTTCGTGAACCAGGAAATGAATATAAGGAGGATTTGGAAAGTGGCTCGTATTCTGCTGTGTTAGGGGGGGTTACGGCAGTTTTTGAAATGCCTAATACCAGTCCATTAACAACATCAGAAGAAACATTAAGCGATAAGGTTAAACGCGCATTTCATCGAATGCATTGTGATTTTGCATTTTGGGTTGGAGGAACGCGTGAAAATGCTCATGAATTGTCTGAATTAGAAAGACTTCCTGGTGCGGCTGGAATTAAAGTCTTTATGGGGTCCTCTACCGGTGATCTTTTGGTTGATGATGATGAAAGTGTACGCCTTATTTTGAAGAATACACGCCGTCGTGCGGCTTTTCATTCTGAAGATGAGGCGAGGCTCAAAGAGCGTAAAATATTGCGTATTGAAGGTGATGCATCGTCACATCCGATTTGGCGTGATGAAGTTGCGGCATTAAAATGTACGCAGCGTTTGGTAAAAATTGCTCATGAGACGAAGGCTCGCATTCATGTGTTACATCTTTCGACAGAAGAAGAAATTGATTTTCTAAAAAAACATAAGGATGTTGCAACAATTGAAGTGACACAACATCATTTGACACTCACGGCTGATGATTATAAGAAGTTTGGTACATTAATTCAGATGAATCCGCCTATTCGTGAATTGCGCCACCGTGAAGCTCTTTGGTACGGTGTTCAACAAGGAATAATTGATGTCTTAGGCTCAGATCATGCGCCTCATACTCTTGAAGAAAAACTTCAACCTTATCCCTCTTCACCTTCAGGTATGACAGGCGTGCAAACAACAGCAGCAATTATGTTGACACATGTGAATGCAGGAAAAATATCTCTTGAACGTTTTGTTGATCTCACTTCACATGGCCCTAGTCGTATTTTTGGTATAAGCTGTAAAGGGCGCATTGCTGTTGGGTTTGATGCTGATTTAACCATTGTTGATCTTAAGAGAGAAGAAATTATTACGAATAGCTTAATTGGTTCTCGCGCCGGTTGGACACCTTATGATGGTCAAAAAGTTAAAGGTTGGCCTGTTGGGACTATTATCCGTGGTATGCGCGTTATGTGGGAAGGTGAAATTGTCACACCTTCACAAGGAGAGCCTGTTAAATTTATGGAAACTTTGGTGTAAACAGATTAAAATTATAAGTATGCCGTAAAATACCATCCTTTAGAGTGGTGATATAGGGTATGTCAGCCTCTTTGATACATAAGTGTTTTTTTAATGCGTGGTGAATATTCTTAGGCTTGTTTGTAGAAACTATGCAGCAAATTACATGCGTTAGAAGCCAAGAGGAACCTTGTTCAACAAGAACCTAGATTATTTACAGAGCAAATTTAGTTAAAAATCTTCGTCCTTTGAGGTGTGGGGAGGAAGCCAAAGAGCGATTTTGTATGGGGAAAAAGGCGCTCATACGAATAAAAGCGTATCGAGACATTATTCTTTAAACGTCTCTCTATTTTCAGAGCTGGTTTATTGCTCCCCGCATTTGTGAAAGGAGTATCATTGATACCGCTAAAATTGAGAGAGATACTTTTTGTATAGATTAATTATTTATAATGCATGAGGAGGTTTTCAGATAAAGTTCTTCCTTCCTCAATGTATCTTTGATTGGCTTCAATGGCTTCTTGTGTACAATGATGATAATTTTCTGAGAAAGCACGATACGCTTCATTAAACGCTTCATAAAAATAAGCACGTCTTTGTGGAATGGGGTGTTCTGCTTCAATCAGTGCATTCATATAGTCATACCATTGGTTTGTTGGAGGCTCGCAAAGATTTTGGAGAGAATGCAATGATCCCAAAATTTCTGCTAGTCGGAGTAATTTTTTTTCATAAGGTGGAGATTGTTGTGCAAAGGTTGGCATTGAAATGACAAGAAATATTAAAATAATGATGTTCATCAATCTATTACGCATTATTTTTATTGCTTTCTTTGAATAAAACTCTGTAAAGATAAAATAATTTTGTCATGAGAACGGTGTAAAAAATAGAGTTGATTGCTACATTATTCTCAATTATTGATTATAAAATATAGGGCGTAAGAGATAGTAAGGAACCCATTGTGGAATATTGAAAATACTGATGAAGCTTTGTGTAGTTTAAAATTTAAGATTTTCTTTCTGCAAACTATCTATTTTTCACATAGATTTATATTGTATTACCTATAGAATTTTTTCTAAGCTCGTTTTCTTTAAGGAGGGAAAGCATTTCTAATGATAGAACGCTTTTGTCCAATCAAATAAAATAGATTATTTTTATGATAAATGATGGATACAGCCGTGAATACAATGGGAAAATGGTAAGAAGAATTTACTATAAGATAAAAGTTTTTAGCCTAAACAGCGTAATACAATAATTTGAGATAAGATACATCTAAAAGGATCGGTGCATAATATCGTTCATGGAGTCAATAAATGAAAGAGTTGCGATTTTATAATACGCTGACACGTAAAAAAGAAAATTTTACACCAATAGATGCGACAAGAGTACGTCTTTATGTTTGTGGTCCGACAGTTTATGATTATGCGCATATAGGAAATGCACGCCCTGTCATTGTTTTTGATATTTTATTTCGTTTATTGCGTCATGTTTATGGTAATGAGCATGTTCTATATGCACGTAATATTACAGATGTTGATGATAAAATTAATGCACGAGCAGCTTGCGAATATCCAAACTTGTCATTGAATGATGCTATTCGTCAATTAACAGAACGTACATATTCTCAGTTTCAGCAAGATACAATAGCACTTGGTTGTCTTTTGCCAACCAGCCAGCCGCGCGCAACCGAGCATTTAGAGGAAATGCGCTCTTTAATTGAAAGATTGCTTGAAAAGGGGCACGCTTATAAAGCGGAAAATCATATATTGTTTTCTGTAAGTAGCATAAAAAATCCTCCCCATTATGGGGCATTTGCAAATCGTTCTTTAGATGAAATGAGGGCGGGGGCGCGTATCGATGTTGCTGCTTATAAAAGGGAAGAGATGGATTTTGTTTTATGGAAGCCTTCTGTGGAAGGAGAACCAGGTTGGGAATCACCGGGCGGAATTCCTGTTTTAGGTCGTCCAGGTTGGCATATTGAATGTTCTGCAATGTCAATGGCAAAGTTATTAGCGCCCTATGGCGGTGGTTTAACCTGTGATGATCCGACCGCCAATGTTTTTGATATCCATGGTGGTGGAATTGATTTAATTTTTCCTCATCATGAAAATGAGATTGCACAAAGTTGTTCAGCTTTTGGGACGGAGCGAATGGCTAATTTTTGGATGCATAATGGTTTTTTACAAGTTGAAGGCAAAAAGATGTCGAAAAGCTTTGGCAATTTCATAACTATTCGTTCTGTTTTAGAGAATAATTTTTTGGAGCTTAATGGTATTTTAACCGATGAAATGAAGCAAAATTGGGCTGGTTTGTCTGCGCGTTTTTCGATGTTGCAAACGCATTATCGTGAACCATTAAATTGGACTGCACAGCGTTTAATACAATCGAGCAGCGAACTGTATCGTTGGTATAAATGGCTTCGCAGCAAAAAGAGTGAGATGAAAAACAATGAAGCAATTGATGATACTTTGATAGATGCACTTAGTGATGATCTTAATACTCCAAAAGCACTGACTCTTTTGCGAAAATTTTATAAGGAAGGAAATGCTTTGGCTCTTGTAAATGGAATGAATTTATTAGGACTGTTAAGACAAGAATGGATTAAAGAAATAGATTGCCCATTATTTATAAGAAAAACTTTCCTTGATACAAAATTTATTGATCAGCGCATTGCCGAAAGACTAAGACTTATCCATAATAAAGAGTGGGAAGCTGCGGATACAATTCGTGATGAGCTTGCAGCCGAGGGGGTTCTTTTAAAAGACAGTAAGGATCCGCAGAGTGGTGAGCGCATAACTGTGTGGGAAATAAAGCGACACTAATGTCTCTATTCCAGCAGCTCCATAAAAAAGGAGAATATGATGGAATTTTTATATCATTATGGATATATCGCGCTTAAGCTGGCTGTAGGTCTTGTTGCCTTCTTATTTATTTTAAGAACGACGGGGCGGGGGAGTCTTAGTCAAATGACACCAGTTGATTTGGTCAGTAATTTTGTTATGGGAGGTATTATTGGAGGCGTTATTTATAATCAGAATATTAGTAGCATTCAATTATTGCTTGTTTTACTCATCTGGCAAACCCTGATTACATCTTTTAATTTTATTGCACGTTATTCAGTTTTTTTTCGTCGTCTTATTGCAGGGCGGAATGTCACATTAGTTTTAGATGGAGTTTTCCAAATGGATAAGATTAAGAACTTGGGGATCAATATTAATGATCTCATTACGATGTTACGTCTTAAAGGGTGTCACTTACATGAAGCTGCTTTTGTTCGTTTGGAAACCAATGGTGATTGCACTGTCATTAAAAAGGAAGAGGGAAAGAAATCGACGATTTTAATAGAAAATGGTGAAGTTATTGATGATGGACTTAAAGAGATTGGTAAAACACAAAAGTGGCTTCAGGCAGAATTGAAAAAAAAACATGTAAAAGTTGAAAGTTTATTCGCAGCAGAGTGGTATGAAAATACAGATCAAAATAATAAATTGTATAGTGGATTATTTCTTGTTCCTTTTTCAAAAACAGTCTAACTTCAAAAAACGGGTAGGTATAGCTTATTGGAAGTATAATAAAGAGATAAATCTATAAATAACCACAGAGGGTATTTTGCCTGTTTGTGCGGATGATAGAGAAGTAAGGACTTTATGAAACGCAATGAAATGACAAAAACTGTATCATCAGATACAGGGAAGACTCTGCACACACTTTACAATTTATGGCCCTATATGTGGCCGGTAGGTCGGCGTGATCTAAAAATGCGTGTGCTATGGGCAATATTTTATCTTGTTTTGGCTAAGCTCGTTCTCATATCTGTACCGTATTTATTTAAATATTCTACGAATGTGCTTGATTCAAGCTTTCAGCTACCTGAATGGTTCCCATCCAGTTGGATTATTCCCATCATGCTCGTTTTGGCATACAATGTCGCGCGTATTATGCAGGCTGGATTAAATCAATTACGCGATTCCCTGTTTGCCACTGTTGGTCAATACGCTGTTCGTCAATTAGCTTATAAAACCTTTGTACATATGCATGAGTTATCCTTGCGATTTCATTTGGAACGCCGAACAGGTGGGCTTTCTCGTGTGATTGAGCGTGGAACAAAAGGAATTGAAGCGATTGTAAGATTTTCAATTCTTAGTACAGTACCGACAGTTTTAGAATTTATATTAACGGCACTGGTATTTTACATAAGTTATGGGTGGCATTATCTTCTCATCGTTGTTGCAACGGTTGGATTATATATATTATTTACCATTAAGGCGAGTGATTGGCGTATTCGCATTCGACAAAAAATGAATACAGCGGATACTGAGGCGAATACTCGCGCTGTTGATTCTCTTTTGAATTTTGAAACGGTCAAATATTTTGGTAATGAAACTCTAGAAGCCGATCGATTTGATGCTTCTATGGTAGGTTATGAAAAAGCCGCAACGAAGATTTGGACATCGTTAAGCTGGCTTAATTTTGGTCAGACTCTTATCTTTGGTATTGGAATGACGATCATGATGCTGATGTCAGCTTATGAAGTTTTTTATAAGACACAAACTTTAGGAGATTTTGTTTTTATTAATGCGCTTTTAATGCAACTTTCTATTCCACTAAATTTTATTGGGTCAATGTATCGTGATATTCGACAAGGTTTAACGGATATTGAAGCAATGTTTGATCTTTTAGATGTTCAGAAGGAGATCGTTGATAAATCGGATGCTAAACCGTTAGAGATAAGTGATGGGACCATTTGTTTTCATCAGGTAAAGTTTTCCTACGATTCGAGACGTCAGATTCTCAGAGATATTGATTTTAAAGTTCCGGGAGGAAAAACAGTCGCCATTGTTGGTCCATCTGGTGCCGGTAAATCCACTATTTCTCGGTTGCTTTTTCGGTTTTATGATGTTGATGCGGGCTCTATCACAATTGACGGGCAGGATATTCGTGACGTAACACAAAAGAGTTTGCGTGAAGCGATTGGCATGGTCCCACAAGATACGGTGTTATTTAATGATACAATTGCCTATAATATTTGCTATGGGCGTCCAAGTGCTACAGATGAAGAGATGCGCAAAGCTGCTGAAATGGCACAAATATCAAAATTTATTGAAATTTTACCGGAAGGTTTTCAGTCTATGGTAGGAGAGCGAGGTCTCAAATTATCAGGTGGTGAAAAACAACGCGTGGCTATTGCCCGGACACTTTTAAAAGCTCCCCCACTTCTTATTCTAGATGAAGCAACGGCGGCTCTTGATACGGCGACGGAACAGGAAATTCAACAAGCATTAGATATTGTAAGCCGTGGACGTACAACATTGATTATTGCTCACCGTCTTTCTACTGTTATCAATGCTGATGAAATTTTAGTTCTTAAAAGTGGTCGTATTATTGAAAATGGGACGCATACAGAGCTTTTACGCAAGAAAGGTCTCTATGCTTCAATGTGGAATAAGCAGCTTGAAGCAACGAAAGCTGAAGAAAAGTTACGTAAAATGCGTGAAGAAGATGAGATGAGTGTTGTTAATCGTAAAAAATAAATAGAGCAAAATGTAATCTATATCTTTATATGGAGTGATTGATTAAATACATAAAAAGACACAAGAGGAACAAAAAGATTTGTTGCTTGTTTAAGTTTACGATGAATAGGAAATTATATGAGTATTCTGCAATCTTTCCATAATAGCTTTGTATCGGTTCATAAAGAAGGCTATCCTTTTATTGTAGCGTTTTTTGTTATTTCGCTCATTCTTGGTTGGATATGGAGTCCGTTGTTTTGGTTTGGTCTCATTCTCACGGTGTGGTGTGTATACTTTTTCCGTGATCCAGATCGTGTGATCCCTTTGAATTCAAATTGGGTTATGTCGCCTGCAGATGGGCGTATTTCATTTGTGGAATCATGTGTTCCACCTGAAGAATTAGGATTAGGGAAAGATGAAATGATCCGTATTTCCATTTTTATGGATGTTTTTTCATGCCATATTAATCGTATTCCTATCAGTGGTACAGTAGAGTCTATCGTTTATCAGCCAGGTCGATTTACTAATGCTGACTTTGATAAAGCTAGTCAGTTTAATGAGCGTAATGGGATGGTAATTGATAGCAAACATGGTAAAATCGGTATCGTACAAATAGCGGGAATGGTTGCACGCCGGATTGTTTGCTGGTCAAAAGAAAATGATGCCGTTATGACTGGTGAGCGATTTGGATTGATTCGTTTTGGTTCTCGCCTTGATATTTATATACCAACTGAAATGAAAGTGCGTGTTGCAGTTGGACAGACAGCAATTGCTGGAGAAACAGTTTTGGGTTCTTTTGATGATAAGAGTGCCACAACGGATTTCAGATACGATTAGGACTCACAATGAAAAATTTTTCGCCATTTTCTTCATTCAATCCTGAGGGGCAGCATGATGAAGGTGCAAATCGGCGGCGTTCACCTACATCGATGCGGTATGTCATTCCCAATATCATTACTATTTTAGCAATTTGTGCAGGGATGAGCAGTATTCGTTTGGCTTTTGAACATCGCTATGAAGCTGCTATTTTAATGGTGCTTTTGGCCGCAGTTTTAGATGGTGCTGATGGTCGCATTGCCCGTTTAATAGATGGTAGTTCATCTTTTGGGGCACAGATGGATTCTCTTGCTGATGTTATAAATTTTGGTGTTACCCCTGCACTCATTGTTTATTCTTTTATCTTGAATCAAGCAAATCACATTGGTTGGGTTGCTGCTCTTGTTTATTGTGTTGCTTGTTGTTTGCGATTAGCACGTTTTAATGTGATGTTAGATAACCCCAATATACCTAAGTGGCAGAAAAGTTATTTTGTTGGTGTTCCAGCACCAGCAGGAGCATTACTCCTTTTATTGCCTACCTATTTAGGCACTCTTGGTTTGGTTCCCAATTGGGGGTGGGCATTATTTTTTAGTCTTTATACTGTAATTATTGCTTTTCTTTTGATTAGTCGTTTACCGGTATGGAATGCAAAAACAATTGATCAAAATTTAAGGCGCGATATCGTTATACCGTGCATGTTGGTCATTGTTATTTATGTCGGTTTTCTTGCGACTTACACATGGGAAACTTTATTGATTACAGCTGTTAGCTATATGATTTTTCTCCCCTGTAGTTTTATCGCTTATAATAAACGTGCTACTTTAGAAGAGAAAAAGGCTGATGCTAAAGCTATTCAAGAATCATAAAGTGCTTCATGCTTCTGTCGAAGAGCACAGAAAAAAGAGAGAGTCAAACGATTTACTTCTCATATGATGATCAATCAGGTATGTGATAATTTACAAACCGATTTTTATGGACATTAAAGAGTTTTCCAGTTTCCTTTAAATCAGGTGATAACAAATGTACGATCTTTTTTGCGACCTCTTGTGGTGAAGGCAGAGTTTGTGGATCTTCACCGGGCATAGCTTCAGCGCGCATGGCAGTGCGTGTGGCACCAGGGTTGACACAATTAATCTTAATAGGGGTTTGTTTGAGTTCTTCTGCCCAACAGCGGGCAATCACCTCTAAAGCCGCTTTAGAGGCTGCATAAGCTCCCCAGAAAGGGCGCGCAGTATGCGCAACGCTTGAGGATAACAGGATGGCTCGTCCAGCATCAGATTCACGTAATAAAGGCTCAACGGCTTTCATTAAGCGCCATTGGCTGAAAAGATTTATTTGAAAAACATCTTCAAATACCGTGTTTTCTATATGCGCTATTGGTGAGAGTGTTCCAAGAATTCCTGCGTTTGCAACGATAATATCAAGTTTTTTCCAGCGTTTGGCAATTGAGATAGCAAGAGTATCGATGTTTTCCATATGATGCAAGTCAAGGGGAACAAGGGTTGCATGAGCTCCTTTTTCTCGGATTTGATTATCTAATTCAGTAAGTCCACTGACTGTTCGTGCAAGAGCAATAATATGAGCCCCGCGTGCAGCAAGCTCGAGTGCCAAATAATAGCCAATCCCTCTTGATGCGCCAGTAACAAGTGCCACACGCCCATGGAGACTAAAATCACATTTTGCCATCATTAATCTCTTGTTTTAAGAACAGATGATTGATGAATTTTGGAGAGATTTTCTTGATCAACCAGATGCGTAGGATAATATCCAGTAAAATAATGGTCAGTAAATTGTGGATCGGCGTCATTCCGTTTTTCCCCTGCTACAGCAAGATATAATCCATCCGTTGAAAGAAATTCTAATGAATCCGCTCCAATAAAATCACACATAGATTTTAAATCTGGATATTGATTTGCTAAAAGATTTTCAGCTTTAGGTGTATCAATACCATAAAAGTCAGGATAAAAAATCATAGGGCTAGAAATGCGCATATGAACTTCTTTTGCTCCTGCATCGCGAAGCATTCGTACAATTTTAAGGGATGTTGTTCCACGTACAATAGAGTCATCAACCAGAATAACACGTTTTCCTTCAATCACAGGACGGTTTGCCGAATGTTTTAACTTGACGCCAAAAGCGCGAATTTGTTGTGTTGGTTCGATAAAAGTGCGGCCAACATAGTGATTACGAATAATACCAAGCTCGAAGGGAATTCCAATTTCTTGTGCATAGCCAATTGCGGCAGGCGTTCCTCCATCAGGAACAGGAACCACAACATCACCCTCACAAGGGGCTTCCTGTGCTAAATGGATTCCCATATTTTTGCGTGTTGTATAAACACTACGTCCTCCAACGATTGAGTCTGGGCGGGCAAAATAAACATATTCAAACAAGCAAAGCTTTTCTGGTTTTGTATTTTCTGGTTTTATAATTTTTTTCGTAATTTCCCCATTTTTTTGTATTTCACATATGATGATTTCTCCATTTTTAACATCACGGACATATTTTGCTCCAATAATATCAAGAGCACAAGTTTCAGAACAAAAGATAGGCTTACCATCAAGTTCCCCCATCACGAGAGGTCTAATTCCTGTTGGATCGCGTGCCGCAATAAGCTTTGTACGTGTGAGCGCTAACATAGCATACCCACCTTCTACTTGCCGAATCGCATCAACAAAACGATCAGAGGACGATTCATAACGTGAGCGGGCAATAAGATGGAGAAAAACTTCTGAATCTGATGTTGATTGACAGATAGCACCAGAAGCGATGAGTTCACGGCGTAATGTGAGACCATTGGTAAGATTACCATTATGTGCAATAGCAATACCTCCAACTTTCAATTCAGCAAAAAGGGGTTGAACATTGCGTAATGCCACTTCTCCAGTTGTTGAATAACGGGTATGTCCAATAGCACGATTTCCTGGTAAGCGCGCAAGTGTTGCAGGGTTTGTATAGTGATCACCAACAAGACCTAAATGCTTTTCTTGATGAAATATTTTATTGTGGTAAGAAACAATCCCAGCTGCTTCTTGCCCACGATGCTGAAGTGCGTGGAGTCCAAGAGCTGTTAATGTTGCGGCATCTTCATGCCCAAGAATACCAAAAACTCCACATTCTTCATGAAGGGTATCATCATCTAATGAAAATTCTTGACAGAAAACATCGCTTTTTATCATCATATTCTTTCAGTTGTGATATGGAGGAATCATTAATATCACATTTTACATCATTTAGTTCTCTTTCCTCATGAAAAACTATTCTCTATTTTTTAAAATTATCTTTTCATGAGAGTGTTGCTCATACGTATGTTTATTGCTGTCTTTAAACAAATTTTCAGCCTTTTCGAGAACAGATCCAATATCTTTTGGGAGTATTTCCCAAACTTTTTGTCCCAATGAATCTAAAATGGGCCTTGTTTTTGCATTTTTTAACCAATTCGCTTGAAGCTCGGGTTTAATCAGTGCATTAATCAGCAACATACCGATGACCATGATAAGTAAACCACGAAGTGCTCCAAAAATAAAACCAATAGCACGGTCAAGGATACCAATTCGACTATCAATAATAAAATCAGAGATCTTCATTGTAATAATTGAAGTAATAATGAGAACAATAATAAAAATTGTGACCAATGTTGTGATCAATGCAATCATTTTATTAGAGAGATATTGTTCAAAGAAAGGTAAGACAGGTTTGAATAAAAACAGTGTCGTGACAGCTGCAACTGCCCAAGAAATCAACGATAACACTTCACGTGAAAATCCTCGAAGCATAGCAAGAAAAGCGGACAACAGGATGATTACTACGACAATTCCATCAAGGATTGTTATGATCATTTGTTTGTTCCTTATACATAAAGTTGCGTTCTTTTAAGTCTGTGTGCAAATATATTTTTTGTTATGCCATTTTTTGTTCTTATAGCAAGGATCTTTTGTATGTTATAGAGTTTTTTCTATATTATCATATCTGTGGTGCAGATCATTTTTTACTTACGGTAAGAGTAGCAACGAGTTCGGGAAGGTCGGAGAAAGTTTTTTGTTTAAAGTTGAGCGACTTCATCATTTCGGTTGTTGTTGTGGGATGAAAGGCTCCTTGAAAGCCGAGTTTTTTGGCTTCATTTATGCGCTGTGCTGAATGTGCAACAGCGCGGGTAGCTCCTGAAAGACTGACTTCACCAAAATAGACATAATCCGTTGGTAATGCGATATTGGCAAGAGAAGATACCAAAGCAGCGGCTACAGCTAAATCAGCAGCGGGTTCTGATATGCGATAGCCACCTGCCACGTTCAGATAGACATCATGCTGTCCAAAACGAATGCCACAATGGGCTTCTAAAACGGCAAGAATCATAGAAAGACGATTTCCATCCCATCCGACAACCGCACGTCTTGGTGTCCCAAGGGAAGAAGGAGCAACAAGCGCTTGAATTTCTACGAGTATCGGGCGTGTTCCTTCCATACCGGCGAAAACAGCAGCGCCTGGGGCTTTTTCATTACGTTCTCCTAAAAACAATTCGGATGGATTTATCACTTCGCGTAATCCTTTATCAGACATTTCAAAGACACCAATTTCATCTGTTGGTCCGAAGCGATTTTTTACAGTTCTAAGAATGCGATAATGATGTCCTCCTTCACCCTCAAAATAGAGAACGCCATCAACCATATGTTCAACGACCCGAGGACCAGCAATTTGTCCATCTTTTGTAACATGCCCAACAAGAACAACGGCGGCTCCTGTTTTCTTGGCAAAGCGGATCATTGCCTGAGCACCGATACGTACTTGTGTGACAGTGCCAGGTGCTGAATCTGCTGTATCTGACCATAGGGTTTGAATCGAATCGATAATCACCATATCAAGGTTTTTATGTTCGCTTAAGGTTGCCAGAATATCTTCAACATTGGTTTCAGCAGCAATTTTCACCTCTGTATTGTTAGCTTCAAGCCTTTGTGCGCGCAGACAAATTTGCGCAATAGCCTCTTCACCTGAAACATAGATGACATTATATCCTTTACGTGATAAAGCAGCAGCTGTTTGTGTCAGCAATGTTGATTTACCAATACCCGGATCACCTCCAACAAGGAGTGCCGATCCACGGACAAAGCCCCCACCGGTAACACGATCAAGTTCCGCAATACCAGAATAAATACGTGGAGCATCTTGGATATCTCCAGAAAGAGATGTAAGGGCAACGATGCGTCCTTTACGCGTATTCTGCTTAGGACCACTTCCTATGCCGCCATTTATATTTTCTTCGATAAGGGAATTCCATTCTCCACAAGCACTACATTTTCCTGCCCAACGAGAATGAACAGTGCCACAATTTTGACAGATAAATTGAATACGATTACGTACCATGTTGATTTAACCAATTTGCTCTGGAAGATAATTGCTATCGGCAAGATCACTGAATCGTGTGAAATCAGATTGAAAGGCAAGGGGCACGATTCCTGTCGGCCCATGGCGCTGTTTTGCAATAATAACATCAGCTTTTCCAAAAGCTTTGTCCATTATTTCTTGCCATTTTGTATGTTCCAAGCTACCTAACTTTGGTTCTTCATTTTTGAGATAATATTCTTCGCGATAGACAAAAAGAACGATGTCTGCATCTTGCTCAATTGAACCAGATTCACGTAAATCTGAGAGCTGTGGACGTTTATCTGTTCTATTTTCTACTTGACGTGAAAGTTGAGAGAGAGCGATAATAGGAATATTCAATTCTTTCGCTAATGCTTTTAATCCTGTGGTAATTTCTGTGATCTCTTGGACACGATTTTCTGATGAACGCTTTGAACTGCTTGTCATGAGTTGGATATAGTCAATAAACAAGATATCTAAACCATGTTGCCGCTTGAGACGCCGCGCACGAGCAGCTAATTGCGTAATTGATATTCCCCCAGTTTGATCAATATAAAGTGGTGCCTTTTGTAGTTGGTTCACCGCACGAATAATTTTTGAAAATTGTTCATCTGAAATATTACCACGCCGAATATCAGAAGAAGAGACTTCTGTTTGTTCAGAAATAATACGGGTTGCAAGCTGTTCGGATGACATCTCAAGTGAGAAGAATCCCACAATGCCGCCTTCATTTTCTTGGATATTGGCATTACGATTATAAGCATTAGCAATATTAAAGGCAATATTGGTAGCCAGTGAGGTTTTACCCATACCAGGGCGCCCCGCAAGGATAATTAAGTCAGATGCTTGTAATCCTCCCATTTTTTCATCAAGTGTTTTAATATGGGTGGCTATCCCTGATAATTGTGAAGAGCGCTTTTTCGCAGCACTTGCCATATCGATAGCTTTTTTAATAGCCTCATTAAAATTTTCAAATCCACCTCCATATTTCCCTTTTTCTGCTAGCTCAAATAACTGATTTTCAACAGTTTCAATTTGTTGGGTAGGCGTGAGTTCTACAGGAGCATCAAAGGCTGTATTGACAACTTGAGTTCCAAGGTTAATCAAAGACCGTCGGATAAAAAGATCGTAAATGACGCGTCCATAATCTTCAGCGTTAATAATAGTGACTGCCTCTGTGGCTAAGCGAACAACATATTGGTATACAGTAATATCTCCAATTTTTTCTTCCATTTGGATATAGGGCTTGATTGTAACTGGATCTACACGTTTTCCTGTTTTAATAAGGTGAGATAAAACATGATAAATTTTTTGATGCAATGGTTCAAAAAAATGTTCTGGTTTTAGAAAATCTGAAACGCGGTCAAGAGAATCATTGTTGATAAAGATGGCACCAAGCAATGCCTGTTCAGCTTCAATATTATGCGGAAGTTGCCGAAAAGAAGGAGAATCCTCTTTCTTTGAAGAGCTGACATTAACAACGTTAGTTTCTTCCATAATATTTTTCCACTAAAATTCTAAGTCTAGCTACTTTAGGCGATAAATTGAAAATCGTATAATTAAAAGAATAGAGCGACAAATCTTCATTTTAAGTTAAAATTATATAATTTTTTAAAACTCTCTTTTCGTTCCTCATTTATCATTTGTGTATTATTTATATAACGTCTATCTATTTTATTTTATAATATGTGATTTTAAAGTGGAAGTTTTGCTACTCTAAATTTAAGTATTTTTAAGTTACTTAACCTTAAAATTCCAATATCTGTGTAAGTAGAATTATTTTTTTATAACTGAAATTATTTCAGATCATGTGAGGATATAATCAACTTAACGCTCATACAAACTTTAGCCTTAAGGGTAGGACTTTAAATTATTTTTGCTTTATATGCTGGAAGACAAAAGACATTTCCTCTTAGTGATATTATCATTCTCGGCATGTAATGCCTTTAAATAATATATTTCTAATTCTTTCATAAAAATTAGGTTATTTATGTACGATAGCCATAAAATACTCACTTTTAAAGTGTGAGTATTTTATGAACAATATTTAAAATGGAATAAAAAATATAAAACACAAAGCAAAAATAGCAGTTAAGCTTCTTGATGAGAACTGTTTATATCGTTGTCATTAATTTCTTCTGCCAATAATTCTTCCTGACTTTCTTCTAATAATTCTTCTTGAATATTATATATTTCTTTAGCCGAAGTGAGAGTTTCACCTTCTGCTTGGCGTTGTGCTTCACTGGTAGAACGCGCAACGTTAATAATCACAGAAATTTGAACCTCTGGATGTAAGCTAAGAGTGATAGTGTGAAGACCGATCATTTTTATTGGATGATTAAGTTCGATTTGATTTCTTCCAATAGAAAAGCCTTCATCTGTTATGATTTCAGCAATATCACGTGTTGACACAGAACCATAAAGTTGTCCCGTTTCACCAGCAGAACGAACAACAATGAATGATTGTCCATCAAGTTTTTCAGCAATTTTTTGCGCTTCGCTTTTGCGTTCAAGATTACGTGCTTCAAGTTGTGCACGTTGTACCTCAAAATGTTTTTTATTAGCTTCATTTGCGCGTAAAGCTTTACCTTGAGGTAAGAGAAAATTACGCGCATAACCATCTTTAACTGAGACAATATCACCCATCTGACCAAGACGAGGAATGCGCTCAAGTAAAATAATATCCATAGTTTTTCCTTTCGAACAAATAAATTTAGTGGAGTTTTTTGCGTGATTGAAAATTGTATTGAATAGCAGCCCAAATTCCCATCAAAAGCATCATGAAAACAATAGGTGGAGTAAAAACGATTGTAAAAATAGCAATATAAACAAGAGAAAGTATAATAATTCGACCGTTTACCCCTTTTGTAATATTGTGAAGATATGCTAGACCGCTAATTAATATGATGACAATGTATGCAGTGCTAAAGATACGGGTACTCAAGTTAAGAGAAGCGCTCAGCTCAATCATCGATGCTATGCAAACAATAATGAAAATAATAATTCCAGAAATGGGAAGGCGGAGAGTTTGGCTCCAATCATCACGGGGTCTTTTCAGCCATTTCATATGTTGTGCTGCTATCATGGAAAAGTAAAGGTTACCAATGAGAAAAACCAAACTATAAACAGTCAAAGAAAAAGCAGTAAAAGTTGCTGTATGCGTCATTAAAAGCTCACTAAAAGCGCGTATATCGGCTTCTTTTATTGACTGTGATTGTTGCAGAGTTTGTGCTATGTTTTCGGTGATTTTTTTTGCAATGACGGGTGTGGATGGACGGGTTTGAACATAGAGCCCAATGAAAGTTGCTATAAGAGCGATAAAATTAGTTAAATGAAAAATAACCGATGATAATGGATACCATATCAGTTCGTTTTCTTTTTGCGCTGGTCGTGCAAGCCCAAGAAGCCAAGAAGCATAGACAGCAGGAAGGAAAAATAAGAACATAGAGCCAAGAGCAATATAGGTATTAGTGGTTATGATAAGAACAACAGTGGCACTTATGAGGGCGATGAGACTGGCTAATGTTCCTTGACCGAACGCAACAATAAAAATTGGCAATGAAAGAAAGCAGCCAAGAAGAAGAGAAAAAAAGGGCGCGATATTTGCAACACTGATGATTGCCATTCCTATCACAACAGCAAATAATCCTGCCAAAATACCGGTTAATATCTCATAAGTACGATTTTTTTTCATTTATTGCTGTCCTGCTTTCTGCAGTTAGAGGCGTGTCAATACCCCAACTTTGACATTTAATAGCTTAACATAGGATACAACAAGCTATTTTTAACCATATAAGAAAAGCAACTGGAGAAACTCTCCAGTTGCATAGCGTATTGATCGCTTACTTTATAACGTACGGAAGTAAGCCTAAAAAGCGAGCACGTTTGATAGCATTAGCTAATTCACGCTGTTTTTTCTGACTAACAGCAGTAATCCGTGAAGGAACAATTTTCCCACGTTCGGAAATATAACGTTGTAACAACTTGATGTCTTTATAATCAATTTTGGGAGCATTGGTCCCTGAAAAAGGACATGTTTTACGACGACGATGAAAGGGGCGACGTGCAGAGTTTTGATTAGTATCAGTCATCATTCTACCTCTTCTATAGCATTTTCACGTTGACGACGTGGAAAACGAGGACGCTCTTCATCGTGTCCAATGTGACTATTGCGATCAAGGTGTGAGAGCATAGCAGATTTTTCTTTTTCGTGTTTTTCTACGCGAATGGTCATATAACGCAAAATATCCTCATTGATGCGCATCTGACGCTCCACTTCAGCAATTGCTGAAGCTGGTGCATCAATATTGACCAAGACATAATAAGCTTTACGGTTTTTACGAATACGGTAAGCAAGAGGACGAAGTCCCCAATTTTCTATACGCCCAACTTTTCCACCATGCGCTTCAATGACACCTTTGTAGAGACTCAAAAGTTCATCAACTTGCTGCGGTGCGATGTCTTGTCGGGCAAGGAACATATGTTCATAAAGAGCCATTGTTTTGCCTTTCTTCAATTAAATTTCACCGGCTTTAGCGCAAAGCCTCTGCGACTTGTCTTTTTTGGAAATCCAAAGAAGAAAGGACGCGTTTACAATTCGAGACATCTCAGAGCGGAGACACGGGAGGCCGGAAACATTGTATTTCCTACTGATATTTTACAGCCCTCCGTTCAACCTCCAGCTAAAGTGCCGGCAACGAACATTTCACATTTACAGGTTATCTTTTAAAATAGCAAGTTTATGCACATAAAAAAATTGATTTGTTAAATCTTGATATATTTCCTTCTTCTACAAAAAGATAATACTGTAATATAAAGGTAAAGGAGGGAAAAATGGACTTTTTAAACCAGATTGATGTTACACTCTTTGAAATGTTTGTCGGCAATCATCACGCTTGGTCGATTGTAGTTTTGTTTAGTATTTTTTGTGCAAAGTTTTTAATTTATATTATTCCTCTCCATCTCTGTGCGTTGTGGTTTTGTGGTGGGGAGAGGGAACGATGTGTCGTGCTAAGCATTTGCATGAGTATTTGTGCGGCTCTTTTCATAGGTTATCTCATTTCTCTTTTTTATTTTCATCCTCGCCCATTCGTGGTAGGGCTGACGACACCGCTTATTCAACATCGTGCGACAGCTTCTTTTCCTAGTAATCATGCCTTGACCATTGCATCTTATGCAGCTAACTTTTATTTTTACCGATACAAAGTTGCTTTTAAATTTGCTTCGGTATTTTTATGTTTGATCTGTTGGGCGCGCATCTTTGTGGGTGTACATTATCCCTTTGATATTTTAGCAGGTGCAATTTTAGGAAGTCTCATAAGTTTGGGTGTTATTCAGTTTATAGCACCCTATTTCCCTAAGTTTTTATATCAAATTCCGCCCTTAAAATATAATTTTAAGTGTGGTATTCGTTTTAAATAAAGGGCTTTATCTTGATTTGTGCGGATGAATAAGGTCAAAAGAAAATAATTTAATTGTACAGTTTTAGGAGTTGATAAATGGGTGCAGCTTTTATTTTTCCAGGGCAGGGGAGTCAACTTGTTGGTATGGGAAAGGCGCTTACAGAGCAATTTATTGCCGCACGGATGGTTTTCGAGGAAGTTGATGATGCTTTGGGTGAGAAATTATCAAAGATCATTTTTGAAGGACCAGCAGATGTTTTAACGTTAACAGCAAATGCACAACCGGCATTAATGGCTGTATCTATGGCTGTCATTCGTGTGATGAAACAATTAGGGCTTCGTATAGAAGAAAAGGTAAGATTTGTTGCTGGTCATTCTTTAGGCGAATACTCGGCTCTTTGTGCTGCTGGTACATTTACTCTCACAGATACGGCAAGACTTTTGCGTATTCGTGGCAATGCTATGCAGGCTGCTGTCGCGGTTGGTGAAGGTTCTATGGCAGCATTAATTGGTTTAGAAGAGCACATTGTGGAAGAAATTTGCGAAACTGTTTCTGGAGAAGGATTATGTCAGATTGCTAATGATAATGGTGGTGGGCAAATTGTTATTTCCGGTAAAGCAAAAGCAGTTGAGGCAGCGGTAGAGATTGCATCAACAAAAGGTGCAAAACGTGCACTTCTTCTTCCTGTTTCTGCACCTTTTCATTCATCTTTAATGCAACCTGCTGCTGATGCCATGAAGAAAGCACTTTTGACTGTTAACAAAATGTCCCCTATTGTTCCTTTGATTGCCAATGTTTCTGTTGCACCTGAGAGCAATCCAGAGCGTATTACTACTCTTCTTGTCCAACAAGTGACTGGGAGGGTGCGATGGCGTGAAACAATAGAATGGATCGCTGCTAATGGAGTTGATACGCTTTTTGAAGTTGGTTCTGGAAAAGTATTAACAGGTTTAACGCGTCGTATTAATAAAGATATAAAGGGGGTAACCATTGGAACAGTTGATGAAATAGAATCAGCGCTAGGTATGCTCGGCGTTTAATCTATAAGGAGTTAAAAGATGTTTAGATTAACAGGACGTAAAGCTCTTGTAACGGGGGCTTCGGGAGGAATTGGTGAGGCAATTGCACGCTGCTTTCATGCACAAGGAGCCATTGTTGGACTTCATGGAACACGCGAAGAAAAGCTTAGAGAAGTGGCGGCAGAATTAGGGCAGAATGTTTTTGTATTTCCCGCTAATCTTTCTGAACGCCAATCGATTAAACAATTGGCTGAAGTTGCAGAAAGAGAAATGGATGGCGTCGATATTTTGGTTAACAATGCGGGAATCACTAGGGATGGTCTTTTTGTGCGTATGCAAGATAAAGACTGGGATGATGTTTTAGAAGTTAACCTAACAGCTGCTTCTCTTTTGACGCGTGAATTAATACATTCTATGATGCGCCGCCGTTATGGAAGGATTATTAACATTACATCTGTTGTTGGTGTTGTGGGAAACCCTGGACAAACGAATTATTGTGCTGCAAAAGCAGGCTTGATAGGTTTTTCTAAAGCATTGGCACAAGAAATTGCTTCGCGAAACATCACTGTCAATTGTATTGCTCCAGGATTTATTAAATCCGCAATGACAGACAAGCTTAATGAAAAGCAAAAAGAAGCCATTATGGCTGCGATTCCGATGAAGCGTATGGGAAGTGGGCAAGAAATAGCCGCTGCTGCTGTTTATTTAGCAAGCGATGAAGCAGCCTATACGACAGGTCAAACACTCCATATCAATGGTGGAATGGCAATGATTTGAGTATTTATTTTATTCCACATTGATTTATGAGTTGTATTATTTTAGATAGTAACGATTGAAATGGATAGATGCATCTATTTCTTTAATATGGTCGTTGATCAATTGATGTCGGAATGTCAGATTGGTTCATTTTGTAGGGGATATCCACAGGATGTTTTAAATCATTACTAAAATCTTTTAAAGTAATGCATCTATTGCTTGATTAGATGAACCGATATAGTTAACCAAATTATAGGAAAATATAAATTCGAGGATTTCAACATGAGTGATACAGTAGAGCGCGTTAAGAAAATTATCGTGGAACATCTTGGGGTTAATGCTGATAAAGTTGTAGAAAATGCAAGCTTTATCGATGATCTAGGGGCTGATAGCCTTGATACGGTTGAACTCGTTATGGCTTTTGAAGAAGAGTTTGGGGTAGAAATTCCAGATGAAGCTGCTGAAACGATTTTCACAGTTGGCGATGCAGTCAAGTTCATTGATAAAGCTTCTGCGTGATTACTAAAGGGCAAAGGCATGAATTGCTTTTGCCTATATTCTTCGGAGCTCTTTTGAAAAGAGAGCTTTGAGAGGTGAAGTTTAGTTCAAGGTTAGAAGTTATGAGACGTGTTGTTGTTACTGGTTTAGGGTTGGTATCTCCATTAGCTGGTAATACTGAATATAGTTGGAAACGACTTCTTGAAGGAAGAAGTGGTGTCCGACGTATCACAGAGTTTGATGTGTCAGATTTGCCATGCCAGATTGCTGCGCGTATCCCCTTAGGGGATGGAACAGAGGGGACTTATAATGCTGATTTGTATATGGAACCTAAAGAGCAACGTAAAGTTGATGCATTTATTGTTTATGCAATGGCTGCTGCTAACCAAGCGCTTGCAGATGCCGAATGGTTTCCTAAGAGTGATGAAGATCAGATTTGTACAGGTGTGTTAATTGGTTCGGGAATTGGGGGAGTTGAGGGTATTGTTGAAGCTGGTTATACGCTTCGTGATAAGGGCCCACGTCGTGTTTCTCCTTTTTTTATTCCAGGTCGTTTGATTAATCTTGCTTCTGGTTATGTGTCTATTCAATATGGTTTACGGGGGCCTAATCATTCTGTTGTAACGGCTTGTTCAACAGGGGCGCATGCGATTGGTGATGCGGCACGTTTGATTATGTTTGGTGATGCAGATGTCATGGTGGCAGGGGGGGCTGAATCTCCGATAAATCGGATATCTCTTGCAGGTTTTGCAGCTTGTAGAGCTCTTTCCACTTGTCGCAATGATGATCCTGAACGGGCGTCACGTCCTTATGATACTGATCGTGATGGTTTTGTGATGGGAGAAGGAGCGGCAGTTGTTGTTTTAGAAGAGCTGGAACATGCCAAAAAACGAGGAGCGCGTATTTATGCTGAGGTTATTGGCTATGGTTTATCTGGTGACGCTTACCACATTACAGCGCCTTCAGAAAGTGGTGAAGGGGCTCAGCGTAGTATGATAGCTGCTCTTAAGCGTGCACAAGTGAATGTGAGTGAACTTGATTATATTAATGCTCATGGTACATCTACGATGGCTGATTCCATAGAGCTAGCGGCTGTTGAGCGTGTTTTAGGGAGTTATGCACCACAAGTTTCTATGTCATCAACGAAATCATCTATCGGGCATTTACTTGGTGCAGCCGGTGCTGCTGAGGCTATTTTTTCTATTTTAGCTATACGGGATAATATAGCTCCAGCGACACTTAATCTTGACAATCCATCGATTGAAACGAAAATCGATCTTGTACCACACAAACCGCGTGAACGAAAGATTGATACGATTCTTTCTAATTCTTTTGGATTTGGTGGGACAAATGCATCGTTGGTGATGCGACGTTTTAGGGGATAATAAGTATTTTTATTTAATTTTTGCTTTTGAGTTTTCTATTTTATTATAAGGTGAATGAGAAATTATAATATTATCCTTAATCGCTATTGAGGGGTTATGTCCGATGTGAAAAATGGAAATCATTAAAGGACGTAAGTGATTCCTCTTCGAATCATTTAGCAGATAGTTATGACATGTTAATACATAAAAAACGAAAGAAATCATCTATCGTCCGTAATCCGTTGGTCATTCTCGGTCATTTTTTTCTTATGCTGATTGTGATTATTCTTTTTGCCATAAGTATTCCTCTTTATATTGGAAAAAGTATTTTTGAAGAAAAGGGAAAAATTGAGGAAGAACAAATTGTTCTTATCCATCCTGGTACCGGAATTCGTGAAATTGCTTCATTGCTAGAAAAACGTGGTTTCATTCGATCATCAGATATTTTTGTTTATGGGGTTGGTTATCACCAAAAAACAACGCATCTGAAGGCTGGTGAATATTTAATTCCAGCTCATGCTTCGATGCAGGATATTATGGATATTCTTGTGAAAGGAAAATCTATAGAGTATACATTTACAGTACCTGAAGGTTTAACGGTTCAGCAAGTTTTCGATCGATTAGCTGCGAATGAAATTTTGATTGGAGACCTTCCAAAAATTTTGCCTCCAGAAGGTTATTTAATGACGGATACTGTTCGTTTTATTCGGGGAACAACGCGTAAAGAGATTGTAAACAGGTTGCGTGAAGGACAGACAAAATTAATTCATGCTATATGGGCTACGCGTTCACCTGATTTACCCATTAAATCAATTGATGAATTTGTTATATTAGCCTCAATTGTTGAGAAAGAAACGGGAATTGCAGCAGAAAGACCAATGGTTGCTGCGGTATTTTATAACCGCCTTACAAAGCATATGCGTCTTCAATCGGATCCAACAGTAATTTATGGTCTCTTCGGAGGAAAAGGAAAACCATCCGGTCGTGCAATTTATCGTTCAGATCTTGAGAAGGAAACACCATATAATACTTATAAAATTAATGGTTTGCCCCCAACGGCTATTGCAAATCCAGGTCGGGATTCTTTAAAAGCGGTGGCACATCCACCAAGCAGTGATGCACTTTATTTTGTTGCTGATGGTTCAGGAGGGCATGTTTTTTCTCGAACTTTAGAGGAACATAATATGAATGTTCGCAAGTGGCGAGAATTAAAGGCAAAACATTGAATTTATAGTGATAACACATCTTTTTGCATCGTAAATGAGAATCCCAAATATAGTAAAATTTTTCTATTTAAACTTTTTATGAGAATGATAAAAAATCATTTTCTTGTCTGTCACAAGTGGGATTGGCGTATGGATAAAAATATTTAAGAAAGAAGTGAATATACTGCTAATACCTTATCTCAAAAAAGAGCAAAATAACATTGAGAATTGCTAAGAAAACACATTGATTAGGGGAGAGGTTGAGATAATGTATAATTCAAATTTTGGAGAAACATTTATGAACAAAGTAGAGTGATGTAATGACAGTCTTTGAAAGTAAATTGAGTGCTATAAAAATAAATCAACGCCGCGGTTTTTTATTTATTCTCTCTTCACCTTCAGGTGCTGGTAAATCAACAATTTCTCGATTACTTCTAAAAGATGGACAATTAGAGCTTTCCGTAAGTATGACCACAAGGAAAAGGCGTCCTAGTGAAGTAGATGGGCTACATTATCACTTTATTTCAAAGGAAGAGTTTGAATATAAGCGTGATAGAGATGAATTTATTGAATGGGCAGAAGTTCACGGAAATTATTATGGCACTTTGCGTGAAACTGTTGAAAACGCATTGAATGCTGGCCATGATATGTTATTTGATATTGATTATCAAGGTACCGAGCAGCTGCAAAAAAAGATGCTAGGAGACACTGTATCTGTTTTTATCCTTCCACCATCAATGAAAGAGCTTGTTTCGCGTTTACATCGTCGAGCAGAAGATAGTCAAGATATCATCAATTTGCGATTGGAAAATGCACGAACGGAGTTAAAGCATTGGCGTTCTTATGATTATGTTGTGATTAACAAAGATTTAGATCAGTCTTTATCTTTTATTAAATCAATTTATTTAGCTGAAACCGTAAAACGTGAGCGTTGTTCTTATCTTGGCTCTTTTGTTGATGGGCTTATTGCTGAAAAAATCGATAAATGTTGTGATTAAAAAAGGTTTCATAACACAAAGTACATTTTTTAGAGCACTAGATGCGCTAAAGTTACAAATTCAGAAACCGAGAGCGTTTCAGCACGGCGCATTCCATCAATTCCAGCTTTTTCTAATAGCACTTCACCTCCAAGTGTTTTGAGATTTTGACGAAGCATTTTTCGTCTTTGCCCAAAGGCGGTTTTTGTGACAAGGCTTAGTTTTTGTGCAGAGCAGGAAAGAGGTTGTGTTCGTGGAATAATATGAACAACGGAAGACGTTACTTTAGGTATTGGTATGAAGGCTTGAGGGGGTACATCGAAAGCAATTTTAGCAGTAGTACGCCAGCCAGTTAAGACACTAAGACGTCCATAATGAGTAGATTGAGGTTTAGCTGTAATCCGTTTGGCAACTTCACGTTGAAACATCAATGTCATTGATTCATAAAAAGGAGGCCATGGTTCAGTCAAAAGCCAATTTAATAAGAGTTTTGTCCCAATATTATAGGGAAGATTTGCAATAATACGAGGTTTTTCTGGGCTTGTTTCAAAGAGTTTTGAGAAGTCTTGCTTTAGTGCATCATTACAAATAACTTTTAATTTTTTAGGGTAGTGTTTTTCTATTTCTAAGAGAGCCGGTATGCAGCGCTCATCGCGTTCTATTGCTGTTACAATGGCACCCTTTGCTAGCAAGGCACGTGTGAGACCTCCAGGACCAGGACCAATTTCAAGAACAGGTTTTCCTTCTATATTGCCTGCTTGATGAGCAATTTTAGATGTTAAATTAAGATCAAAAAGAAAATTCTGCCCCAAAGATTTATGCGCTTGTAATCCATATATATCAATGACCTCACGCAGAGGAGGGAGATTATCTATTGGCATGGTATTAAACTATTTTTTGCAAGTTGATTTGCAAGTTTAAGAGCAGCAATAAAGCTTTCGGGAGAGGCTATCCCTTTATCAGCAATGTCAAAAGCAGTTCCGTGATCTGGAGACGTGCGAATAAAAGGTAGACCTAACGTGACATTAACAGTGCTATCAAAGTCTAATGTCTTAACAGGGATAAGGGCTTGATCATGATACATACAAATGGCAACGTCATATGCCTTTCTTGCACATTCATGGAACATTGTGTCGGCAGGTAGCGGGCCTGCAATATTGAGTCCTTTCTTTTTAAGATATTCAATAGCAGGAGTGATAACTTCAATATCTTCTTTGCCCATTGCACCTCCTTCTCCAGCATGGGGATTAAGACCAGCAACAGCTAGTCGGGGTGACGTTATTTTAAACCGTGTTTTTAAGTCACATTCAGTAATAAGTACCGTTTGAATAATTAAATCACGGGTAAGCTGTGAAGGAACATTTTTAAATGGAATATGAACAGTTATTGGTACTGTTTTTAATCGAGGTCCTGCTAACATCATAACTGGATGATAGTATTTATGAAAAGCTTTATGGGCTAAATCAGCTAAAAATTCTGTATGACCTGGAAATTGAAAACCGGCATCATAAAGATTCTTTTTTGCAATAGGACAAGTGATAAGTGCACATGCATGGCCATTTTGAATCAATTGAACACAGCGTTTAATTGCTTCAATAATTCCAGCGGCATTATTCGATGAAGGTATACCTAATTGATCACTTTGTTTGTTTTTTAACGGGATGATAGGAAGAGCGTTTTGAAAATTTTTTGCAGGATTATTGATTAAAACAGATTGCACCTCAACATCAATCTGTAAAAAACGAGCGCGCGAACGAATAACATCTGGATCAGCAAGAAGTACAAAAGGCGGAATTTGGCGCGTAACACGCAAATTCCACGCTTTTAATACTATTTCAGGACCAATACCGGCAGGATCACCACCACTAACAATAAGAGCAGCCATTATGAATTTTGAATGCGTGCCACTCGCCGCAGTTCTCCTAAATATTTGTCGCTTAATTCTTCAAGTTTTTGCGGGCTTCTTTTTTTACTATCTTGAAGAGAAAATATCAGTCGAGCGACATAATCATCAGAAACTCTTTTTATTTTGCAGACAGCAATTGCTTCAATTCCATCAGATGTCTCTTGTAATTTTGTCATTTTTCCAGCAGGCGTTTCAAGAATAGCTTGTTCCCATGCATTAGGAAGTTGTGGCTCCAGAAACTTTCCTAAGTGGCGGATAGTAACGTCTAAAATACCTCTTGCTTGATTGTGAGCATTGGCACATCCACGGAAATGTGCGCGAAAATTACTTGCTTCTCTTTGACGTCTTTCAAAGATCTCTGAACGACGATGTGCAGGAATGACAAAAACAATTCGCTGTAATGTATATTCGTTGGTTGAAGGTTTTACACCACCATTTTTTAATATTCTGCGTACAGCTTCTTGTTCGCTAATCATACCTGTTTCAGCTTGATAGCGTGCGCTAACAAGACGCCCCCATCCTATTTGTCCACGGATGTAATCTTTAAAGTGTTGCACTGTGATCTCAGTTTGGATCAGAATCTGGTTGAGCTGATCAATCGTCATATTATTTTGTGTCGCAAAATTCTCAAAAGCTCTATCAACTTCATCATTGCTTACTTCAATATTAAGACGTTTTATTTCAATATTTTTTAGCTTTTCGTCAATAAGCTCTTTTTTAGCCTGTGCCACCAAATTGCCTTGCTTTTGTTGTAATCTGAGAAAAGCAAGGCGTCTTTGTATATCATAATTTGTGATGGGGTTGCCATTAACTGTAACAACAATAGAAGTCTGCGCAAAGACTGTCGGAATCAAAAATCCATTTATTAACAGGCTACTTACGCTCAAAGACGCAATATAAAATAAAGCAAGAAAACGCTTTTTCAATTTATTCATGTAAATAGGCTTTCGCATTGTTTATTAATTCTCATCAACAACTTAAAATACACGCTTTCTTTCATAAAAACAATGATAAGTTAAATGACTGATACATTCCCTTTATAAATTAATCTATCTTTTTTCCGATATCTGCAATCGTACGCAATGAAAGAGAGAAATTAAAGTTTTGCAAGGGTGCTTTCCTGCCTGGATTCGTTACCTGTTGATAACCGAATGTTAACCCGAAACATTCATCCATATAACTCAAGCTAATTCCTCGCTTTATAAATGTACCAGATACTAAATCATAACCGGCGTTGCTATTAATGGACCAATAATCTGCCAATTTAAGTCCTGTTTGAAAAGAAATTTCTTGGCGCTCTTGAGAATATTCATAATCTGGTTGCTTTGTGATATAGGCATATTGTAGAGCTGCCCAAAAATTTTGCCATTTTTGTGATGCTTCGATTTCACTACGGCGGATTTTTCCTGTTTTTTTGTCAAAGCGTCCACGCGTTTCTAAGGAAAAACCACTTTTATGGGTTGTACCAAACATTGCAACATAGTCTGAACGTTTTGCCTCTAAGCTAGAATGAGTACCGACATTGATAAAGTCCTTTTCTGCAAAAGAATTCTTTCCTGCTAGATGAAAGGATTGTCCAATGAGACCATAAAGAGACCAATTATCATTAAGGCTTCCAGAATATCTTATACCTATATTGGCTCTTGTACCGCCTTCTACACGATCATAACCAGAAAATTTGTCTCGTTGAAAGAGAGTGGTTGCATCAAAGACAAAGCTTTGAGCATCTTCATTAGGAATTTGTCCAATATATTGTTCATTATTGCGTATAAAAATTTGTGCAGTTGGTTCTATAATATGTGTAGAATGATCAGCTGTAATGAGGAAGGGATAGCGTAGTTCCAACCCTGCTGTTGCCATGCCACGAATTGCTGAACCATGAATTGCGGATAAGGCATTGTTTTCTATAGAATCTGTGTGATTTTCTCTTGCATTGGTTGTAATGATATCAGCTCGTAGAGAGAGAAGAGGGGTTAAGATGAGTCCGTTGTGCGTGTTGAAGCGCTTTTTCCACTGAAGCTCGTTTGTTAAACGCAAACTATTTCCAGCCATACCAGAAAGTTTTACTGTGTTGAGAGGGTTTCCGTTCTGGTCGGGTGAACTGAAGTCAGCATGGCGACGATAAACTGATTGCATATTACTATGGAAGGTAAGCTCTCCATTATAAATGGGTTCATCTGGTGTGAAAAAATAATCGATGCGTGGTAAGACCCACGCTTGCCGAGAGTGACGTTCATAATGAGGATCATTCAATATTGAATCTTGAACTTTAAAATGATAAAAACGCATATCAAAATAATTTTTTCCTGCAAGACCATTCAGATAGATCTGAGAAAGTTGTGTAGGATTGTTATAGTTTTCAAGTTTATAGGCACGACTAAAATGCCGATCTGATTGTGCAAGAATATCCCATCCATAAGTCCAGTGTGAATTAATACGAAAATCCCCCTTTGTCGCCAGCATATAACGGTTTTTATGTTGGGCATCAATCGTATCATTATCAAATCTATGCGGTTTCATTTGATATATATGAGCAAAGCGAATGTTATAACGTCCCGTTTTTAAACGCTGACGCCATTCCCCTTCGGTTAAAAGCCCTTGTTGGGTATAAACCGTAGAAGAAAGGGTAAAATCATAATGGGGGGCGAGATTCCAGAAATAAGAATTCTTTATCCCCATACCGAGATAATCAGTATAAAAAAAATGAGGAGTAAGCAGACCGCTAGCACGCCTAACAGTTGGATCATAGATCTCAAAATTTGGAAATTTTATAATCGGTACACCAAAAACTTCAAAACTGCTATTTTCAAACCGAATTTTTTTGATGTTATTATTCCATATGATCTTTCTTGCTTTAATTTTCCATAGGACGTCTCGATCTGGTTTATAAGAGCAAGGTTCACAGGCTGTATAGGTTGCATTTTCAAAGACTGTTATGTGGTTGTGTTTGCGTGTAGCATTTTGGGCTGAAAAGTGAACATTGTTGGCTGTATCAATACGTAAGGCGTTTACAAAACCCTCGCCAAGATCTTTGGTCATATCAATTTGGTTGGAATAAATTTTATTACCATCCTTTTGAGTAATTTCAACGTTCCCTTGTGCTATAAGCCGTCCTGTTTTTTGATTGTAAATAATTTTTTGAGCGACAACTTTATTGCCATCATATTCGATTTGAACATTACCGTGTGCAGAAACAGTGTTTTCATCACGATTGTAGATGAGTTCATCCGCAGAGAGCAAAAGAGGAGGTTCCGGATTTTGAATGCGACTTTGAGAAGGAGATAGAAGGCTTTGAGCGTGCGCACAATAAGACAAGGCACCTCCTAAAATAACCCCTATAACACTTTTAAAAGCGAGAGCACTTAATTTTGTTAAAATAGTTTTTTTAAGTGTTAATGCTTTCACTTAGCCATCCTCTTTATGAAGTAAAAAAGAGATTCCTAAGAATAACGCAATAACAACGGGTGTCCAAGCTGCAATAATTGGTGGAATATATCCAGCATTACCAAAAGCTTGAACAAGTACGGAAATAACATAAAGCATAAACCCAGCTATTACGCCACCAAGAATCAACATTCTAGATTGCCCAAAACGTGTAAAATTTAAAGATACAGTTGCTGCAATGAGGGTCATTGCCACAAGCAATGCCGGTAATGCAATCAAAGATTGAAAATACATATCAAAATTATTAGCAGAATAGCCAAATGAACGTGCAATCATAATTTTTTTTGGCAATTGGTAAAATGGAATAGTTGCGGGATTCACTAAACGTTCCGTTAAAAATTCAGGTTTTAGATTGGTTTTTATTTGCAACACGGTAAATTTTTCAGGAGGATGCCCTATTTTATAGATTGTTCCATTTGTTAATAGCCAAAATCCATTAGTCAAGGTTGCTTTTGGGGCGTTAATCCAATTTTTGACGGTTGCGTTGTCATTGTATTGTACAAAGGTTGCATCGAGAAGAGAAAGTCCTTGATCGGTGATAGATTTGGCGCCAATGGTTGTTCTGCCTAAATTTGTACGTTGTGTTAACCAGTGGATACTTGTATTGTGAAGAGGTGTTAGTACATTGTGATTGCGCCATTCAGTCATCTTTTTTTCTGCTTGAGAAAATCCCCATGCAGCAAGTGGATTAATGAGAAGAATTGAAAATAATCCCAAAAGAAAAGCTCCAAAACAAGCTGGCATAAGAAATTGCCATGCAGAAACACCGATTGAACGAGTCACTACAAGTTCAAGTTTTTTGTTGAGCGAGATAAGCGTTGCCATTGCAGAAAAGAGTGCAATGAAAGGGATAAGTTGTTGCATGATAAAAGGGATGCGTAAAGCAGAGAGGAAAAATGCATCTTTTGCTGTATAATGCGGAAGGGAAGATAGCCTACCGGAATTCTCTGTGAAATCGATTAAAAGAGCAAGAACAAAAATGCTTCCCCAGAAATAACAAGTTATTTTAAGATACCGTATAAAAAAATATCGTCCAAGTGTCCACCCAATCATGATATTTTATCCGAGGAATCTTGAGATTTTCGCTGTTCAAATTTGTTCATTATTTTTTGAAAAGCGATTTGAAGTATCTCATTAACTTTTGTGGGAAGCCCAATTTTATGATTCGTTAAAAGCATAAAAAAGACAAATGCACTTGTTCCTATGGGTATAATATAAAGGAGAGGAACGTATGCAAGATCGCTTTTTGATTTTTCTGCGAAAAAATATCCTATCCAATACACCAGAAAAGAAAGGGCAATTGCCGAGAGATTTGCGGAATGACGAGCTTGTCGATGGGAGCGTACATCCCCTGCCGCTGCTAATGCAATAAGTGAAAAAACAATAGGGTAGAGCCATTGTGTTAATCTGCGGTGAAGTTCAGCTTTATATTGGAGTGGTTTTCGTTGATAGTAGGGATCTTTTGGGTCAGGGTTTTGTAAATAAGAAAGAGACCGATCTTTTGGATAAAGAGTAGGTGTTTTATCACTGGGGATAAACTCTCCTAGGCTAAAAGTATATGAGCTAAATTGCACGATTGAAACACTGTTATTTTGATGATTGACTCTTTCTATTTCACCGTTATTGAGAACCAGAAAACTGCCGTTTTTATTGCTCACAATGGATGCGTCTGTTGCATAATAAAAAAGATCAGTCTTAGGATCACGCTGGTCGGCAATGAAAAGGCGTTCAAGTGTTCCGTTTGGATTTCGTTCGCCAATTTCTATGTAAAGGTTATTGGCGAGTTTTTGAAAGCTCCCTTCACTAATGAATAGATTTATAAGATCAAAATGAGCGCTTGCTAGCATTTGTCGCATATGAAGACGCGCTTGAGGAACAACAAAATTAGCTATAGAAAAGGAGATACAGGATGCAATAATAGCAAGAAGAAGGATAGGTTTCCAAACAGTACTTTTAGGAAAACCAGAGGCATTGATGACAGCAAATTCTGAGTCTTGATGCATTGCTGAGAGGATGGTTGTAACTGCGATCACTAATGCAAATGGAATGACAAGAAAAATAACAGAAGGAACCAATGAAAGTGAAAATTGTAAGACTGTGAGGAGTGTTTGTTTACTTGTTGTGAGAAAGTTTATCCGTGCAAGAATTTGTATAGTCCAACTAACGCCCACTGCTGCAATCATGACAGAACTAAACAAAACAAGGACACGTTTCAGGATGTAGAACTCAATAATACGCATAAATTGGGGAAAATCCTCAGTCTTTAATTCGATAGCAAATATTTTTACTGCTTTCGGTTAAAATGTAATAAAGTTTGAAAAAATATCCTTTCATGAATTGGATATTTTTACCAAATAAATAATATAAAATTGCCTATGAGGTCCTCTTTAAATTTTCCGTACATTATATTTTATTTTCAACTATAGTCTACAAAGAATCTAGAAAATAACTTAAAAAACTTTTTTATTAACGTTGAAAATAAAAATTATTGTCTTTTAAAGACACGTGCAAAAAGATGATGCATCTCCATCAAAAAAGAGGGTTTATATCTTGAACCGTTTCCTTTGTATTAGAGATATAGAAGTTTTTTTAAAAAGATGTTAGCTTTTTTATAAAGAATGATGAAGGCTTAAGAGATTGGATATTTTATTCTATCATTTGACGCAGTCAACGCTGAAGGATATTTTGCCGACGCTTGTGGAGCGTGCATTGGCTCGTTTTGGTAAAGTAACAATACAATGTGTGAGTAAAGAACAACGCGATTCTATAGATATACATTTATGGGTTTATGCTGATGAATCATTTATTGGACATGGAACGGAGTGTGATCAATATTCAAACTTTCAGCCTGTATTTCTGACGACAGGACAAGAAAATCCGAATGATTCAAAGGTTCGTTTTCTCATAGAGGGAGCTGTTTGTTCGGATATTGATGCTTATCAACGGCTTGTCGTGATATTTGATGGTAGAAGTGAAGAGCAGTTGAATCTCGTTCGTGCACAGTGGAAAAAATATAAAATGGAAAATCATAATTTAACGTATTGGCAACAGACTGAAGATCGTCGCTGGGAAAAACAGGTTTAATGCGTCTCGTATCTATTGCTCTGATTTTTATAGGATTGCTGGGAATAGTAAATCCAGCACTTTTTATTACGGAAGGTTCAGGGGGAGGGCGTTGGGTTTTTATTGTGATTTTTCTTTTAGGCATGCTAAAGATATGGCCTATAATTAAAAAAACGAAACGCCATGATGATGATTATTGATCGAATTTTGCTTATTTTATGGGCTGTGATGTTGTCCTTCTTTTGCGTGTCGTGGTTGGGGACAACGCATATCTTATCAAAAATGTTTGCTGTTGCTTATATGAGTAATATTGCAGATTTTTTATTTTTCTTTTTGAGTGCATTGTTTGCGGGAATATTGTGGTGGAAAATACCTCAACCCCTGTCTTTAAAAACAAAACTGGCAGCATTTTTGCCGCCAGTCCTTATTTTATTCTTCGTTATTATATTTTAGTTGGATATTTCATCATCTGTAAATCCGACGAAGCAAATCAGTGAAATAAAAGAAGCAAGAAGCAAATAATAACCGATATAAGATGTATCGAAATGTTGCACCAGATATTCTGCAATATAAGGCGCGAGAGATGCTCCTATGATAGCAGATAAATTGAAAGTGATAGAAGAACCGGTATATCGAATTGCTGTTGGGTATGGTGAAGCCAAAACAGCACCAAGAGGACTGTATATCATTCCCATGAGAGACAAACCGATGACAGACATTGCAAGGACTCCTATAACTCCAGAATTTAAGAAATAAGGAATTGCGAAAGAATAAATACCGGTGATGATCGTAATCCAAATCATCAAAGTTCTACGTCTAATACGGTCAGCGAGTTTTCCAGTGATGACAGTAAAAATCCCACAAAAAATAGCACCGACAATTTCGATTTGAAGAGCTTGATGAAATGGCAATTGCAGATGGTTTGTTGAATAGCTTAACAAATATGTAGTAACCAAGTAAAACAAAACAAAAGTTGCCATACCAGAAAATACTCCAAGAAATAGGATTCGTGGACATTTTAAAAAGACATCTATGATAGGAACTTTGACATGTTCTTTACTTTCAAGAGTTTTTTTGAATTGAACAGTTTCATTAATTGAAAGACGGACCCATAATCCTATAATCATAAAAACAACTGAAGCAATAAAAGGAATACGCCATCCCCAAGCTAAAAGTTCCGCACGATCAAGGAAATGCAACAGAGCTAAATAAACAGCAATAGATAAAAACAAACCTATTGAAACGCCTAATTGGGGGAACATCGCATACCAGCCGCGCTTTTCTGGAGGGGCATTTTCTGTTGCGAGTAAAACAGCGCCTCCCCATTCTCCTCCTAATCCCATTCCCTGTCCAATACGGCACAAGGTTAAGAGGAAAGGGGCAAACCACCCTGCTATTTCATAAGTAGGAAGAAAACCAATAATGACTGTTGAAAGACCCATTGTGAGAAGAGAAGCAATAAGTGTTGCTTTTCTTCCAATTTTATCCCCAAAATGTCCAAAAACAACTGATCCAAAAGGGCGGGCAAAAAAGGCTGCTCCAAATATTAGGAAAGATTGTAAAATGGCAGTCTGATCATTTTGTGTTGGAAAAAACACATGAGGAAATATAAGAGCTGCGGCAGTGCCAAAGACATAGAAATCGAAGAATTCAATTGTTGGTCCAATAAGGCTTGCAAATAAAATTCGACGAGGGGAGTTTCTGTTGCTTGTAGCTTTCATTTCTGAGTTTATAGACATGAATAGAATGTCCCTTTCAGTATATGACAAATCAAATAACGAGTTAACTGACTATAACTATAGAAATTTCAAATCAGTGTCGAGTCAATATTATGACACTTCGTTATATATTAGAACAATGATTATGGACTGATGAGTATGAATAAGTGTTCTATATATTATCCAAAATGAATAAAATAAAGACGCTGCTTTAAATGCTGTAGAAGATGGTAATAGGTGGCTATAAACGCAGCTCTCATTCACATTGCTGTTTCCTTTAAAGTTTAATGCCATTTTTATCTATTAAGGGATCAATCTTATTCGTAGATCAGTATTTAGTGTTTCAAAATATTAAAAATATTTTTCATGCATGTAATTGCAACACTTTTAAAGTGTATCTAAAGTAAATTAAATCTTTTAGTTGTGCATACATTTTAAAACACAAGGTGTATATTTCGTCTATCAGAGCTTAATCCATCGAATGATTTGCTATCTTAAAAGACATGAGGTTGAGCAATTATGTTGTGTTGTTTTTGTCTATGCACTTTTTTCTAAATGGGGGAATTTAAATTTGAAATTATGGAGTGTGAATAATGCACCGCAAAATGAAATTAAGTTTTTATGCATTAATGACCAGTGGTTTTTTTGTCAAGATTGCGAGTGCAGATGGAGTAGCTACACCAAGAGAAAAGTTATTAACACCAGTAAGTATCAGTGAACATCTAGAAGAGACAAGAAAGTTGTTATCGGAAGTAAGGGGATTAAAAGAAAAAAAGGGGGGATCAAAAAGGATAGAGAATAAACAGAGAGCAGAAGGAAGTAATCCTTCAGAAGAGGGGAGGAAGAGATTAGAAAACCTATTCTTTGAAGTACTCACAAATTCAATAATTTATGATGATATTGCCGTTTATATTACTGACCGTGATTCTGAGGACTCTGGTAAAAAAGTAAATAGCTTTAATTATGAAGACGCTGGATATTCTATCAATAATACGGTTCAGGAGGGTGGAAAACTTTACATTGATGCAGCAAGTGTTAGCAGGGATACGACAATTGAGCATGGTGGGATTGAGTTTGTCCAAAACTTAAGCATTTCAGAATATGCCACTGTTAAAAAAGGTGGTAAACAAATTGTTGAGAGTGGTGCAAATGCAGAAGGTGCTAAAATTTATGGTGGCGAGCAGATTATTTTTGGTAAGGGAAGTCTTGGATCTGGTTTGTTGCGTAAAGATAAGGCAAGTAGTGCTTATAACACCGAAATTTATGCTGAAGATGGAATACTAGGAATACAAAGTGTCTATAGTGGGGGGATGGCTGTTGACACAAAGATTATGAGAGGCGGTGTCCAGAATCTTGATGGTGAAGAGAATTTTCATAACGGCTTCTCAGAAGATGCTGATACAGCCGATACAGAAGATGAAGATTTTACAATTAATGAGGGGGCTTTTGCACTGAGTAGCGAACTTTTTAAAAATGGTATGCAGAATATCTTTGCGGGAGGGAATGCGAGTGAAGTTACTTTATACGATAGAGCTATTCAGAATATATATGATTCTGGATATGCGGATAATCTAACTATTAATCATCAAGCAAGGTCATGGGGTTTTGCTGGTGCGATATTAGGTGAAAATACAAATGTTCATGATTTTGGTAGTCTTTATCTTTATGCTGGGAATGGTGAAGCTGTTACGGAAGTAGAAAATCTTAATTTAAATGGAGAAGATAGCAAACTATACATTATTGCGTCTGAAGATAACGGCAAAAAACCTGAGATTAATGTTAAGAATTTAAAAGGAAGTGGTAGAGTTATTTTTACGTCTTTAGGGACGAATAAGCTCTATTCTCAACTTAATATTGATGATCTTTCAGGTTCTTTACATTTCGATTTTAATGTCAATTTTGCCAAGCAGCTTAGTGATTATCTTGTGATTAAAAAAAGGGGCTCTGGTTCTCACACAATAAGTGTGGCTGATTCTGGGAGTGAAATTACAAATTCTTCTTACAAAAAGCTTAAATTAATTACTGATCGCAGCGGAAATGCCCATTTTACTCTGACAAACACTTTTGGTGAAAAAATCAGAGCTATTGATGCCGGAACCTATCGGTACAGTTTGAAACATAGAAACAATAAGGGTACTGGTAAAATTTGGTACTTAGATGCAAACCACACCATTGATGAGACAACTTCTCAAGTTTTTGATAGTGTATTGAAACCATATACTGGTTCATCAAGTGATTTACTTACAGAACTCACAATTGATCAAGGAACAACTGTTTCTATTGCAGATCCTAGCTTTGACACGAGTAGCAAGGAAGTTGATAGCACTGGAGAAACTTCAATTAGTAATACAGTTAAAGATGGTGGAAAGCTTTCCGTTTATAGCGGTGGTTTTAGCTTGTATACGACAATTCAAAGAGGTGGCACTGAGCTTATTAAAACACAGGGTCTTTCACAGGATACTATTGTTCATAAAGGTGGGCAACAAAAGGTTGAAGATGGGGGAAAAGCTGAAGGGGTTAAAATTTACGGTGGTGAGCAGTTTGTTTCAGGAAAGTCTGATATCAAAGGTGAGATGGTAAGAAGCAGTGCCTATGACACTATCGTTTCTGGTAAAAATGGAGTGCGAGGATATCAGAATGTGTACGATGATGGAGAGGTTTTTAACACAAAGATCATGGAAGGAGGGATACAAAATCTTTATGGAGAAGAGGATCTAAACGATTATAGCAGTTTTGCATTTGATACGAAGGTCTTTTCTGGTGGAGAGCAACATGTTTTAGCGGGGGGAATCGCGATTGGCGTTCTTTTACAAGGGACTGCTTTTCAGGTAATAGATTTAGGAGGTTATGTAAAAGATTTAACCGTTAAGGATCAAGCACAATCGTGGTTACATGGTGGCGCAACATTGGAAGGAAAGACAACGGTTAATGATTCTGGACGGATTTATCTTTATGCTGGTGCAGAGCAGTCTCGTACTGAAGTAGAAAAAATTGTCTTAAATGGCAGAGATACAAAATTGTATTCTATTGCTTCTAATATAGATGGCGAAAGTTCTTTGATTGAAAATCTGAGTGGGAATGGTCGTGTTATTTTTACTTCTACCGTGTTTAATCCACATTACTCCAAACTTGAGATCAATGATCTTTCAGGGAGTTTACATTTTAGGTTGCATACTAATTTTGCAGAACAGCGCGGTGATTATCTTCTGATAAAACAAGGATCAGGTAATCACACCATAAGTGTTATCGATTCTGGTGTTGAAATGACCAATTCTTCTCTACAAGATCAGAATTTAGTTTTGGAGCTTGATTTAATTCATGTTCAAAGCGGAAATGCGCATTTTACTCTGACAGATTTTTCTGGTGAAGAGACGAGTACGATTGATGGTGGAGCCTACATGTATGGCTTAAAGACAAAAGATGATAATGGGGGAAAGACTTGGTCTTTGGCTACATCACAAATAACTTCTGCTCCTGTAATTCCTTCACCTCATGTGGAGTCGCCTATAGATAAGCTTCCTGAAAAAGAAGAAAATATGACATCGTCAAAAGATTTTAGTATCTCTGATGTAATTCATTACAGCATTGGGGAAGGAGGAGAAATTCTACAAAGCTCTTTGCTCGGTGACGATAACGTAGTTTATGTCTCTGATGATGGAGAGCAAGGTGTTCTTAAGAAGTCTATTAATAATACAATTCAGGGATCAGGAAGACTTTATGTTGAAGCTGGTGGTTTCAGTAAAAATACAACCATTGAAAATGGTGGTACTGAGATTGTAGGGGAACAGGGGATCTCAGAATCTACGATTATTTACGAGGGTGGAAAACAAAGAGTGGAGGGAGGAGGAACCGCATTGAGAGCTGAAATTTATGGTGGGGAGCAGCTTGTTTTCGGAAATGGTTATGTAAATGGTGGAATTGTGGGGAGCAGTGCTTATAACACGACACTTTATGGTCAAGGTGATACGCTGGGACAGCAGAATGTATATGATGATGGGATGGCTGTGGGAACAAAAGTGATGAGTGGAGGAGTACAAACTCTTGCTAAGTGGTTTCCTAATGATGATAACTTTGCAGAAAAAGCCGGCGGTTTAGCTGTAAATGCTGAAATCTTTTCAGAGGGTGTGCAGCGTGTTTTAGCAGGAGGTGAAGCAAATACAGTCATTTTACGCACTGGTGGTGTTCAAGAAGTCTATGCAGGTGGAATTGTAAAGAATCTAACGATTGAAGGTAATGCTAATTCATGGATTTCTCCTAGTGCAATATTAGGAGGAGAAATAAAAGTTCAGGATTTTGGTGGGCTCCATCTTGATGCTGGAGACGATGGTCAACAAACTATAGTAGAAAACATTGAATTAAATGGAGAAGACGCTCAATTATACTCCGTTGCTCGTGGGTTTGACGACAAAAGTACACGCATTCAGCAGTTAAGCGGTGTAGGAAAAGTCATTTTTACCTCTTTTGAAGATGATTTATATTACTCTCAGCTTTACATTGATAATCTAGCAGGGAGTCTACATTTTAACTTTAATGTTAGCCTTGCAGAAGAAAAAGGTGATTATCTCTTTATCAAAAATGGCCGTGGTTCTCACACAATAAGTATTTTAGATTCCGGTATTGAAATTGTTGATCCTTCTTCAACAGAACTTGATTTAATTGTTGATCAAAGTGGTGGCGCACATTTTACCTTGAGAAGCTTTTCTGGTGCAAATGTTAAAACTATTGATGGCGGAACCTATACGTATGGTTTAAAACAGAGAATTGATGAGGATGGGGGTGAAAAAGTTTGGTATTTATCTGCAGTATTTATTGATAATGTTTCATTTCTCAACAGTTTACCACGTAGTAGAAGCAGATCTGTGCGGCATTTAAATCAAAATCAATCAGTTTCTTCTCTTTCAACGATTGCAGCACCACAAGCACATGCTATTAAATTGCCACGTCGAAGAGAGAACCGCCAAAACTTAAGGCAAAAATCTCAGGTTTCTGTCTCTCCAACTGTTTCCTCTCTTGGAAGTCACGTTATTGAAGTCTCAGGTCCAGCGAGTTCTCATCCTCTTTCTGCTGAAGAGCAACAAACTGCTATTTCAGAATCTTCTCACTCTTTAGCCGATCAGATGATTGTGCGTCCAGTTCATAAAGAACAGCCTTCTCCACAATTGAGTGAGACGCTTTCAGTTTCTCACTTTTTGACCACGCCCTCTACAGATGCGGTATTGTCTATGTCTGTAGCTCCAGCGATGGTGTTTCACAACGAAATGCAAACAGTGCGTGCGGGAAGAGGGATTCTAGATAAAAGTAAAAAGAATGCAGCTTTATGGACCTATGCGATTAAATCTAAAGAGAGTATTGCGACAGAGCATATAGATTTTAAGTTAGATCAGACAGGTATTGTTTTAGGGATCAATGGTTTAAGCGAGTGGGAAAGTGGAGAGTTTTATATAGGTGGTTTTGGCAGTTATGATCGTGTCCGTGTTGCGCATGCACGGGGGGGTATCAGTGGTATCAATACTTATGGTATTGGCGCTTATGTCACTTATTTGGATCATAGTGGATGGTATCTCGATGGTATTTTAAAATACAATCATTATCAAAATACTCTAAAGGCAGTTTCAACGAATGGTTTAGGGATTGAAGGAAGTTATAGGCAATGGGCGGTGGGCACCTCCTTTGAAGCAGGTTATCGACTTCAGACGTCAAAGAACAGTTGGCTTCAGCCTTATGGACAATTTACATGGTTGCAAGTTGAGGGTAAAGAAATCAAGTTATCGAATGACATGACAGGTGACATGCGTCCATTCACTTCATTACGCAGTGAGGTTGGCTTATCTTTAGGATATGAATTTGGTTCTCACATGGATTCCTCATCGCTTGCGTATATTACAGCAGCATGGTTGCGTGAGAATAAAGATGACAATCAAACGTTAATTAATCAACGGCATTCCTTTACCACGGACTTATCAGGGAATGCAGGTAAATTAGGAATAGGTTTAAGCAGTTTAGTGAGTGAGAAGTTAAAGTTATATGGTGAGGCCCATTATATTAAAGGGCGTAAAACAAAACAGTCCCTTCAGGGAATTATAGGTGTACGCTATAGTTTCTAAGTATATGGTTATTTTTTAGTTATCTTTAAATATATGATTGTTTTTAAAGGTCTTTAATTAAAGGTTCAGAGAACAATTTTTCAGAGCACGCAGCTTCGTTGTTCATGATAAACTGTATACCCTTATATACTTGATTATGCATTACTTTTTATCTTTGATAAGAAAACTCCGAGAAAATGCTAAAGAAGCACTATAAGAGCGCTCTTATATTCTTGATCAAAAAAGTATTTAAAAACTATAAATAACGTTTTTTTATGAGATAAGGAGGATTTTTAAGAAGGATTGTTGCAATCTAAGGTTGAAAATATATTTTGTAGAGCTAATTACGTTTAGTGTCTATGCAGGCGTGAAGGGGGGAGGATATGGCTCTACAATATAAATGGAAACGACATTGTTGGATACTCATGTTGAGCAGCTTTTTTGTGCAAGCTGCTGCTGCAAATGAGGGGGGAACAGCACTTTTTTGTCAATCTTCAAGTTATGAAAATGATAAAGTATTTCAAGATCAATACAATGAGGATATGAAAACAGGCAGATGCATACTTGGAGCCTCTAATGATGCCATGGTAAGAACGCGCAATGAATTAGACTTTTTGAAAAAGCCTAGCGATTTTATCATGGATAAGGGGGCTAGAGTGTTTGCGAGTCAACAGGAACTTGACAGTAGTCATCGTGACAATGCTGGATATAATGCACAAGAACAAAATACTGCGTTTCTTAAAAAGCCTGAACTTATCTCCATTAAAGATGGGGCAATTTTAGAAAATTATATCCTTGATAATGAAGGTAAAGCATACATTTCAAATGATGGTGAGATTGATAGTCCAGGGCGATCCATTAATAACACTGTAAGGAATGGTGCAGAGCTTTATGTGTATGCAGGAGGACTCAGTGAGAATAGTAAAATTGAACATGGTGGAATTGAAAATGTTCAGGCTTTGAAGGGAAAACAAGGTTTTTCGAAAAATGCTGTTGTTGAAGAAGGCGGACACCAAAGTGTTGGAAATGGAGGAAAAGTAGAAGGGACTAAAATTTATGGTGGTGAGCAGCTTGTTTTCGGCGAGGGGGATATTGGAGGAGAGATTAAAGGGAGTAGTGCTTCTCATACTGTCATTTATGGTCAAGATGAAACACTAGGCCAACAAAAAGTATATGATGGCGGAAAAGTTTGGAATACGAAAGTTATGCGAGGGGGTGTCCAAGAGGTTGGAAAAAAGTCTCAAAGTGCAAAAAATGGTGGTTTTGCATTTGACACAGAAGTTTTTGGTGGTGGTAAACAACGTATCTTAAAAGGCGGTCAGGCTATTGGAGTCACTTTAAATGAGAGTGCTATTCAGGAAATATATACTGATGGATCTGTAAAGAATCTAACAATGAATGATCAAACAAAATCATGGGTGCATGCTGGAGCAACATTAGAAGGCAAGACACAGGTAAACCATTCTGGGCAGATCCATCTTTATGCTGGGAATGATCAACAACGCACCACAGTAGAAGATATTATTTTAAATGGAAAAGATACAAAACTGTACTCTGTTACTGATGAGTTTGATGGAAAAAGTTCTTTGATACAAAAATTAAGTGGTGAAGGGAGTGTTATTTTTTCGTTTACAGGTTCTGATCCATATTATTCTCAGCTTCATGTGAATAATCTTTCAGGAAATTTACATTTCGCGTTCAATACTACGATTGCCCATAACCGTGGTGATTATCTCTTGGTTGAGAAAGGCGCTGGGAAACATACAATAAGTGTTTCTGATTCTGGAGTTGAAATCACGGATCCTTTTTCAAATAAGCGTGATTTAATTACGGATCAAAGTGGTGGTGCGCATTTTACGCTGACAGATCTTAAGGGTGAAAAAATTAACGCCATTGATGGTGGAACTTATATGTATGATTTGAAAGAAAGAAAGGATGAAAATGGGAAAGTTTGGTTTTTATCGGCAGACCGCCTCAGTGGACCAGAGCCTTCTATGCCAGATCCGACAGATCCTTTTTTTCCTGGTGAAACATCAACAACCCCCTCTACAGATGCAGTGTTAACGTTGTCCGTAGTCCCTGGACTTATTTTTAATAATGAGTTGCAAGTTGTACGGAATGGTAGAAAAATTTGGGACAGAAATAAGAAAGATATCGAACTATGGACTTATGGGATTAAGAGCAGAGAACGTGTTGCGACAGGCCATACACACTTTAAGCTTGGGCAGACAGGTTTAGTCTTTGGTGCTGATCAGTTGAGTGAATTAAGGCATGGAGAGTTGTATGTTGGTGGTTTTGGGAGTTATGATCAAGCACGTGTTTCTCATGCACGAGGTGGTGATAGTGATTTGAGCTCTTATAGCATTGGAACTTACGCAACTTATTTTGATCATCGTGGATGGTATATGGATGGTGTTTTGAAATATAATTATTACCGAGATAATTTAAAAGCCATATCAACGAATGGTTTAGCTATTCAAAGTCATTACAATCAGTGGGCGATAGGTGGATCATTTGAGATTGGCTGTTATTTTGAACCGGCACAGAATACTTGGATGCAGCCTTATATCAAGCTAACAGGTTTGCAGGTTGAAGGTAAAAGAATAAAACTTTCCAATGAAATGATAGGTGATCTAAGCCCATTAAATTCATTCCGCAGTGAAGTTGGATTGACTGCAGGACATGAATTTTTTGTGAATTCAGAAACTTCATTAACAGCTTACATTATGGCAGCTTGGTTGCGTGAGAATATAAATAATAATTATACGACAATTAATAAGCAGTATAAATTTATTACAGATTTATCAGGCAGTGCGGGTAAATTGGGAATTGGTTTAAACGGTACGGTCAATGATAAACTAACACTTTATGCGGAAGCGCATTATCTAAAAGGACATAAGATTAAGAATGCTCTTCAAGGTATTTTAGGATTACGCTATAGTTTCTAAATATGTGTGTACACGGCTGATTAATTTTACAAATGTAATTGTTTTGCAAGCTTAAACAGATAACGCTCGGCTATGTCTTTTCGAGAGTATAGGGACTTTCTCAAATAGTAGGAATGTCTTTATACTCTCTTTTTTAAAGGCAACATACTGAATTTATAATAATAATTCATTTCTATGCATGTTGAATGAGAGTCCCGAGTATCATAGGATTCTCTCATTCCAAATCTGTTTATGTTGAATCAATCAAAATTATTCGCCTAGCACATCACAAGCGGGATGAACATGTGGATAAAAACTATATAAGAAAAGAGTAAAAATGTTTCTTATGAATCTTCTCTAGTGTCAAGGGCTATCATAACATTAGGATGGCAAAGTGTATGATGATATCGGCTCGCTTCTTCATAAGCGTAAAGATTGGGGACGCAATGGCTTTACCGGTATACCATTCATGGGATGACGTCGCGAAATGGGTTCGGGTGCGTTGAGAGATGTCTCTTTAAAACAAGCGCGTGAATGTACAATTCAAAGGCGTTTTGTGTTTCGTGAAGGACGTGACCTCGTTAGGCACGAGCATTTTGTTCATCTAACTTCAAATATTGAAAATTGTTCCTTGAACTCAAGTAAACAATTTGAATTTTATTAAGATTTTCAGCCGTAAGTTAGAATTTTCTAGTAGCTCATAGATACACAACTTAAAGTTGTTTATATTAAAAAATACACTTAAAAAGTGTTTTTAAACATAAATAAAACACATTACGATACAATCTAAGGCGAGTTACCTACGTAGCCGTGGGATATTTTTCTAAATAATTGAGAGTGGAGTGTCGATAATGCAGTATAAACATAAGTTGGGTTTTTCAGTATTGATGATCAGTAGTTGTTTTGTACAAGTTGCAAGTGCAGTTGAAAACAGGAATGAAGAGTTAAAAAGATTAGAAAATGTGGAAAGTGGAGGGAAGGTACCAAAAGGTTCAGCACTGATTACAACCCTTTTCAACAATAATGTTAAGATCGAAGGTGGTGGTGTTGAAATTGTTGAAAATGGAAAAACTTCCATGGGATCCACTATTGAAAAAGGAGGGATGCAAATAGTTACGCGTGGAGGAAATGCAATAGATGCTAAAATCCTTGGAGGTAAGCAGTTTATTCATGAAGAAAAAGGTCTTGATCTTATAAGCGTGGAGAGAAAAAGTAGTGCATATAAATCCACAGTTTCTGGTGGCAGTGGAGCAGTGGGACAGCAGAATGTGTATGATGGAGCGTGGGTTTGGAATACGAAAGTGGTAGATAACGGAGAACAAAACCTTTATGCAGGAGAAAGAAAAGAGGGGGGAAAATCAATGTATGCTGAGGTCTCTGGAAATGGGAGACAGCACGTCTTAGCGTTAGGAGAATCTTTTGCTACTAATTTGAAAGATCATGCTATTCAAGTTGTATATCCTGAAGGGTTTGTGGATGGTCTGACTGTTAACAACTCTGCTAAGTCGTGGTTCCATGTTGGTATAAAAGATGTCGTTGGAGAAGTAATGGTCAATGATCACGGAGAACTTTATTTATTCGCTGGTGATAGGACAAATCATACGACTAAGAAAAAAATTCCTATAAAGGACAGAGTTGAAGAAACAATATTTGAGGTTGGTGAACGGAATATAGGAGAAAAACCTCAGATTGAAATTGAAGATTTAGGGGGGCAGGATGGGACTATTATTTTTACTTCTATACCGTATGATCCACAACATATTTCACTTCACGTTGAGAAACTTTCAGGAAGTTTGCATTTTCGATTCAATATTAGTGCTACGGGGGATGCAAGTGATTACTTGTCGATTGATGAAGGTTCGGGTAATCACAAAATAAGCGTTGCAGATTCTGGTCGTGAAATTACAGGTCCTATCTCTCAGAAAAATGGTTGGGCTACAGAGATTAATTTAGTTACTGATAAATTAGGAGGCGCTAATTTTACTCTGGAAGATCTTTCAGGTAATTATATTACAGCTGTTGATGGTGGAGCCTATCAGTATGTTTTACGAAAGAGAGAAAGATGTGCTGATTCTAGTGGTTATTCTACAATTTGGTATTTAAGTTCTGCCTCTGAAGGTACGACACGTTCGAGTACTGAAACACAGTGTGTAAACAAGAAAACGAAGATTCCTCTTGCATTGTTTGATCAAAGTGCTTCTTCTAGAGGAAAAAATACCGGTTCTCGTAAACCTACTAAAAAACAACCAGCTAAACCACGTCCTCCACGTCATTTAAGAGAAGCGCAGAATGTCTCTAGTGTTTCTGTATCTCCCTCTCAAGAAAATCAGAATCGTCTGGTGTTTCCTCTAGCGAGTCCTCTTCATTTTTCTGATGAAGAGCAACAGGCTGTTGTTTCAGAATCTTCACAATCTTTAGCCGATCAAATGATTTTGCGTCCAGTTCATAAAGAACAACCTTCTCCACAATTGAGTGAGACGCTTTCAGTTTCTCACTTTTTGACCACGCCCTCTACAGATGCGGTATTGTCTATGTCTGTAGCTCCAGCGATGGTGTTTCACAACGAAATGCAAACAGTGCGTGCGGGAAGAGGGATTCTAGATAAAAGTAAAAAGAATGCAGCTTTATGGACCTATGCGATTAAATCTAAAGAGAGTATTGCGACAGAGCATATAGATTTTAAGTTAGATCAGACAGGTATTGTTTTAGGGATCAATGGTTTAAGCGAGTGGGAAAGTGGAGAGTTTTATATAGGTGGTTTTGGCAGTTATGATCGTGTCCGTGTTGCGCATGCACGGGGGGGTATCAGTGGTATCAATACTTATGGTATTGGCGCTTATGTCACTTATTTGGATCATAGTGGATGGTATCTCGATGGTATTTTAAAATACAATCATTATCAAAATACTCTAAAGGCAGTTTCAACGAATGGTTTAGGGATTGAAGGAAGTTATAGGCAATGGGCGGTGGGCACCTCCTTTGAAGCAGGTTATCGACTTCAGACGTCAAAGAACAGTTGGCTTCAGCCTTATGGACAATTTACATGGTTGCAAGTTGAGGGTAAAGAAATCAAGTTATCGAATGACATGACAGGTGACATGCGTCCATTCACTTCATTACGCAGTGAGGTTGGCTTATCTTTAGGATATGAATTTGGTTCTCACATGGATTCCTCATCGCTTGCGTATATTACAGCAGCATGGTTGCGTGAGAATAAAGATGACAATCAAACGTTAATTAATCAACGGCATTCCTTTACCACGGACTTATCAGGGAATGCAGGTAAATTAGGAATAGGTTTAAGCAGTTTAGTGAGTGAGAAGTTAAAGTTATATGGTGAGGCCCATTATATTAAAGGGCGTAAAACAAAACAGTCCCTTCAGGGAATTATAGGTGTACGCTATAGTTTCTAAGTATATGGTTATTTTTTAATTGATCTCAATGTGTGTAGAAGGATTTTCAAACCAAGTGTCTAGGTTCGTCCTCTTTAAAGAAGAAGGCTTTCAAAAAGATATATTTTTTGCATGTGAGTTTTTTCTTATGACTTTTTATTGCTTAAATGATAATTTTGATGGGAAGCATTTAAGATTATGAAAGAAGGTTCAATATTTATTGAGAGTCGGTAGCGCATCTTTATGATGGGATGAGCGATTGCAGGTATTTTTATTAAAGTTTTCTTTATAATTCATTCTATATTTTGAGAATTTGTGTAGATTTTTGCAGAGTCACTTGGCAAAGGGCTCCTTGCTCGCTATAGAAACAGTCAGAGAATGTTATAAATGAAATAAAGGTGAGTAAATGGCTTTAGAGCGTACTTTTTCGATGATTAAACCAGATGCAACCCGTCGTAATTTGACTGGCGCAATTACTAAAATGCTTGAGGATGCGGAGCTACGTGTTATTGCGTCTAAACGTGTTTGGATGAGCAAACCTGAGGCTGAAAAATTTTATGCTATTCATAAAGAACGCCCTTTTTTTAGTGAATTGGTTGAATTCATGTCTTCTGGTCCAACCGTTGTACAAGTTTTGGAAGGCGAAAATGCAATAGCTAAAAACCGTGAAGTAATGGGGGCTACGAATCCTAGTGATGCAGAAGAAGGGACAATTCGTAAGGTTCATGCTTTATCGATTGGCGAAAATTCTGTCCATGGATCCGATAGTGCTGAAACGGCAAAAACAGAAATCGCCTTTTGGTTTTCTGAGATAGAAATTGTTGGTTAATAAAGCGTATATAAAAAGCAAAAATCCGAAACACTTGTTGAAGGACATTATAAACAAAAATACAATAAAGTCAATAGTTTGTTTGTAATTATTTTATAAGAATCCACTTAAGAATCCACACTTTTATACGTGATTCATTTGACTATTTTTTATATAAGATTGCCATGCATGAATAGACCCAAAAAAGCTAATCATAAAGAAGTTTAAGAAGAAAAAACAACTTCAAAATGTCCTTCAAGCGTTTTAACTTCTTTCGGA
>NZ_JBHINI010000019.1:0-21619 GCF_042194935.1 Bartonella sp. CL71SXKL | reverse complement strand
TTTTTTTTTAAATAAAATAACCCAAACATTTCCAATAAAATATTGTAACAAAAAATCCTATTTCAAGACATTATTGGAAAAATAAGAAGCGTATAAAAGTTTCTTGCTGGATAGCAGCGGCTTTCAGATTATAATACCCCTCCCCTCACAACGGTTGCAACTTTTCTTACATATCGCAATGATGTCATGTAAACGGCTAAAGATTAGAGTACATATTCTATAATCACCATTGCATAAATATCTTACACGCTTTATGCTTTTCCATGGGAGCAAAAGGAAGATGTCCATGTCATCTAAACTGACGCGTAACCAAACATTGGTTTTAAATACTTTAAAAAATGCAAAAGGGCCTTTAAGTGCTTATGCGATTCTCAATCACTTACGCGAAGAAGGTTTTCGCGCACCTCTCCAAGTTTATCGTGCGTTAGAAAAACTCGTACAGTTAAAGTGTATTCATCGTCTTGAAAGTGTAAATGCCTTTATGGTCTGTTTACACCCTGAAAACTGTCAACATGAACTTACAACGTTTATAATTTGCGAAAACTGTGGCACAGTCAACGAAATACAAAATCAAACGATTGTATCAAGTTTAAAACAGATGGTTCAAGCGGTTGACTTCCAAGCACACAAAAGCACCCTAGAAGTACGAGGTCTTTGTAAAAAATGCGCAATAAAATAAGACATCTAACTTGAAAATAAGATCTCTAACTTGCAAGTTTATATATTTAGTATTATGTAGCAGGGATCGCCTTATTGTTGGAAAAGCTCTTATCGTCCGTGCATATATCACCCTACCCTAGAGTGAGAGGCTTATTATACTCGTTAGAACATAAATATTGAAAGTATAAAATCATGTCCGTATCTGAGACCATTTTTTCAACAAAAAATCTCGATAAGATGAAACGAAAAAAAGTAATCAAAGCTCTTCTTATCGTCTTTGCGCTTTTTGTACTTTGGTTTAGCTATAAGTGGACGACGCAATGGTGTTATATGCTGTCCACTGAAGATGCCTAAACTGTGGCACAGTCAACGAAATACAAAATCAAACGATTGTATCAAGTTTAAAACAGATGGTTCAAGCGGTTGGCTTCCAAGCACACAAAAGCACCCTAGAAGTACGAGGTCTTTGTAAAAAATGCGCAATAAAATAAGACATCTAACTTGAAAATAAGATCTCTAACTTGCAAGTTTATATATTTAGTATTATGTAGCAGGGATCGCCTTATTGTTGGAAAAGCTCTTATCGTCCGTGCATATATCACCCTACCCTAGAGTGAGAGGCTTATTATACTCGTTAGAACATAAATATTGAAAGTATAAAATCATGTCCGTATCTGAGACCATTTTTTCAACAAAAAATCTCGATAAAACGAAACGAAAAAAAGTAATCAAGGCTCTTCTTATCGTCTTTGCGCTTTTTGTACTTTGGTTTAGCTATAAGTGGACGACGCAATGGCGTTATATGCTGTCCACTGAAGATGCCTATGTGCAAGGAGATATAGCCGCTATTGCGACTAAATTAAATGGGTATATTGAAAAAATTGCCATTAAAGCCAACCAAGTTGTAAAAAAGGACGATGTTTTATTTTACCTAGACAATGGTGATTATAAAATAGCCTTGGATCAAACAGAAGCGCATCTTAACACACAGAAAAAAACACTTCTACGCATTGATGCGCAAATCACAGCCGCTCGTAGTTCTTTAGATGATGCAAAAGCACAAAAAGCAGCCGCTTCAGCCATAGCAACCAATGCACAACTCACCTTAAAACGTGTAACAGAACTGAAAGCCAATCGTTATGCTCCTCAATCCAATGTTGATGATGCCAAATCCGCTTATGAACAAGCCATTGCGAATGTTAACAGAGCGGATGCAAAAATGGCTTCAGCACGTGCAAATATCCGAGTGCTAGAAGCACAACGAAGTGAAACAGAAAGCGAAACAAAGAGTTTAGAGCTCTCGCGTAAAAAAGCACAACGTGATCTTGATTCGACCATTATACGAGCGCCATTTGATGGAGTTATAGGAAATTTAACAGCAAAAACGGGAGATTTTGTTGTAAATGGCCAACGTCTTGCGGCGTTAGTCCCCATACATGCACTTTATATTGAAGCAAACTATAAAGAAACACAGCTACAAGACATTCATACCGGACAAAAAGCTTATATTTCTGTTGATGCCTTCGAAGATGATGTTTTTACAGGAACAGTGCTTTCTATTTCGCCCGCAACAGGCGCTGTTTTTTCTCTTCTGCCTCCACAAAATGCTACCGGTAACTTTACAAAGATTGTCCAGCGCATTCCCGTACGTATTTCTATTCCAGAAGAAGTCTTAAAAACCGGACATATCCGAGCAGGAATGAGTGTTTCAGTGAAAATTGATACACGTACAAAGCCACAAGATAAAAGTCTCTTATAAAAAAAGTAGAAGATCTTACTATGACATCTTCCATACCAGAGCTCATACAGTCTCAAGAACGCATAGGAATGCGCAAAATTGTAGTTTTTATTGCTATGTCTTTTGGCATGTTTATGGCAATCTTAGATATCCAAATCGTTTCCTCTTCTTTAGCTGAAATTCAAGCGGGTCTTACAGCAAGCTCTGAAGAAATTTCATGGGTTCAAACCTCCTATCTCATCGCTGAAGTCATCATGTTGCCGCTTTCTGGATTTTTAGGAAGATTGCTTTCAACACGTGTTTTCTTCACCATATCAGCGATCGGGTTTACGATTACTTCTGTTCTTTGTGCAACAGCAACATCTATTGGAGAGATGATTTTGTATCGCGCACTACAAGGTTTTATTGGTGGAGGAATTATCCCAAGCGTTTTTGTCGCCTCTTATGTTCTTTTTCCTCCTTCCAAACGCCCAATTGTTACCCCTATTGTTGGACTAGTAGCAACATTGGCCCCCACCATTGGTCCAACCGTGGGAGGCTATATTTGTCATCTCTCATCATGGCATTGGCTCTTTCTCATCAATGTACCCTCCGGGATTATCATCTCAATTCTCGCTTGGAAATTAATTGATTTTGATAAAGCTGATCCCTCTTTAATGAAGAAGTTTGATTGGTTAGGATTCATTTCTATGGCTACTTTCTTGGGAACTTTAGAGTATATTCTAGAAGAAGGAGCACGTCATGATTGGCTGAGTGATACGCTGATTCGGGATTTGTTCATTACCATGATTCTTGCTGCAGCCTTATTCTTCTGGCGTGCTTTTACAGTAAAAGAACCCATTGTAGATCTCTCTACTTTTTCTAATTTTAATTTTTCAGCTGCATCCATTTTTTCCTTTTCATTGGGAATAGGCCTTTATGGACTCACGTACCTTTATCCTGTCTATTTAAGCCAAATCCGCCACTTTGATGCCCTCATGATTGGAGAAACATTGTTTCTTTCAGGATTCGTCATGTTATTAACTGCCCCGCTTGCTGGATTTCTTTCAGCACGAATGGATGCACGTTTAATGATGGCAATAGGACTTTTTGGTTTTGCAATAGGTATTTGGATGGCGAGCTCTATCACAGATAACTGGGATTTTTGGCAGCTTTTTTGGCCGCAAGTTTTCCGTGGTGCTTCTGTAATGTTATGTATGGTTCCTATTAATAATATTGCCTTGGGAACACTCCCACCAGAACGGATGCAAAATGCTTCTGGACTCTTTAATCTCACCCGGAATCTAGGTGGGGCTGTAGGGCTTGCCATTATCAACACTCTCATAACAAAACGCACAGACTTCCATCATGAACGAATAGCCGAAACTCTTAACTACGCAAACAGACAAGCAACTGAAATGCTTTCAAATCTTACTGTATTATTCAAAACAGAAACCTTTGATTCCTATACTCTGGCTCTTTCTCAATTGTTTGGTATGGTACGCATACAAGCAACCATTATGGCTATTAGTGATATTTTCTTTATCATAACCATCATTTTTGGTGTTTTGACATTTATGACCATGTTTCTCAAAAAAATACCACCTCTCATGGATTCACCACCAAATCACTAAGCTTAATTAAAATTGAGAAATATTTTTTATCCTTATCACTTTGCTCGTTTCCTATGCACTTTATCTTGTCTCAAGAGACAGTATAAATAAACATATGATTCTAAATGATTCTTCTGATAAAAATTCTTTTAATGCGGGCTCTTTCCGCACTTAAAAACAACTTCTCGCATACAAAAATTGTTCTAGATGATAATAAACAAAGAGCTTATCTAAAGTGCTCCACACCATAAAGATAAAGCAGCCATTTCTATAAGATTTTTGATTTATCACCATAGGGTAAAAACATTAAATCTCTCATCTATCTACCCCCTTTTTACGCTACTATCCTCATAAAAACTATTTTGTTAAGATTCTGTGCCTTCACTCTTTTGATTCTTACAAGAATATTCATAAAAGATTTATGATTCTTGTGATTTTTATTCACGCACATATTTCTCTTATAATGTGTAGGATAACGTTTTTTTGATTCTGAATGCAAAATTTTACATGAGAAAATCATTTTATATTTGATACTCTCATGCCAATTGCAAAACGATTTACCTTTATAGCAAAAAAGTAATGATATATTTTTTTCAAAAAAGCTGCTTTTAAACATGTAATTTTATTTTTTTACACTCTTTAAAAAAAGCTGATACTTACAATTTTGATTCTACTGCTACATATTTTTCTTTCTTAAGCCCCTTCTCTTTCAACAAGAGCTGAAATTGTATAAATTTTCTCAAAATATCTCTCTATTGAATCAATCAAAACCATTCCCTTGCACATAAAAAGCAAAGAAATAAAAACTGTTTAAGAAAAAAGTAAAATATCCAACCATTTTGATGCAAGATCGACCAACGATATTGAAAACTGGAAAACTGTATGATGATAGCGACTTTAAAAGAACACAAGACAACTCAAAAATCCGGTTCCTTCAGTATTATAAAATAAGACACTATTTCAAAAAATGAGCTTAAAATATATTCTTACTCACTTAACTGAAATTATCAAAAATAAGAAACCAGCCCCATAAAGAAAAAGCCATATAATAAAATCGCAATACAACTCCCCAAAACTTTGTACCGCTAAATACCTTGGCACTGTCAAAACGGTATGCTCTTCTCAATGGCAGCTGCTGAAAAACGAAATAAACACTATCTTCAAGCGACTTTATGATGCTGAAAACGATTTGAAACTTCTCGTTCTCCACTAGGAACCAAAGTGCCATAACACCCAGAAAGATAATGTGGTATCAGTTCCAACGCTTGAAAGCGATGTTTTTCGTAAGGACCAGGCATTGCCAAATTTTCTGTTAAACTATTTGAAAAGCCAAAACGTTGATAAAATTCAAAATCCCCTACCAGCAAAATGGCGCCATATCCCAATTTTTTTGCTGTTTCAATTGCATGTCGGACTAAAATTGATCCTATTCCCATACCAGCACATTCAGACGCAACAGCCAAGGGGCCTAAAAGTAAAGCATGTTGTGTTTCATTTTTTTCTTTAGAAAAAGAAACATGCCAAAGACGGACACTTCCCACAAGCTCTCCAAGCACATTTTTAACCACAAAAGAGAGCCCTTGAGCAGCCAAACGACCACGACGTAAAACCTCTGATGATTTACGTTTACGTCCATACCCCATCATTGAATCAAGCAAATTTTCTCGATAAGGCTTATCGGCTTCTTGCTCCAATAAAAGTGTAAAACATGCCCCATCTTTTGTTTGAAAATTAATCATGTTCATCTCTATAACCGCCCTCTTACAGCGCCATGACGAGCATAGCAAAAAATCTAAAAAACTATAGTTAAAAGGAAATGTCAGATCACATATGATCGTAAAGGCTCAAAACCATTAAAAGCAACCGATGCGTAAGTTGTTGTGTAAGCACCCGTTCCATGAATCAATATTTCATCTCCTATCGTTAGGGATAGAGGAAGCGGATAAGGTGTTTTTTCATAGAGAACATCTGCCGAATCGCATGTCGGTCCAGCCAAAATACAAGGCTCCATCACCTTATCATCATGAGGTGTCTCAATAGGATAACGAATGGCTTCATCCATAGTCTCAGCAAGACCATTAAATTTCCCAATATCAAGATAAACCCATCGTACATTATCGTTATCAGCTTTTTTAGATATTAGAACAACTTCTGTACGAATAACACCAGCATTGCCAACCATCGCACGTCCTGGCTCAATAATCGTCTCAGGGATACGATTACCAAAATGCTTTTTCAATGAATCAAAAACTGCTGTACCATAAGCTTGTTCTGTAGGGACATCTTTCAAATAACGCGTTGGAAAACCGCCCCCCATATTCACCAACCTTAGTGAAATGCCTTCTTGTTCCAAACGCTTAAAAACTGTAGAAGCATCCGATAAAGCACGATCCCACGCACTCAAATCAACCTGCTGAGATCCAACATGAAAAGAAACACCATAGGCTTGCAAACCCAATTGGTGTGCCCGTCTTAGAACATCAACCGCCATATCTGGAACACAACCAAATTTGCGTGACAATGGCCACTCTGCACCTTTGCCATCGGTAAGAACACGGCAAAAAACACGTGCTCCTGGAGCAACACGCGCAATTTTTTCCACTTCTTCAACACAATCAACAGCATAAAGTGAAACTCCCAATGCATATGCTCGTGCAATATCACGCTCTTTTTTAATCGTATTTCCAAAAGAAATACGCTCTGACGTTGCTCCTGCTTTTAAAGCCATTTCAATTTCTGCAACAGAAGCCGCATCAAAAGAAGATCCTAAAGAACTTAGCAAACGCAAGATTTCAGGAGCTGGATTTGCCTTTATTGCGTAAAAAATACGAGACTGCGGCAGAGCTTTTTCAAAATTTAAATAGTTATCACGAACAACATCAAGGTCAACAATTAAGCATGGACCTTCAGAACGATGTGTTGCAAGAAAATCGCGAATACGTTGCGTTGCCATCTGCAATTCTCCTTGAGGGAACGCTCCCCCACTCTATGCTTAGACAGCCAAAGCTGCCAAAAGCTAAAGGACAAAAAACACACAACAACCATCCCCATTCTGATTACAAAAAACCAGAAATTAGCATTGCATGCTGCGAAAGAACAGCGCGAAACCGCGTTATTCTATTTTATATGCCTTTTTGATTGGAGTTGAGAAAACCACTTCCGCACTGAAGGCAATGAGGTGTGCCTCTATAGTTATCCCAGCATTTAAAAGCTGGAAGACACCAGAAAGGCCCGCACCGTCGTTGCTTCAAGATGTCCTCATTCTTGCAATTGGCTGTAAGAATGACTGGAGCGGTTAGTTCCAGGTACCGTACCGGTTAATCTCACCATTTGAGAACCAGCGGACACCCACAGGCACGTGCGACTTTGGGCAAGGCATCCTATAAAACGAATTCTTTCTCATTTCAATCATTTTTTTAATTTTAAACATTTTTTAATTCTTAAAGATAAAATGATGCGAAAAAACAACACTCTCCCCCACCAAACAAGGTCATTCATCCACTTTCATGGGATCACTCCCCTCATGTAAAACAGAATACCCCAAACGGAATATAGTTGGGTTGTATCTTCACGTACTTTCTTTAAAGAAACATTTCTTAAAGTGCTCGAGCCAACTTCACACCAGCGCCCATAAATGATAGAATAGTACCCCCAATAAAATAATATAAAATCTATTGAACCCACTATTTTTAGGCTTCATAAAAGAGCAAGCTGATCATCATCACACACTAAGCCCCCAATGTTGTGACAGCCCTTGACATTTGAGACGATTAATAAGAGGCACGTCCTTCTTGTATTGTTTTACTCCACGTGACTTTCCCCGCTTGTAACGTGGAAGAGATATGGTTTTTATTGATTCAACCATAGAAACAGGCTTGGAATGAGAGAATCCTGACGATATTTAGATCTCTTATTCAAGATGTAAATAGCCAATTATTATAAATCAATGTGCTAAATTGTTCGTAAATGACTTTTCTATTTTAAAATGAAAAGTATTTGAAATACTCAATCCTATAAAGTCAAAGAAAGCAAACAATCTATAATGATTACTTATAAGTCAAATAATTTAACATAAACAAAAAGACCGAATAATATCCGGTCTTATAAAATATTTTTCTACTAATATTAAAAAACTCTTCTCTCTTAAATTTAAGAGAAAAACGCTACAATTTAAAGCCCTACACTGCGATATCCTTATGTCCCTTGATGAGAATCAATTGCACGCAACTTCAACAATTGAAACTGCCTATGGCGCTCACGAAAGCGCTCTCTATCGGCTTCACTACGCGTGTTATAACAAGCATCACAGGAAACACCTTCCTCATAATGAGGCGATAGTTTGCTTTCAGCATTAAGAGGAGAACGACACGCGCGACATAATTCGCGTCCACATTCTTCAAGACCATGATGAACAGAAACACGCTCATCAAAAACAAAACACTCACCCCACCATAAACTTTTCTCTTTTGGAATTTTTTCTAAATATTTGAGAATACCTCCTTTTAGATGGTAGACTTGCTCATAACCAAGATCACGAACATAAGCTGTTGATTTTTCACACCGAATACCACCTGTACAAAACATGGCAATTTTCTTTTTTTTCTTTAACTCAGCCTCATGTTTACGCACCCATTCAGGAAATTCGCGAAATGTTTTAATCTGCGGATCAATCGCTCCTTGAAAACTCCCTATTGCATATTCATAATCATTACGCGTATCGATCAAAATTGTCTCTTCATCTTGAATAAGAGCATTCCAATCTTCAGGATCCACATACGTACCAACAACTTTTAGCGGATCAACCCCTTCAACCCCCATTGTCACAATCTCTTTTTTCAACCGCACTTTCATGCGATGAAAAGGCATTTTTGATGCCCATGAATATTTAATCTCCGGCGTTTGAAACGCTGGCTCAGCCATAATAAAGTTCACCAATGCCTCAATTGCCGCACAAGAACCAGCAACTGTTCCATTAATTCCCTCTTGTGCTAAAAGCAGAGTGCCTTTGATATCCTTTGCTTGACATAATTCCTGCAAAGGTTTTTGTAATTGATGATAATGTTTCAAATCTGCAAAGCAATAAAGTGCAGCAACTTTAAAATTCTTTTCCATGTGTTTTGCCATAACGCGCGTTTCATTCAATTTCAAGATTTATTCATGTACTCTTTAACATATTGTGCTTAATCAAACGATACAAACAATATCATCTCCAAGAAGAAAAAATATCATGTGCCAAAAAAGAGAAAAGCTTTTATTATATCTCCAAGGACAAACTGTTATACCTGTTTTGCTCATTGACAATCTACAAAGTGCTGTACCCTTAACACGCGCTCTTGTCAAAGGTGGATTAAAAACAATTGAGATCACCTTGCGAACACCAAATGCCCTCAAAGCAATTCAGAAAATTACACAAGAAGTCCCTGAAGCAATTGTTGGAGCCGGCACAATTCTCCACACAACACATTACGAAAAAGCCGAACAAGCTGGAGCCAAGTTTATTGTAAGCCCCGGATTATCCAATGAACTAATCAATTGTGCAAAAAATAGTGAAATTCCCCTTCTTCCCGCTGCAATGACCCCAAGTGAACTCATGCAAGCATTAAACAAAGGCTATTCATATCTTAAATTTTTCCCTGCTGAAGCTGCTGGAGGTATTTCCTTCATTGAAGCTTTAGCATCTCCCTTCTCTGATATCCGGTTTTGCCCAACAGGCGGTATTACACAAAAAAGTGCAACACAATGGCTCCAACTGCCCAATGTCTTCTGCGTTGGTGGTTCTTGGATAGCGCCCCAACAACTCATTGCAATAAGTGATTGGGATTCGATTACTGCATTAGCATATACCGCATCACAACTTCCCTCTCCCTCGAAAAAAGCTCTTTCTACAATCTAATATAAAGTGCAAGAATATCAGCCCCTTCAACAAGACCAAAGCTTTCACACATCCTTGCGCAATCTTTTAACATTGCCATGGAACCACAAATCATCACCCGATCTTCATCAGGATGAATTTTAGGAAGGCCTGTTGTTTCAAAAAAGCTCCCACTCTCCATAACAGTCGTAATACGCCCCATATGCTCAGAAAGCTCACAAGTAGTCATAGGATAAAATTTCAACTGTTGTGCATATGCCCCAATGAATGAATCTTGTTGCAAAGAGAAAACAAGATCTTTTGCACAAATTAACTCATTCTTTTCGCGCGTTATTTAAATAAGAACAACTTCTGAAAATTTTTCATAAGTGTCAGAATCACGAATAAAGCTTGCAAAAGGAAAAACCCCGTACCGGTTTGAAAGAAGATAAAGCACCAATTTTCCCACCCATTACTCCACAAAAGCGCGCTCTACAACATAAGTAGCAGGAGCATTATTGGCCCCTTCAACAAGACCAAAGCTTTCACACATCCTTGCGCAATCTTTTAACATTGCCATGGAACCACAAATCATCACCCGATCTTCATCAGGATGAATTTTAGGAAGGCCAGTTGTTTCAAAAAAGTCCCCACTTTCCATAACAGTCGTAATACGCCCCATATGCTCAGAAGATTCACGAGTAGTCATAGGATAAAATCTCAACTGTTGTGCATACTCTCCAATGAGTGGATCTTGTTGCAAAGAGGAAACAAGATCTTTTGCATAAATTAACTCATTCTTTTCGCGCGTTGTTTGAATAAGGACAACTTCTGCAAACTTTTCATAAGTTTCAGGATCACGAATAAGGCTTGCAAAAGGAGCAATTCCCGTCCCAGTTGAAAGAAGATAAAGACGTTTTCCAGGAATAAGAGCATCAAGAACCAGCGTTCCTGTAGATTTTTTACGCATGAGAACTGTATCACCAATTTTAATTTTTTGGAGATGCTCGGTTAAAGGTCCCCCTGGAACTTTTATCGAAAAAAACTCAAGCTGTTCATCCCAAAAGGGGCTTGCAATCGAATAAGCGCGATAAATCGGCTTTTCTGCATTTGGCAAACCGATCATAACAAACTCACCCGAACGAAAACGAAAACTTTCCGGACGATTCAGACGGAATTTAAATAACCGATCTGTGTAGTGACAAACCTCTTGGACAGTAAGGGCGAACACATTCTCAGGAATCGGAAAATTTGCAACGCTGCTGATGCTTGACGGAACATTGGTAGCAGACGTATTCATACTCTTCCCTATATTTTATTGAACGTTAAATTTCGAATCCTTGACGTGATATAGTACTTGCACAACCATCTGCCAACAATTTTCTTAAAACAAAAGCCTCAAGGTTAACACTTTTATGTCAAAATTAAATAAATGAATCTAGCGCGCTCTATCAGCGATAAAATTGATTTCACTTAAAACCAATCAAAGACTAGAAAGTAAATATTGGATACCCAATCCATCTTGAAAATAAATAATATCCAAATCAACGGGTTTTCTAAGTCAACAGTTTTTAATGTATCAGAAAATGTTTACACACTGTTTTCCATTTAACAAAAATAATTTTAAGTGCATAAGACGACATCCAAAATTGCACAGATAAGTGATCTTTCCCCTCATGGTAAAAAACTTGTAATGCATTGATTTAACGTGGTTAATTTAATCATTTTATCTTCTCTGAATAAGCAGCCAGTGCAATATTTAATCAAAACAATCGCACCAGCAACAACAGCCTAATATTGCACTCTTCAAAATGATACAATACAATAAACTATGTTTATTTTTTATATGCCTAAACTAGGGAAAATAAGTAAAAAGTTTATGTTTTACAAATTATTAGAAGATACCATGTTGATAACAACACAAATAAAACTAAAGTATCTCTTATATCCAAAGTAGCATTTTACATAAAAAACGACTTTAATGGCAGTATAGGATTCTTATGATTTTGACCATAGAAAATAGTGCCTTTCCCTATATCGTAAAGAACCTCAATGAAATAACCAAAAAACCCCGTATTTCACGAACACAGATAAGCTTTTAAAATGAAAAAATCCGTTAATGATGAAATAGATACATCACTCTATGCAGCTGTAGCAACCGTCGATGTCAGTGCCATTGTTGCCAATTATATCACTTTAGCCAAACGTGTAGCTCCAACGCAATGTTCAGCAGTTGTAAAGGCAAACGCCTATGGATTAGGAGCTCACAAAATTGCTCCTGCCCTTTATCAAGCTGGTTGTCGCACTTTTTTTGTCGCCCAAATCATAGAAGCACTCCAATTAAAAAGCATTTTACCATCAAATGTCACGATTTCCCTTCTGAATGGACTTCCACACTTAGCAGAAGAGTTTGTCGCACAATCTGGTATTGTTCCTGTTCTAAACTCTTGGAATGCCATTGAAAATTGGCAAAAAATTTGTCAAAAAAAAGATAAAAAATTTCCAGCAATTGTTCAAATCGATACCCATATGAACCGATTAGGACTTAATCAAAAAGAATTACAAAAACTCATCAAACACCCTACAATTTTCGAAAAAGCAGAAATAAAATATATTCTTAGTCACCTTTCTAACGGAGAAGATGATACCCACCCATCAAATTATGCCCAATTGACTGCTTTCAAAACGATCCTTGCACAACTGCCTGCTTGCAAAGTTTCCTTTGCCAATTCTGGAGGTATCTTTCTAGGATCAGATTTTTATTTTGATCTTGTTCGTCCAGGCATTGCACTTTACGGAGTTGATCCGCGAGGAAAACACCCGTCACCTCTGAAACCTGTTTTAAAACTTGAAGCCCAAGTCATTCAAAGCCGCGTTGTTGATATAGGAGCACCTATTGGTTATGGAGAAAGCTTTATAACCAACAGACCAAGCACTCTTGCAACCATTTCTATAGGCTACGCAGACGGCTGGCTCCGTGCTCTTTCGAATAAAGGAACAGTTTATTTCAACGGGCACAAACTTCCCATGGTTGGGCGGGTTTCTATGGATTCCATTATTGTAGATACGACCGATCTTGAACAAAAACCTCAAACAGGTGACTGGGTAGAACTCATTGGCCCCCATCAAACACTTGAAAAAGTATCTATAGATGCCGATACCCTTCCCAATGAAATTCTAACATCTCTTGGCTCCCGCTATAAATACATTTACACATAAAAACTCTTAAAAAAAATAAATTGATAAAAATCATCCTTTTAGAAAATTGAGGGGCTTTTACAAAAGATTTTACAACAATCAACCACATAGAATGGTCATAGACACCGTGCATTCACAGAAATCTCAAAACAGACAAGTTGATGGACTGTTTTATGGAAGTAGCTTTCACCCAAAATACAAAAACTTAGCCTTTCCCCATAAATTGACAAAAAAGCATCTACTACAAAGTTTTTAAAATTAACTGCCCAATTAAAATCATTCGCTTGCATACCACAAGCTGAACTATGTGTAGATAAAAATGATTTAAGAAAGGAATAATACCTCTTATGAACCATAGTGCCAAGGGCTATAAACATTAGGCGCTGGAAAAGTGTATGATAGTGCCCAGCTTACTCCGTTATGAAGCGTAAAGATTGGGGGGGATCAATGGATTTACCCTTACACCATTCACGAGCGCCGTCGCGAAATGGGATTGGGAGCGAAGTGTCTCTTTAAAACAAACACGTGAATTAACAACTCAAGTATATTCTTTTTGGAGCGTTCTGTTTTACATGAGGATCATTCCCCCACTAAAGAACACAATAAATATAAAGTATGGAGCAATGTGTAATCCCCATTATTAAAAAAATATTGCTTTAAATGCTTTTGAAAGCCGCAAAGCTGAATTAAGAGGAGATGACAAACTGAGGATTGATTTTCACCTTTACGGCTTTACATTTTCCCAAAATTAGATTGTCTTCCAGTTTCAAAGGTTACGTCAACAGAAATACACAATCCCCCCGCCCTCATCTGACAGACAAAAGCAGGAACGACTCATAAAGCTCTTTTTTTCTCAATCTCTAACTTAAAACATGTCGCTGCGTTAAGTTTGGATGTTGATTTACAGGTAACAGCGAAAGAACACGAGCTCTTAGAAAAACAGCGCCGTAAAGTCACAAACTGACTTGCAATGAAGTGGAAAGATGTGCCGGCTTTTATAAGACCCCTTGTAAAAAACAACCATAATACATTTGGCTTTGCGTTTGCTCATTCTGACAGGTGTTCTTACATATTTTTGCGTCATATTTATAAAAAGCAGATTAAAGAGAAATATTTAGACAATTCTTGACTCGAAAAGATGCAACAACAGAGTTTCGCGTGTCTTTATCATCAAAAACATTAAATTTGATTTTATTCTTTCTACAACCGGTCGTCGTCACCTTAGTGAGAAGTAGTATATCACAACACATGCAACAGACGTGCCCCTATCCTCATAGGTTTCACTCTCGTTTACATGAATTAGCTGGCTAGACCGATGCCGACTAGTCACTAAAACCATGTCATACGGTAGAAGACAAAGGAGAGCATGCCTATTGCCGACAAAACACAGCTTTTTTGTCGACTTTTTCGATTTTGCTCATGTTGTAAAAAAACAATGCAAAATTCTAGAAAATAGACAAATAACGCCATCATGATCAACAAGTAAAAAACCCACACAAAATGTGTGGGCTTTTTTTGTTTATGCAAATAAATAAATTAAATACATATTTGTTATTTAATAGGTATTTCCCAATGGCGGGCACGAACAAATGAGCATTCTGTCTCCCGCAACATTATCAATACGCGATACAGGAGGCCAATATTTATTGGCTGGATCAAGAGAACTGTTGGGAAAAGCAGCTTCTTGTCGCGAATAGGGTCGTGCCCAAGCATCATCTAAAGTATCTGCCACTGTATGAGGGGCATTCACCAATGGATTATTGTCTTTTGGCCAAACCCCATTCCCAACTTTTTTCGCTTCTTCAGCAATAGAGAGTAAAGCATCACAAAAACGATCAATCTCTGCTTTTGGTTCTGATTCCGTTGGCTCAATCATCAAAGTTCCCGGAACAGGGAACGACATCGTGGGCGCATGAAATCCATAATCAATGAGACGTTTTGCAATATCATCAACACTCACCCCATACTGCTCTTTCAACACGCGTGTATCCACAATACATTCGTGCGCAACACGTCCATGCTTGCCCCGATAAAGAATGGAATAAGCGGCTGAAAGACGTGCCGCAATATAATTGGCATTTAAAATGGCTATTTGTGTTGCATATTTTAAGCCATCAGCCCCCATCATTCGAATATACATCCATGTAATTGCAAGAATAGATGCACTTCCATAAGGAGCAGCAGAAACCGCATGTGTTGTCCCATCCTGTTCATAACCTGGTAAGAATGGTTTGAGATGCGCTGCAACTCCAATTGGTCCCATACCAGGACCACCACCACCATGAGGAATAGCAAATGTTTTATGAAGATTCATATGACAAACATCAGCGCCAATATCCGCAGGACGAGCAAGACCCACAAGGGCATTGAGATTAGCACCATCAAAATAAACTTGTCCGCCATTTTCATGAATAATAGAACAAATTTCCTTAATGCTTTCCTCGTAAACACCATGGGTTGAAGGATAAGTAATCATAAGAGCAGCCAATTTATCTTTATGCAATTGCGCTTTCATTTTGAGATCGTCTACATCAACATCACCATCGCTTAAACATTTTACCACAACGACTTCCATCCCTGCCATATGGGCCGAAGCTGGATTGGTACCATGCGCAGATGCAGGAATAAGACAAACTGTACGTTGATGTTCTCCCCGTGATTGGTAATATCGTCGGATAGCCAAAAGCCCAGCATATTCACCTTGAGCACCAGAATTTGGCTGAAAAGAAACTTGCGCAAATCCTGTAATTTCGCACAACCACGCATTTAACTGGTTAATCATCTCCAAATATCCCGCTGCATCCTCTTGTGAAACAAAGGGGTGTATATTGGCTATGCTCGCCCAACTTACAGGCATTAGTTCAGCCGCGGCATTAAGCTTCATTGTACAAGAACCAAGAGGGATCATAGCACGGTCCAGCGCCAAATCCTTATCCGCCAAACGACGCAAAAAGCGCATCATATCTGTCTCTGAATGAACAGCATGAAAAAAAGGCTGAGAAAGAAAAGCAGCATCCCGTTTTTTTCCAAAAAGTCGTGGAGAAACCTGATCGCCTAATTGTGCCCCAAAAAGCTGCGCTAAAGCACCAGCATCTTCTTCTGTCGATAATTCATCAAAATTGATTGCAATAGTGTCATCATCGAGAACACGAATAAGGCGTCCACCTATTTTGGCTTGATGCGCAATCTCTCGCGCTTTTCCCTTAACAGAAATACTCACACAATCAAAAAAGCTTTTCCCTTCAACATGAACCCCTGCTGCTTCTAAACCAGCAACAAAACGACATGTTAAATGATGAATTCGCTGCGCAATTTCTTGTAAGCCTTTTGGCCCATGCCAAACAGCATAAGCGGTTGCCATATTAGCCAATAAAGCCTGCGCTGTACAAATATTTGACGTCGCTTTATCGCGCCGAATATGTTGTTCGCGTGTTTGCAAAGCTAAACGAAAACCAACACGCCCTCTCGTATCCACGGATTGACCAACAATACGCCCTGGAATAAGCCGCGTTAATGCATCACTCACGGCAAGGTAACCAGCATGTGGACCACCAAATCCCATTGGAACGCCATAACGCTGCATAGAGCCAACAACGATATCTGCCCCCCATTGAGCCGGTGGCTCCATAAGGGTAAGCGCTAAAGGATCAGCCACAACGATAACTAAAGCTCCCTTTTCCTTTGCCTCTTTTATGATCTCACTGTAATCATGAAAAGAGCCTTTTGTATCTGGCCAAGATAAAACAATTGCTGCTGTATCAGAAGCAATTTCGCCATTTTGGCTAATCTGAATCCCTTGTGTTTCAGCACGCGTTTGCACAACACTCAAAATCTGAGGATGTAAAAGACTCTGAAGAGAAATTTTTGTTTTTTTCTCACGGGAAAAGCGAAAAGCGAGAGCATTGGCCTCAGCTAAAGCAGTTGCTTCATCAAGAAGAGAAGCAGCAGCAACAGGCAAACCTGTTAGTTCACTAACCAATGTCTGAAAATAAAACAAAAGTTCTAAACGACCCTGGCTAATTTCTGCTTGATAAGGCGTATAAGCAGTATACCAAGCCGGATTTTCAAACAGATTTCGTAAAATAACCGGAGGCACATAAGTTCCATGATATCCTTGCCCAATAAAACTTTTGTGCACATGGTTACGCTCCATCATCTTGGAGAGTTCTTCCAAGGCTTGTCCTTCACTAGCGGCCTCTGGAAGATTCAATGAACGTCCCAAGTGGATAGAGTGTGGAACAGCTTGAGAAATGAGTGTATCAACACAATCAAGCTCTAAAACATCAAGCATTTTTTGTGTTTCATCAGGACGCAGCCCAATATGTCGAGAAGAAAAAGAACGCTCGATCATGCCACTCATCCAATCAAAGCCTTATAAGCATCTTTATCCAACAACCCCTCCAGTTGTGTCTCATCCTGCAATGTCATTTTCCATAACCAGCCTTCTGTTTCGGATTTCTGATTCACCAGTTCAGGATTATCAGCCAAGGCTTCATTTATTTCGACCACTTCACCATCAAGAGGAGCATAAACATCTGAAGCCGCCTTCACTGATTCCACAACAGCCGCCGCCTCTCCTTTGGAAAGTTTTGTTCCACTTTGTGGTAAATCAACAAAAACCAAATCCCCTAATTGCTCTTGCGCATAATGCGTAACCCCAACAGTCACCACTTGCCCTTCAACGCTAAGCCATTCATGGTCTTGTGTAAAATAAGTTTTAGACATAAAAAATCATCCTTTAAAATAACGTTGTTCAACAAAGGGAAGTGAATGAACTGATAGTACAATCTTTTTGCCTCGCAGTTCTGTAAAGACTTGTGTCCCTTCAACTTTAAAATCAACAGGAACATAACCCATCGCGACAGGACCATCAAAAGAAGGACCAAAACCACCTGATGTTACAACGCCAATCTCATTACCTTGATCATCAAGAAGCACCGCACCGGCACGAATAGGTTGACGCGTTTGCGGTTTTAATCCAACACGACAACGAGCAGGTCCTTTTTGCAGTGCTTCAAGAAAAGCTTTCGCACCATAAAATTGTGCTTTTTCTCGAACATTTTTAGGAACAGCCCATATTAGAGCCGCATCAATAGGTGTCGTATCAGGGGTAATATCATTTCCATGCAAACACAGCCCTGCTTCCAACCGCAAGCTATCGCGTGCTGCAAGTCCAATCCACTCAACACGAGAATCACTCAGCAATTTTTCAGCCAACATATGCGCATGCCCTATAGGCAAAGCAATTTCAAAACCATCCTCTCCCGTATAACCAGAACGCGTTATAAACCAATCCTGCTGTGGTTCGAATCCTTGCATAAAGAACAATTCATTCCCTGGTAAATCGGCATCAGCAAGAACAGCTGCCGCTTCAGGACCTTGAAGAGCAAGCAATACCCTTTCAAGGGCAATCACTTGACATTCAAAATCAACCGCACGCTTTTCCAATTCTACAAAATCAGCCTGTGCATTCCCAGCATTGGCGACCAACATAAAACGGCCCTCTTCCAAACGGGTAATGATAAGATCATCAAGAATACCAGCCTGCTCATTAAGCAAATAATTATACCGTGAATGCCCAATCTTTAAAGCTGCTGCATCAATGGGAAAAGCATAGGACAAAAATTCCACGGCTTGTGCCCCTTCAACCGCAATCAATTTCATATGAGAAATATCAAAAAGTCCTGCATGTGCACGCGTATGAAGATGTTCTTTCAAAACGCCAAGAGGATAAGTTAAAGGCATGTTCCAGCCCGCAAAAGCACCAAATTTTGCTCCTGCTTTTTCATGCAAATCATATAAAGGAAGTGTTTTTAAAAAAGATGTTTCTTGTGTTGTGCCCATAATAACTCCAAAGCTGCGCTAACGCCCACAGAATATGGCCGTCTCTGCCCCCTCTGTCATCAACCTGAGAGACTCGCGAAAAGATTTTTCGCTTACACCTTCGGCGCGGGTTCTCCCGACTTTCCAGATCTGCCTTCTTCCTTTTACGGTCCTTAAAGCCTGAGAGATTATGGGCTATTTCCCCTTCGGCGGCAATGCGAAAATTTGCAATCTGCACTCTCCCGCAAAAGAATGAAAGAAACAATAACGCTCTTTCCAGCATATTTTAACCTATAGCCTATCTTTATCACACTGTCATTAGTAAAGTGATGAAAATGTTCTCATTTTAAAACTTGCATAAGTTACTTCAAAAGATTTATAATAGTGTCCTTTTGAACCTTACAAAAATTGCAAGGAACACATTTTAGGAAATTTAAGACAAAAATCAAAAGCTATAAACAAAAATACCTCTTGAAAATCATGCAAAACGTCACACACTAAAAAGATCGCAAAGCAATATTCTTTCGCGCGCAGTTCAACCTTAAAGATAGGGTTTCATATTCTTTATTTAGAATTAAGGACTTCAAGTATTTTATAAGTATGATTTTAATGCACAAGAAGTGGTTTTTCTGCTTTACTCCATAGTGTCATAAATTGCGACTATCTACAGACTAAAACTACCGAACAAAGGTGACAAAATACTCATGAAAGCTGGTAATATCTCTTACAATTGCGAAAATGATCTTCCAAAGCAAATTGCTCTTTTTCCTTTAGAAGGTGCACTCTTACTACCCGGTGGTTTTTTATCACTCAACATTTTTGAACCAGAATCACTTGAAATGATTGAAAACGTTATGGTAACTGATCGTCTATTGGGCATTATTCAACCACTTTCATCGGATACAGACCGCTTCTCTACACAACTTTATAAAACAGGCTGTATAGGGCGCATTACAAACTATAGTGAAACAGGAAATGGACAACTGTTCATTATCTTACAAGGTGTTTGCCGCTTCACCTTAGAACAAGAATTGACAAACACAAAATCCTATCGAACAGCTCTCATCCAATCAAACATAAAAGACTTGCAAGAATTTGATATTGAAGAAAACATTAACCGAGAGAACTTACTCGACGTTGTAGAAAAATATCTAACCATACATGAAATGGAATATAATTGGAGCAGTATCATAGAAGCCCCTACACCTATATTGGTTAATGCTTTTTCAGCCCTTATCCCCTTTACACCAGCAGAAAAACAAGCTCTCCTTGAAGCTCCAGATATCGAAAGCCGTGCCCAAACTCTTCTTGCATTAACAGAGCGCTCACTCATGAAACAAACAAGAACAGATTACCGCTTAAACTAATGAATGTCCCAACATGAAAAAAATGACCACAGATCCCAAAATGCTCGAATTGCTCGTCTGCCCAATAACGAAAGGCACTCTCTCTTTCAACCGAAAAACACAAGAACTCATTTCTCTCAAAGCCAAACTTGCCTATCCTATTCGTGATGGCGTTCCCATTATGCTTGCCTCAGAAGCGCGCCCTTTGCAAAACAATGAAGAAATAACGCATAAAAAATAAAAAACCCTCATGCAATTTTCCTCTACAAGCCCACTGCTATCAATCCTCTATCAATATGATATCTCAATATCTACGATTTCTGAAAAAAGAGTTTTACAATAAAGATATTTATATCGCTTTACACCTTGTAACAAAAGCCAAAAATATCATCAGATTTATCTCATTCCAGCCTGTTCATACTGAAGCAATCAAAACCATTCGCTTGCACCACACAAGCATCTGAACAAAAACAATTAAAAAAGGGAATAAAAATGGCTCTTATGAACTTCTAAAAGCAAGAATTATAATAACATTTTGAACCAACTCAGGTAAATGAAATTTATTTATTAAATATAAAATTGTTATATTTCATGAACTTTACGTTATACCCTTCACGAGCAACATGTTTGAGATACCTCGATTTAAGATGAAGAAAAACGATAAGCTGTATCATCTTATGTATACCATATCGGGACAAGAATATTTATCTGTTTGTTTACTTTTCAAAGCGGGGAAACAGCCTAATTTTGGGGAGAAAACATAAAATCGTAAAGGAGAAAATCACCCCATTACCTTGCCATCACCCTTTAATTTCGCTTTACAATTTTTACAAGTATCTAAAGTATCTCAAGCAATATTTTTATGTATAATATACGCATTAATTACGTGAAAACTTGAAAAAACAAACAAGAAACACTGTTGTAATTTCAATTGACGATTGAAAGTAATTGCCTTATGAAGGAGGCTTGTGTTTTTGGTTGTATACGCGACAATCAAATAGGGTCTGGAAGCCCGAAAAACTCAAACTAGAAATAAAACCGCTTTTGCGGATATCCCGGAATTTCCGGGGGCTCTTGTTATGTCCAAGTGCTTTCAGCACTAAAAGCAAGGGGCTGTTTTGAGTCAGCACTTCCAGACCCCGGAAACACTTATTCCATAAAAACATAATAAATTCAGTGTGTTATATGCAATTATTTTATATGAATCCACTTAAGAATCCACACTTTTATGCATGATCCATTTGACCCTTTTTTATATAAGATTGCCATGTATAAATAGACCCTAAAAAGCTAAGCATGATGCAAATATTATAACGCATGTGTGCATTCAGACGAAATGAAAAGCCGATATCATTCATAACAGTTTATAAATTTTATGATACGTTTTTATCACAGCACAAATTACACTGTT
>NZ_JBHINI010000018.1:0-23749 GCF_042194935.1 Bartonella sp. CL71SXKL | reverse complement strand
CTTTCAACCCGACTTTACATGCTTTAGTGATTTGGAAAAATAGGAGCAGAAAAATGCGTTAAAGAGAGCTTTAAATACCCTTTGAAAGGCATTTGAAGATCCTTTGAGAACCCCTTAAAAACTCTTTAAAAAAAATAAATTGGTACAAAACCTAGTGGCAAAATATACAAAACCCGCTGGCAAGCTACAGAGAGCTTTAAATACCCTTTGAAAGGCATTTGAAGACCCTTTGAGAACATCTTTAAAACTCTTTGAGAATGTAGTTTGACACTAGGTTTTATACTAAGTGGGAAAAGGTGGGATTAGGTAGGAATACGTGATAATTTATTGTTTTTATGTATAAAATTTAGCATTAAATGCGCGTTTTGTCAAAATAGATTTTGACACCTAAAATTGTAAAAAAGAGCGAAAAATAGTAAAAATCAGAAAAAAGTGCGTTTTAAAGGTAAAAATGAGAGAGGGCTTTGAAAGGTCTTTGAAAACCCTGTGAAAAATTTTGAAAAGTCTGTGAAAGCCCAGAAAACCGCCTTTGAAGACCCTGTGAAAAAAATTCGGTAAATTGTGAAGCTCACTCCGAAATCAGCCAAAAATAACCAAAAAAGCAAAAAAGATTTCCATATATAAGTGGAAATCTCTAAAAATTGAGTAAAAAGTATTGTTTATCAATAATTTATATAAATTTTTTAATGTAAAAAGATTTCCACTTTCATTTTTCATATTAAAGAGGCATTAAGCTGTATCTTATGTAGTTTCTGGATGTGCATTTTCAGCTTCTATTTGACGCTTTAAATGCAGTTTTAAAAGAGGTAAAATAAGCTCTACTTCTTCCGTGTCGTTGATGTCTTGAACAAGCTCTTGCAACTTTATACAAAGCTCTGCCGCTAATTCCGCTATATCTTCAGGGGGGAGTTTTATATTTGCATCGCGATAGGTTGTATAAGCCACGCGACCGAGTTTTTTCATGAGTCCAGCAGGAATAGTTTGTGGTTTAAAACCAGCTGCTTTCGCTTTTGCCATGTCACTAAACATTTCGCCTTCACCCGTAACGAGCCAATGAGGATTAATGTTATAGGCCGTATAATAGGCGTTAATTGTTGAGCATGTTGGTTCGTGTGCTCCAATTTCATAATTGGCAAGGGTGCCACGTTGTAAATTAAGCCGTTGCGCAAAGATACTACGTTCTTCATTTCCGTAGATTCGTCTTATTTCACGTAGGCGTTTTGCTAGTTCTGTTTTAGGTTCTAGTTCGGGGCGTGCCAAAAATGCTCCTTATTCATATTTAGGTTCGTTTTAAATTACAGGATTTTAAAAAGATATTTCCCCATTTATCTTAGAGAGGCATTAAGCCGTATTTTGTGTAGTTTCTAGATGTACTCTTTCAGCTTCTATTTGACGCTTTAAATGAATTTTAAGGAGAGGGAAAGTTGCTTCGACCTCTTCCATGTCGTTGATGTCTTGAACAAGCTCTTGCAGTTTTCTATAAAGTTCCGCCGCGAGTTCCGCTATATCTTCAGGGGGGAGTTTTATTTTAGCATCGCGATAGGTTGTATAAGCTATGCGACCAAGCTTTTTCATGAGACCAGCAGGGATGGTGGGTGTCTTAAAATCCGCTGTTTTCGCTTTTGCTACGTCTGTAAACATCTCACCTTCACCTGTAGCTAGCCATTCCACAGATACACCGCAAATATTTTTGTAAATTACCAACATTGATACAGGTGGTTCGCGCAAACCAGTTTCGTAGTTACTCATAGTACTTTCAGGTACTGCAAGATGATCAGCGAATTGTTTGCGTTCCAAAAAACCAAGGGCAAGCCGTACTTCACGCAATCGTTTTGCCAGTTCTGTTTTAGGTTCTTTTTTAGGACGTCCCAAAAAAAATCACTCCTAATCCACATTTAGGTTGACTAATTCACAAAAGCGAATTATACATCTAATTACCGCCCGATATAGAGGGCAGATATTTTACAATTAACCCCACAAAAAACGGATGGTTTGAGCATCCGTTTGAAGCAGGAGCGAAGTTTATGACTATCACACAAGTATGGGATCGCCATAGTATTTTAGCCGAGCTACGCCGCCGTAATATGACCTTGGCGGAGCTCGCGAAAGCTTATCAACTATCGTCATCCAGTGTTCAACATATCTGGACACGGTCTAACGAGAAAGCCGAACGCGCTATTGCCGATTTTATCGGTTTGCCCGTTGAGCAAGTTTTTAGCGACCGCTACCCCAAAAGTCGCCGTCGCATTTTTAAAGCAGCAAAACATGCCAACACAGATTCGCGTGCGCATTCTGCTTTGCGCGGTAATGCTGCTTAAACTTCGTTACACGGCTTTGCGTTTTTGCGCATTTGCCATGAATTTAAATACCATAAGATAAAAAGGTTTATCAATGTCTAAAGATCAGTACGAAATAGGCAAGATAAATTGCATAGAGTTGCATCATAGAACAGCCGTTTGCATGGGTTGGTTCTGGCGATTAGATGGTGGTCATATTGTTTTTATAGGGGGTGGTTATGGTTGCTGCTTGTAATTTATGGATGCCAGAAGCCAGAAGCGATATCGTTAATCCTTATTCAGAAGTTGAACGTTTACAGGTGATGCTTTCCTGTTCTTTAAAAGCTGTGAGTAGTGGATTTAAGCATCTGCCGATCCGGTATATTATTGACCCTCCGCATGGTTTATTTGATGCGGCGTTAGCACGACAGATTGTTATTCATATTTTGCATTATCAGTTTGAGGTGCCACGGCGGCGTATTGTTGCGATACAGGCACGTCAGCGGACTTCTATTTCTCTATCTATGCAAGTGATTAACCGGCGTTTGGAAGAACCTGTATTTGCGAAAGCTTATCGAAGATGGGCGGGGCGTGCGATGGATTTGTTCTTTAAAGAGATCAGAAAGGTGGGGGCGTGATGGCACAGTTTCAAAAGCTTGCTCTTGATGTGATTGTGGTACCGGAGCGTATACGCCCTGTGGATGATGAGCATGCCAAGGCACTTGCACAATCAATGGCGCGGGAGGGATTGATGAATCCGATTACGGTGCGCCATACGCCCAATGCTAAGGAAGGCAATTATACGCTTATTGCTGGTGCGCATCGGCTTCGTGCTGCTGAGCTTTTGGGCTATAGTGACATTGATGCCGTTGTGGTGCAGGCTGATAAGGACAATGCCGCGCTTTTAGAAGTGGCAGAGAATTTGTTTCGCAATGAATTGTCTGTTATTGACCGTGCGCTTTTTGTCCAGACTTACCGCGAGTTGTGGGAAAAGAAGTATGGGGAAATTAAGGTTGGTCGAAATAAAAAATCAAAGGTGCAAGTTGCACCTTTGATCGGTGGTGAGACAGATTTTGAGAAATTGGTGCAACTTGCACCTATTTCTCAAATGGAGGGAGAAGATGGCAAGAGGAGAACTTTATCTTTTGCTAAACATGTGGCGGACCGCATTGGTTTCTCTCAAGATGTCGTGAAACGTCTCAACTGTATTTCCCAACATTTACAGCCAGAATTACGCTCTGTTTTGCGGGGGACGGCATTGGCTGATAATCAAGCGCAGTTGTTAAAATTAGCAAAGATGGAGCCGATTGCGCAACGGCGGGTGGCGATTGCTTTGCAACAGGTTGAGGGGGATTTACGGCGGGCTGTTGATTTGGTCAATGGGATTAATACACCTCCGCAAATTAATGAACAAGAGCGGGTTTTTGCTCAGTTATTGGGTGTTTGGCAGAGGGCGGATGCGCAGACACGGGCGCGGTTTTATGATTATTTGAACAAGCAATCGGGGGAGGTGCTGTCATGAAGAGGCATGGTTGTGGGCAGCTTGATTTTTTCCAAAAGCCGGTTTTTCCCTGTCGTGAACCCGTTGCGCAGATTGATTTAGGGCGGTTTCGCTCGCGCATTAAGCGTGCGATGGCGCGGGCTTTGAGAGAATGCCGGCATGAGCGCAGTGTGATTGCGGAGCGTATGGCGCATTATTTAGGGATTGGGTGTTTAAGTAAGGCGAGTTTGGATGCTTATGTTGCGGAAAGTAAGCAGGTGGATATTTCCCTGCCGCGGTTTAAGGCATTTGTGCGGGCGACAGAGGCATTTTGGCTCTGGGATGAGGTGGTGAGTGAAGATGGATTGTTATTGTTGCAAGGGGATGAGGCACGTTTAGCAGAAATTGCGCGGTTGCAGCAGGAACAGCGGGAGATTGCAGCGCAATTGAAAGCCATGCGCGCAACGCCGGTTCGCATTAAAAGGGGGCAGCCATGAAGGAATGGTTTACTATTGCCGAATTGGCTGAGGCAGCTTTGCCAGGGTTGCCGAAAACATATAAAAGTCTTGAAAACCACGGACGGGCATATTGGAGAAAAAACTCTGAACTTTCGAGGAAAGTGGGAGGCAAAACCAAGCCGGTTTGGGAGTATCACATTTCTTTATTGCCGGAGGGGGCGCGGGCGGCGTTGTTGGTGCGGTTTGGAGTGGGTGTTGATGTGAAACAAACGCAAGGGGAGCAAAAGACAAGCATTTGGGTGCGTTATGAGGGGCTTTCCAAGGCGCATAAAAGGCGCTGTGAAGAGCGTTTGAAGGCACTTTGCTTTTGGGAAGATTTACTCCATGCCGGTATGGGTGTGCATGATGCGGCAAGTTTGAGTGCGGTGCAATTTGGTGTGAGCCGGATGTCGCTTTTTAATTGGCGGCAGATGGTGGAGGGGTATGAGCGCCCTGATTGGTTGGCAGCGCTTGCACCTTGTTATGGTGAGGAGAATGTTTCGCAATTTGCGCCGTGTCATGAGGGGGCGTGGGAGGTTTTTTGTTCGGATTATTTGCGCCCGTCTCGCCCTGCTTTTTCGGCGTGTTATCGGCGGATGGTTTCGGTTGCGCAGGAGCGGGGTTGGCAGCCCATTCCTTCTGAGCGGGCTTTGCGGCGTCGTTTTAAGGCGCAAGTTTCCAAAGCGGTTGTGGTTTTAGCGCGTGAGGGAGAAGAAAAGGCAAAAAAGCTTTATCCAGCCCAACGGCGTGATCGCTCGAGCCTGCATGCACTGCAAGCAGTGAATATGGACGGGCATAAGCTGGATGTTTTTGTGAGCGTTCCTTGGACAGAGAAGCCTGTGCGGCTTTATCTGATAGCGATACAAGATCTTTATTCGGGCAAGATTTTATCGTGGCGCTTATCGGATGCTGAGACTTGGGAAATTGTTCGTTTGGTGATTGGGGACATGGTGGAAGCTTATGGCATACCGGAGCGTATGACCTTGGATAATGGGCGTGCCTTTACCAGCAAGTGGATTTCTGGAGGTGTGCAAAACCGTTTTCGTTTTAAGATTAAGCCGGATGATCCGCAGGGGCTTTTGACGAGCTTGGGTGTGCAATTGCAATGGACCACCCCTTATAGCGGACAGTCTAAACCGATTGAGCGGGCATGGCGTGATCTGGCAGAAGCGATTTCGAAACATCCCTTTTGTGCGGGGGCTTATACGGGCAATAAACCGGATGCCAAGCCTGAAGATTATGGCAAGCGCGCGATAGGATTTGAAGCGTTTAAAGCCCATGTTGGTGCGCAGATTGTGGCACACAATGCGCAAGCAGGGCGTAAGGCGGTTAATTGTGCGGGGCGCAGTTTTGATGAGACCTTTACTGAGAGCTTGCAAGCAGAGGGGACGATTATTCGGCAAGCAACGGCAGCACAACGGGCTTTATGGCTTTTAACCTCTGAGGCATTGCGTGCGCAAAAGGGTACGGGCGAGATCCATTTTTATGGCAATCGTTATTGGGCGCGGGCGTTGAATGAGCATGCGGGGAAAAAGGTGATTGTACGCTTTGATCCGGATAATTTGCATCAAGATTTACGGGTTTATGATTTGAACAATCGGTTGCTTTGTTTGGCACCATGCCTTTGTGATGTAGGTTTTTATGACCAGCAGGCGGCGCGCTTGAATGGGCGTTTGCGTAAAGAATATGTGAAGGCTGTTAAAGCAGAAAAACAGCTAGCGGCAAAGCTTGCGCCTGATCACTTGGCCGATGTTTATGGGCGCCTTGAGAAAAAGGATGAAGCGTTCAAATCGAAGCTTCCGATAAAGCCAAAGGTGAGCCGCTTGATGCCAAACAATGTGGGGAATTTAGCTTTGAAAGCAGACGATGATGAGGCTTTGGGGGAGGAAGAATTCAGTCAACACTTGCATAAAGCTTTGAGAAAGTTTTCCGCCTCTGATGAGGGGCGTGAGGTGATCAAGTTTCCCAAGCAATAGAATAAGGAACTAGGAAAAGAGAGGGGGGGGTTATAAGAATTCTCAAAAGGAAGCTGGTTTTGTATCGCGTATCAGCTTGAAGCGTTAACAAAGAAAGGGGGGGAGGAATCTTATCCATTTCATAGTCTAATCAATACATGAAGTTTCTAGGTGTCTTTGCCTGATCGGGTGAGATGCGTGGAGTTAGCAAGTTCCCTGATGTGTGAGAAAGAGAGGGGATTTGCAAGGTTAGCCGTTTTAGTATCGCGTACGGCTTTTAAATGTTCATTCTAAAGACAAAAGATAAGGGGCGGGTGGGAGCCCTTCCCCTTATCAACAGTCTAAAATCAATACGAGAGGGGAATATACATGAAAAACGCGATAAATGCAACGGTCGATAAAAATCCTTGGGCGCGACCTAAAATCCAGCCTAATGGAACAGCACAAAACCGCAACAGTGATGACATTGCTTTATGGAATGAGCTTGTGGATGCAGTGAGAGCTTTGGGGCAAATGAATGATTGGTCGAAAGCAGAGGTGGCGCGGCGCATAGGGATGCCGGATGGGACGTTTTCGCAATGGTATGCGGGCAGTTATGCGGGGCAATTGGGTAAGCAAAATGCAAAGGTTCAACAATGGGTTGAGGTTTTAAAGGAAACGGCGGGGTTTTTGGAGAAGATCCCTGAAAAACCAGCCTTTCAGAGAAATCGAATTGCCAGTGAGATTATTGATACTTTAACACTGGCACAAAGTACGGGGGATATGGTGATGATTACGCTTGATGCGGGCAGTGGTAAGACCGAAACCTGCCGCCATTATCGCTCTACCCGCCCGCATGTTTATCTGGTGACAGCCAGCCCGCATACGCGCAGTGTTCACGGTATTTTGAATGATATGGCAGCAGAATTGGAAGTGGTGGAATATAATCCCACCCGCTTAACGCGTGCTATTGGCAAAAAGTTAGAGCGCGTGGGCAGTGGCACGTTGTTGATCGTTGATGAGGCGCAAAATTTAACGGATGAAGCGATTAATCAGTTGCGCCACTTTGTTGATATCAATGGTACGGGGCTCGCTTTGGTTGGTAATGATGAAATCTCTGGACGGTTGGTTCATCGTCAAAATGGTCCCTCTTATGCGCAAATTAAAAGCCGATTGGCGATGCATTTGAAACGGCGCAAGCCCTATAGTGAGGATATTGCAGCGCGCATTCATGATTGGGGGATTGAAGATGTTGGTGCGATAAAGTTTTTGACAGGGATTGGCTTAAAGGCTGGTGCTTTGCGGCAAATTGACAAAACCATGATGTTGGCACGCATGGCAGCTCTTGGAGATGGGTGTGAGGTGACTTTGAAACATGTCAAAGCGGCATGGAAAAACCGTGACGTGGAGGAATTGGCATGATCTCTTTATGCGACAAAGAATTATCCGATACGCTTGTTGGTCTTTATGACGATTATCAATGCGGTTTTGATATTGGAGAACAGCTTAAATTGTGTGTTGATTTGGCGTTATTGCTTGAATTGGAGTTGAGTGTTCACCGTTTGGGGGAGGCGGATGCGGTTTTGGAAGCTGAAGTTGCAGAAGTTTTGGCTGAGTGTGAAGGCTCTGATGCGGATGAGAGCAATCGTGTGATTTATATGGATTTTGGAGGAAGCAAATGATGGAACGTAACCCCTATATGGTGAGAGAGTGCTTGATTGCTTTGCGCTCTGCCTTTTTACAGTATGAGGTGAATGGCATTTTTATGCATGGACAAGATGTTCGAGAATTGAATGAGTATTTGCGTCGTTTGGCAGGCTATAACCACGTTTTAGGTCATGAGCTTATGCGGTGTCGTTGGCAATTGAAAGCGGGATGTGCGCCTTCTTCAGGGGATGTTGTGCCATTTCGTCGGTTTCAAAAAACATAAGGAGGAAGTTGGTGATGAATCCACAAATTGAACTTGAAGGTACGCGTTATATGAAGGATGCGAAAGGGGCTTTGGTGCCGGTAAACCTGATCCGCCCTGCGGATTTGTTAGAGGATGAAACGGTGCGCAAAATTATGGGTTTTGCGAAAGAATTATCGGCAAGGATTGCACGTTTTAACAACCATACGATTGCGGATTTGAGTGATTTTGATAGCTTGCTTGCGCAAGAATATGGTGTGGAGCGGCGTGGCAAAAAGGGCAATTGTACTTACACAAGCTTTGATGGTTTGCAACGCATTAAGGTGCAGGTACAGGAAAGTGTTGATTTTGGACCGCAATTGCAAATTGCCAAAAGCCTTCTTGATGAATGTTTGAATGAATGGTCTGCGGATGCGCGCCCTGAAATCCGTGCGATTATTACGCGTGCTTTTAATACGGATAAAGAAGGCAAGGTGAATCGGGGGGAGATCTTTATGCTGTTGCGTTTGGATATTGATGATCCACGCTGGAAAGAGGCGATGCGTGCTATTCGTGAGTCATTCCGTGTGACGACATCTAAGGAATATGTGCGTTTTTATGAGCGTGATAGCCTAGAAAGCGCTTGGCGTGCTGTGACCATTGATTTGGCGAAGACATGAGGGAGGTAACATGTCTTTAGCTGTCCTTCATATGGGAAAACGCGCGTTAGGTCTTGATGATGAGACCTATCGCGCAATGCTCTATCGCTTAACAGGCAAGCAATCGGCGAAAGATTTGAGTGTTTTAGAGAAGCGTTTAGTCGTCGCTGAAATGAAAGCGTTTGGTTTTAAACCGAATGGGAAGCGTTTAGAGGGTAAATATGCCAAGAAGTTACAGGCGCTCTGGATTGCTGGGTGGAATCTTGGCATTATTCGTGATCGTTCAGACAAGGCGTTGCTTGCCTTTGTGAAAAGACAGACAGGGATTGATCATATTCGCTTTTTACGCGATAGCGATGATGCATGCAGAGCTATTGAGGCGTTGAAAGGTTGGTTGCAGCGTGAGGGTGGGGTTGACTGGAAAGGGAAAAACCGCGAAGATTCATGGAGGAATAAACCAAGCATTTCCATTTTGTGTGCCCAATGGAAGTGTTTGAATCCCGATGCTGTGTTTGATCTTGGGGCTTTTCACCAAAGTGTTATGGCGTTAAGTGGTAAAGCTTTGGGTGAGATGAGTGGGGGCGATTTTAGAGAAGTGATGAATGTTTGGGGGCGGAAAATCCGTAAAGGTGTTAAAAGCGAGGGGTAAGCATGTATGCAAGAGGAAATCTATAGCGATTTTCCTGCCTTATTGCGTGAAATAGCTGATGTTGCGGGCAGTGAAGCAGCATGGAATATGATGCGGGCTTTTGGTGGACGAGAAGTTTATATACCCGGGCGTCTTGAGAGTGCGGATTGGTTGATTGAAATTGTTGGGTTTGAAGAGGCGCAACAATTGATCAACCATTTTTGTTTTAATGGTTCGGGTGTGCGTCTTCTTATCCCCCTTGGCAGAGATGCTGAACGGCGGCAAAAAATGGTGCAAGCGTTGCAAAAAGGCTGGTCGGTTGATACTGCAGCTGCTGTTTCTGGTATGCATGTGCGCACAGCCTATCGCTTGAAAAAGAAAATTTCTTCAAAAGAACCACAAGGTTTATTATTTCCAGAGTTTTATGAGTATTGAGAGTTTTGACTGACAGTGTCAGGCTTATATTGGGGGGTTGAAATCCGATAAACTGCGCATGGATTTTTATGCATTGAGTGGTTTGTTATGGTTTCAATAGATGCTTCTTTTCTTCATCGCCTTGCGCCTAAATTGGCGCATCATGCGCGCCAAGATTTTATTATTGTTGAAATGGCACGCGTGTTGCCTAAAGCTTTATCTTATGGGGCACTCACAACACCGTTGCGTATTGCACATTTTTTAAGCCAATGTGCCCATGAGAGCGATGGCTTTTTTACCGTTTGTGAATATGCCTCAGGGCGCGCTTATGAGGGGCGGCGTGATTTAGGCAATGTCAACCCTGGGGATGGGGTGCACTTTAAGGGGCGTGGTTTGATCCAATTGACGGGGCGCAATAATTATCGTCGTTTTACGAAGTTTTGGCGCTTAGTCGATGAACAAGCTGTTGATTGTGAGGCATTTCCGCAAGAGCTGGAAAAGTTTCCAGCAGCGCTTTGGTCTGCTGTTTGGTTTTGGCAAATGAAAGGCTTGAATAGGCTGGCTGATCAAGATGATTATTTAGGGATTACCAAGGCGATTAATGGGGGCAAGAATGGACTTGTGCAACGTTTGATTTATTTGAACCGCGCCAAAAAGCTTTTGGGGCTTGGAGGCGAGGTGAAAGCATGAAGCCCTCTTATCGTGGCTCTAGGCTCTATTTATGGTGGTCTTTTTGGTTTGCTTGGGGGGTTATTTTTTTGCTCGTTTCTGGTGGTTTGTGGGGGGCTCCGCATATTGTTGATATGGCGAGCATTTCTATTCCTTCGATGGTGGCGATTATTGTTGGCAATCTGGGGGTGCATCGTGGCTTTGGCTCGTTGGATTTTTCTAATAGGAAACATTCCCATAAGCGGCATAGCAGCTCCTATGATGGGGTGGAGATAACGAGGTGGGGAGATAAAAGCAATGTTTAGCCCACTTTCAAAACTGTCTTTTGGTCTGCTTTTTTTGGTCAGTGTGATGTTGGCGGCTTTTGGCTTTATGAAAGCGCAAGTTTTAAAAGCGGAAAAGGCGCGTGATTTGTATTGGCAGTTGGAGATTGCCAAGGCTTCAGCACGTGCACTGCTTGTACAAGAGCGACAAAGACAAGCAGCGTTGGAAGCTGAGCATCAAGCGCAAGGGGTGATTTCGGCTTTGGAACAAAAGCTTGTGAAAATGGAGGGGGTCAATGCAGTATTGCCAACTACTGGCTGTGGTATTGGGCTTGAGCGTGTGCGCTTGCTCAACACACAAGCCGGTGGGTAGCCTTTCTTATCATTTTTTATCGGTTGAATTGCCGCCTGTTGTTCGCATGGCGTGTGCCCGCCCAGCTTTATTGCCAGAGCGTGCTTTGAATGCGCGTGAAGTGGTGCACTATTGGGGGCGTGATCGTGCTGCTTTATTGATTTGTGAACAGCGTAGAAAAGCTGCGGAGCGGGCGATTTTAGGCAAAAGAGAGGGGACTTTTAAGTGAATTTGGATATCAGTGTTGCCAATGGCTGGTTGTCTTTATTGTTATCGGTTATTGCGATTTGTGGGGTTTTGAGAGCCTATTTTTCTTCAGGTGCGCGGGAAATGCTGAAAGATATCACGGCGCTTAAAGAGCGTGTGCAAAAGTTAGAAACAGAGATGGACTTTTTGCCTGATCGTGATGCGCTGCAAAGATTGGAAGTGAATATGGAGAAATTGAATGGTCGTCTCAACACGCTTTCTGCACAATTACAACCGGTGGCAGCCATTGGTGAGCGCTTGCAAGAGTTTTTACTGGAGAATGCCAAGAAATGAAAGCAGATATGGATAAAATCATCCGTGAAGAAGCGCGGTTGATTATTTTAAAAGGGCTTGCTTGTGAGCGCAGTGAAACTTTATCGAGTGCGATGATTGAGCGGCTTTTATACAGTTATGGCATCAGGCGCGATCGCGATTTTGTGCATAATGAATTGGCATGGATGGAAGATCAAGGTGCTGTTACGTTAAAATGTGTGGGTTCGGTTTTTCTTGCGGCATTAACAGAACGGGGAGCACGTCATTTAGACCGGAGCTTTTCCATTGAGGGGATTAAGCGGCCTAAACGTTCATCAATAAAAGACGAGGTGAAGGATGCGCAAGGTCGGGCGTGGACGTTTAACGGCGATTGATTTATTGCCGCAAGCTTGTGATCAAATCATTGCAGAGGCGGCTGAGGCTTTAAATGGGCGTGAGAAGACGCAAAAAGCCATTTATGATGAATTTAAAGCAGCTTTGAAGGCTTTAAAAAAAGAAATGGGTTTAAGCTTTTCTATACCCTCCTTTTCCAGTTTTAATCGGTATTCTTTGCGGCTAGCCGTGATGTCACGGCGCCTAGAACAGACAAGAGAAATTGCAGCAAGCCTCTCGCAGCGCTTTGATGCTAAAGCTTCTGATAATATCACTCTTTTGACGGCGGCAGCGATTAAGGAGTTGATTTTTTCCACGTTGAGCAGTGGGAAAAACCTTTCGCCAAAGGCAGCACAAGAATTGGCCAATGCGCTTAAAGGCGTGTTGGCGGCTGAACATTTGTCGACCACGAGGCGGCAAAAGTTGGAAAAAGATTTTACCAGCAAAGCAAGCAAAGCGGTTGACGCAGCAGCAGCAGCGGCGGGGCTCTCAGAAGAAACAGCGCGAGCTATTCGTGCGCAGGTGTTGGGGGTAAAACATGGCTGAACAGCCCTTTTCAAAAAGTCATGTCTTTGATCATCAAAGTGGTTTTGATATTTGGCGGAAAAGTACTTTTCCCAAAGAGAGTGATCCCTTAGCGGAAGGCGTTTTGATGGCACATCAACGGGCATGGATTGAAGATAAGTCCCCATTAAAATTGGTGGAAAAGGGGCGGCGGACCGGCATTACTTTTGCAGAAGCTTTGGATGATACACTGATTGCGGCGGCGGCACGTGAAGCGAGGGGCGATAATGTTTTTTATATTGGTGACACCAAAGACAAGGGGCGGGAATTTATTGGCTATGTGAGCAATTTTGCTTCGGCAATTACGAGCCATAGTGGGGATGTTGAGGAATTTTTATTCTCTGATCAAAGGGCGGATGGTTCAACAAAATATATCTCTGCTTATCGGGTGCGTTTTGCTTCGGGGTTTCGGGTTGAGGCGCTTTCTAGCCGCCCTGAAAATATTCGCGGACTACAGGGCATTGTGGTGATTGACGAGGCGGCGTTTCATCAAGATGTGCGCTCTGTTTTGGATGCTGTCAATGCTTTGCTCATTTGGGGAGGAAAAATCCGTGTGATCTCCACCCATAATGGTGTGCTCAATCCTTTCAATGAACTGATCCGTGAGGCGCGAGCAGGTAAGGTTCCTTTTTCGGTGCATTGTTACCCCTTTGGTGTTGCTGTTAAAAATGGCTTGTTTAAACGTGTTTGTGCCATGAAGGGGGAGGTGTGGAGTCGAATTTCTGAACAACAATGGGAAGATCAAATTCGCGCGTCTTATGGGATACGTTTGAGTGCGATGCGCCAAGAATTAGATGCCATACCAGCCGATCAAGAAGGGGCTGCTTTAACACGCTTACAGATTGAAAATTGTTGTGCGCCTGATATTGCGGTGTTGCGTTTTGCTTGTGTGGATGATTTTAAAAATCAATCGGAACATCAACGAAGTGTTGCTGCTTTTGCTTGGTGTGAGAAACATATAAAACCTCTTCATATTGGGCTTGACCGGCGGCGCCAACATGTTTTTGGTGTTGATTTTGCCAGATCGGGCGATGCGACATCGATTGTGGTGATGGAGGTGGGACAAGATTTGGTGCGCCGTGTTCGGTTTATGGTGGAATTGCGCAATACGCCGTTTGATCAACAAAGAGAGATTTTATTTTATGGGGTGAATGGTTTGCCGCGTTTGATGGGCGGCGCGTTAGATGCGCGGGGCAATGGGGCTTATTTAGCCGAAAAAGCGGCGCAACGTTATGGAGCTCTTGTGAAGGAAGTGCCCTTGTCACAAAGTTGGTATGGCAAGGAAATGCCGGCTTATTTGGAAGCTTTTGGGGATGGGACGATTGTTTTGCCGCGCGATAGTGACATTGTTGCGGATCATCAAGCGCTTGCTTATGTCAATGGCATTGTGAAGATTCCAGACAATCATCGTTTTAAAGGCAGTGATGGTTTTATGCGCCATGGTGATAGCGCGATTGCTTGCGCTTTGGCTTATTTTGCCAGCCGCCAAACTCCTGAAATTTATGATTATACACCTGTGAGAGAGGCTTATCGTTTTGATGAAAGCTCGCTCTTTTCAACGCCTTTTTTTTCAACAATGCGATCAAAGATTTATTGATGGGATGATGAGATGGTAAAACTTTTAGATCAGTGGGGTAGGGCGCTTAATATCAAAGGGTTGGAGAGAGAAGTCGCAAGCCCTACCGTTGGCGGTGTTCGTGATGTGTGGTCACAAACCATTGTCAGTGGTCTGACCCCTGCGCAACTTGCTGATATTTTGCAACAGGCAGCAGAGGGTCATCCAGAGCAGTTTTTTCAACTTGCCGATGATATGGAAGAGCGTGATTTGCATTATCGTGCTGTGCTTGGCATGCGTAAAAATGCTCTCACAGGGGTGGAGCCTGGAGTGATTGCCGCAAGCAACAGTGCACAGGACAAAAAGATAGCAGATGCGGTGCGGGAAGTGATTAGTGCGCCTACCTTTGTTGATGATTATGTCACGGATTTGTTAGATGCTTTGGGAAAAGGCTATGCGGTTGTTGAAACTTTGTGGGACAAGAGTGCCAAGGAATGGTGGCCGGTTGCTTGGAAATGGCGTGACCAGCGGTTTTTTCAATTGGATCGACGGGATGGTTTTCATTTGCGTTTAAAAGAAGAGGGGTCTTTGCATGGAAGTGAATTGCCTGCTTATAAATTTTCTATTCACAGACCCAAGTTGAAAAGCGGTTTGCCTATTCGTTCTGGGCTTGCACGGCTTGCAGCTTGGGCTTTTTTGTTTAAATCTTATACCTTAAAAGATTGGATGGCATTTTTAGAAGTTTATGGCATGCCTTTGCGTGTGGGTAAATATGGGGCAAGCTCTTCTCATGAGGAACGGCGGGTTCTCATTCAAGCGGTGCGTGATTTATCCAGTGATGCGGCAGCGATTATTCCCAAAGAAATGGAGATTGAATTTATTGAAGCGGCAGGGGGCAGTGGCAATGCGGTGTTTGCTTCTAAGGCGGAATATTTAGATCGACAAATTTCTAAAGGTGTGTTGGGGCAAACCATGACGACGGATGATGGTGCGTCTTTTTCGCAAGCGCGCATTCATGAAAATGTGCGCCATGATATTGCCAGAGCTGATGCACGCCAATTAGCTTTAACGGCTAATCGTGATTTAATTGTGCCCTTTGTTGAGATTAATTTTGGGCGCCAAGAGCGCACTCCCCTTGTTTATTGGCCGATTTCGGAAAATGAAGACATTAAAGCGATTAGTGACGCTTTGGAAAAACTTGTGCCTTTAGGTTTGCGTGTTGGGGCGCAAGAAGTGCGCAATAAGATTGGTTTTTCGCAACCAACAAAAGAAGAAGATGTTTTAAAGGCTCCTGATAATGCGCTTGATGATGAGAGGGGAGAAAAGGCTCATGTTTGTGCTGATTGTGGAGGTGTTTTTGATGTTTCTGTGACAAGAGAGAGCAAGGGTGCAAAAGAGAAGGGTGGGAAATATCACGACGAATTGGACCGGCTTTCACAAGAAGCTTTAAGCGACTGGGAAGAGGACTTAGAACCCCTTTTAGAGCCTTTTAAAAAGCTTGTAAGAGAAGCAACAAGTTATGAGGATATCCTAAAAGGCTTAGATGAATTATTGGGTGAGATGGATCATCATGCATTAGCAGCGCGCTTGGCAAAAGTACAAATGATTGCACGTGGGCTTGGGTATCATGGATGAGGAACTTTTTAAAACCGCCCCTAAAGAGGTCACCCGTTATTTTGAAGCCAAGGCACTTGTTCCAAGCTTTGATTGGCGTGATATAGCACCAGAAGAACATGCCTTTTCCTTTACGGTGGCGAAATCGCTAGGCTATGATATTTTGGAGGATTTTAAGCGAGCGGTTGGAGAAGCCATAAAGCATCAAGTTCCTTTTCAAGATTTTCAAAAAAATTTGATGCCGATTTTACAGGAAAAGGGTTGGTGGGGTAAAAAGACTGCCATTGACCCCAAAACTGGTGAAAATAGCGTGGTACAATTGGGCAGCCCACGGCGTTTAGAAACGGTCTATTGGGCCAATACCATGAGTGCGCATGCGGCAGGTGAGTGGGAGCGCACACAAAATAATAAAGAATTTTTGCCCTATCTCACCTATGCTTTGTCAAGTTCAGAACATAAGCGTTTAGAACATGAAAGTTGGGTGGGGTTTACAGCACCTGTTGATGATCCGGTTTGGGATTGGCTTTATCCGCCCAATGGTTGGCGGTGTAAATGCAGTGTGCGACAGGTAAGCCGTTATGAAGCAGAAGATTTAGGCTATGAAGAGGGGGCAGAGCCACTTCATGTTGAAAAGCAGGTTTGGCACAATAAGCAAACGGGGAAAGTTGAGAAGATACCAAAGGGGATTGATCCTGGTTGGCATTCTAATCCTGGGAAACATCGGGCGCAAAATTTAAGCCGTTTTTTGAGTGATAAAGTCTCTGTGATGGGGGACAATGACAAACGCATTGCCATTGAAGATATTGTGGGTTCACCACTTTTGGAAGCCATGTTTGAAGGACGGATGCCTCGCGGGTTTATACCCATTGCACCGATACCACAAAAGGTGGGTGATGTTTTTGCAGCGGAAAATTCTCTTATTCGCTTATCCGCAGACAGTGTGAAACATATTTTGTTAGAGCATCAAGCGCGTGATCTTCGCTTGGATGATTTTCGAGGCGCCATTCAAACACTCATTCGCCCCCATGGAATTATCAGGCGAAAAGGTGTACCGAGCGTTGTGTTTTTGGGTGAAAATGATGGGGTATGGTGGCGCTTAGCGGTTAAATTTGTGGCAAGCAAACAAGAATGGTGGTTGACCTCCATGCATAAAAAAAAGCTCTAGAGAAATTGGACGCTTATTGGATGCGGCTGAAAAAAAGGGCGAGAGGTTGTTGTAAAGAGAACAACAGGAAGAAAGTCTTGTGTTCTTAACGGAAAAGAGGCGAGGAAAAAGAGAAGGCGTGGAGGGCGGTCAACTCCTCGCAGATCCGGTAAAACCGTCCTGGTATAACTGGCTCACGCCTCGTGGATAGAAGTAACAGTTTAAAAGTTTAAAAGCAATCTTTAAAAAAACGACTTGAGAAAAACCATGTTGGCTTTTGTGAAGAGAGTCGATGCGTGAGAAAATAAGAAGGCGTGGAGGGCGGTCAACTCCTCGCAGGTCCGGTAAAACCGTCCTGGCAAAACTGGCTCACGCCTTACCTCCAATGATATAATGTTTTTAAGCCAAAAAGCAATTTTTAAAAAAACGGCTTGAGAGAGGCTTTTTTTGTATAAGGCGATAAATTGTACCTCTAACTTCACAACGGCGCTCTATCGTCTTTGAAGTGCCTTTGAAAACGATTTTATGGGATGGTTTGGCACGGGGTTTTTCTCACAAGGAGAAGAATAGGGAAAAGAGTGCTTTTTTGAGAAATACTCTTTTGACTGACAGTGTCAGACTTATGGTGGGAGTAAGTTTCATGCATTGTATTGCCAGTGACAATTGTAAAGCAATAGGCAATGTATGGAACAGGAATTTCACGAAGATCAAAAAGATGGGGATGCAGAAACATTTCATGCTGCGTTAATAGATCTTTGCCAAGACGCCACCGTTAGCCAAGCGCCTGAATGGGTAGAGCTTTTGCCCAAAGCGCCCCATGTGAAGGCACGTGATGGACGACAATGGCATTATAACCCGCAAACGATTTTAAAAGCCTTTGCAGCCAATAAAGGACCGCTTGTGATTGATTATGAGCATGGGCAACATCACCGTGCGAGAAATGGTTTAGAAGCACCTGCCAGTGGCTGGATTGAAGAATTAGCAGAGCGGGATGGTGCGATTTGGGGGCGTGTTAAATGGACCGATATGGCCGCTAAAAAGATTGTTGCCCGAGAATATCGCTATCTTTCGCCTGAGTTTCGCCATTCCAAGAAAGGTGAAATTTTAAATTTAGCAGGTGCTGGTTTGGTGAACCGTCCAGCCCTTGTCATGACGGCTTTAAGCCGTGAACAGCCTTCCCCTATAACTTTGACGGAGAAAATGATGGATTTGACAGCCATTGCCAGTGCACTATCGCTGGCAGAAGATGCTAAAGCGGATGAGGTTTTAGCAACGCTTAAAGCGCGCGAAAAGGAACGCGTGGAATTAAATGCCCAATTAACAAAAGCGCGAGAAGATTTAGCGCTTTTGCAAGAAGAGCAAAAAAACAGTGCCATTGAGAGTCTTTTAGACAAGACCATTGAAGAGGGCAAGATTTTGCCGGCTGCTCGCGAGGAATATCGTGCGCTCTGTAGCCTTGAAGGGGGGATGGAGCATTTTAAAAGTTTGGTCGAGAAGTTGCCGGCGCTTGCCTCAACAAGCCCTTTAGAAGTGTGTGCCTTAGCGCAAGAACCAAAGCTTGCTCCAGAAGAGGTTGCCCTTGCGGCACGCCATTATCAGGAAGAGCAGAAGAAAAAAGGCTTCGACATCACCATTAGCCGAGCAGTTGAGTATATTAGCGAGCAAAAGGAGCGCCCATTATGAGTACGATGATTTTGATTAAATCTTTTCGCGCTGGAGATGTGATTTCACCTTATTGCATTGTTGCAGCGCGCGGTGACGGAATGGTGGCAACGGCTTCTGGTAAGGGTGATAAATTATTAGGGACTGCTGGGTCATTGAGTGCAAAGGCTGGTGAGATGATTGATGTTGGCCAATGTGGTTGGGGTGAAGTGGTTTGTGGAGGCAATGTTTCCTTTGGTGATTTTTTGACCTCTGACCCCAAAGGACACGCCATTAAAGCGGAAGCCGCAGATCGCACCATTGGTATTGCCATGAGTGATGGTTCTGCTGGTGATGTTATTTCTTTTAAAATTAATTAATCGAGGCATAAAATGAACAGACCTTTTCCCATTGATCCAACACTCACCGCTATTGCTATTGGTTATCGCAATCCAGCAGGTTCTCTTATTGGCGATAGAGTTTTGCCACGCGTTTGTGTTTTAAGTGAGGTGTTTAAATATAGTGAATTTCCTTTAGCAGAAAATTTTACCGTGCCTGAACTTGAGGTTGGGCGAAAAGGGCGCCCGAATGTGGTGGAATTTTCTGCCTTTGAACGGGAAGCCAGTGTCAAAGATTACGGACTTGATGATCTTATCCCCAATTCAGATATTGAAGCAGCGGCACGCGCACGGGCAGAAAAGCGCTCTCGTTATAACCCCGAAAAGACAGCTGTAGAGGGACTTGCCAATTTGCTAGAATTGGGGCGTGAAGTGCGTGTTGCAGCTCTTGTGCAAAGAAGTGAAAATTACGCACCAGAGCGGGTGATTACGCTTAAGGGTGAAAATAAATTTAGCGATTATGAGAAATCTGACCCTTATGCCACTTTAGATGAGGCGATGGATAAAAGTCTCGTCTATACGCCCAACACCATTGTGATGGGCAAAGTTGTTTGGTCAAAACTCAAACGTCATCCCAAAATCATTAAAGCCGTTAAAGGGGGTGGCACTGCTGATGGTTTTGTCACCAAGGCGCAATTTGCTGATCTGATGGAAATACACCCCGATCGTTTACTCATTGGTGAATCGCAAGTGAATTTGGCACGTAAAGGGCGTTCGGCACAATTGGCACGCGTGTGGGGCAATAAGATTGCACTGCTTTATATTGACCCTACCAAACAACAGGCAGATGGTTCGGTGATCAGTTGGGGCTTTAGCGCCCAGTTGGGCGAGCGTTTGTCTGGAGTGATCCAAGATCCAGATATCGGCTTGTCGGGTGGTAAACGGGTGCGTGTGGGGGAACGTGTGTGTGAATTGGTTGCCGCAAAAGATGCCGGTGTTTTGTTGCAAGAAGTTGTCTAAGGGAAACTTTTAAACATGGCTTATGCAAGCAAAACATTGATTGAAGAGCTCTGGGGTGATGACTTCTTGGATGACTTATGCGGGATGGATGAGAATTCTGATCCAGTTTTTTCAGAGCAAGCCATTGCCCGCGCGCTCGAACAGGCAAGTGGTGAGATTGATGTGCATTTGTCTCATCGCTACTCAATCCCCATTGCTGGACAGCCGGCGGCTCTGGGTATGATCTGTGTCAATATTGCTGTTTATAATTTAGCCATACGCCATACGGCACTGACCACGACTATTGAAGATCGTTACAAACAGGCGGTTGAACTCTTGAAACGTATTGCCGAAGGCAAAGCGGGTTTAGGCATAGATGAACCTAAAATTATGAGCGAAGATGGACCGGTTCGTGATGGGGCTTTTTTTCATGCCAAGCCGCGTTTGATGGGAAGGTAACATGTCTGTTGCAACCCATATTGAGATTAAAGAGACAGGGCTTGAAGCGGCTTTATCCTTTTTGCAAAAGGGCGCTGATAGCTCGATGGGGACTTTGGCACAAGGGGTTGGGCGTCTCATCCAAGAAAGCACAAGGCGGCGGATTCAAAGCGAAAAAAATTCTGCCCAAGGAGAGAAGTGGAAAAACAATTATGCCCGCACCTCCATTCTTTATGCCAGTGGGGCGCTTTCACGCTCCATTGATATGAAAGCTTCACCAGAACAGGTGATTGTGGGCTCTGGGTTGGTTTATGCGCGGATTCATCAATTAGGTGGGGTTATTCGCCCGAAAAATGGCAAGACACTGCGCTTTTTTCTTAAAAGCGGTAATGCACACCGCTTTGTTTGTGTGCATCAAGTGACCATGCCGGCACGCCCTTATTTGGGGCTTTCAGAGCACAATAAAGTGGAAATTGTCAAAGCGACAGAAGACTGGCTGGAAAGGGTCTTTTCATGAACCAAACGATCACACAAGCAGGGCGCATTAATCAGTTTCGTGAAGCGGTGATAAGGAGCCTTAAAGGCGCTTTGCCGGATGTGCGTGATTGCGGCTGTCAATTTGGACGTTTTAATTTAGAAGAACTTGAAACACAGATGCTGGTGGCTCCAGCAATACGGGTTGCGGTGTTAGAAAGCCGTTTGAATCCTGTAGCAAGTGGACAGATGAGTGCTGATCTTCATTTAGGGGCTTTTATTATTACCACTGGTAAAGAGCGTGATGTTTCCAGTTGGCTTTTAGCAGAAGCCATTGCGGTTTTATGCCATAGCGGGCAATTGTGGGGGCTAACGCATTTGAGTGCCCCGCGTGATGTCCAGATTGAACCGATTATTTCCGCGGCGATTAAGCAGCGTGGTGTATCGATAAGCGTGGTGGAATGGCACCAAGATTTGCATCAGTTGGGACAGGATATTTTTTGTGATGAAGGACAACTCAAAAGTGGTTTGATTTCATGTGATGATGAGGTGTTGCTATGAATGATGCGCATTTGTTGAGTGACACCTTGCGACAAATAATGAAGCGTCTTGATGCGCTTGAACGCTGTCTTGCCAACCAGCACATGATTGGGCGGGTTGTGCAAGTTGATGGCCATAGGGTGCGGGTGAAACTTTCCGAACAGGGTTCTAATGGACAAGCAGTTTTATCGCCTTGGCTACAAGCGCAAGAAGCTTCTGGCGCTCTCTCAAGCAATATGCCCCTCCATGTTGGTGATCCGGTGCGGTTATTAAATCCCCATGGCGAAATTGGTTCTGCCTCTCTGGTGGTGCGCGATAGTTATAGTGAGGATGCACCTAATCCCGCACGCTCTTTCCAAGAGTTGGCGCTCTGTTATGCCGGTGGCGCTTTGCGAATGACAAAAGATGAACTTATTCTCTCCCATGGGGAAAACCAAATCCATTTGAGTGAAAAAGGTTTGGTGCTTTCTCATCAAGCAACCCGTGTTGAATTAACGGGTAGTGTGCGGATTCAAGCAGAAGATTTACAGCATAATCAAAAATCTGTTGGCGCAAGCCACAAACACGGTGGGGTCAAAATGGGTCCCTCCACAACCTCTTCCCCTCTTTAAAGGAGTTTTATCATGCGTGAGAACATTTATGTTATTTTAACCAATGCCGATTTTGTTGCAGGCAAGCGTTCACTGGGCAAAGGTGAAGAAATTTGTTTAAGTGAGGAAGAGGCTAAATATCCGTTGCTGCTTGGTCAGATCGCTGAAAAACCAGCACCTGTTGTTTCTGCGCCCCCAACTGTTTCTACCACAAAGACAAGCAAAGGGGCTTAAAGCATGCGGTGCGGGATGAGCGAAAAGGATGGCTCTCTTTTATATGGCTTTGCGCATTGTCAACAGTCACTTCGTAAATGTCTGACGACAAGAATTGGGACACGGGTTTTGCGTCGTCATTATGGATGTGATGTTGGAGCATTCCAAGACGCCAATGCTGATCCTGCGACGATGATGCAGCTTTATCAAGCAATTGTTGAAGCACTCGATGATCCAGAGTGTGGAGAGCCTGGGTTCTCGTTGCAGAGGATTGATCTGACAAAAGCAACGCGTGAAGGCACGTTCCATTTTGTTTTAACGGGTGTTTTTTATCCCAATGGGCATTTGGGAGATTGGTCACACCAAGAGCCAATGAGCATCAATTTAGAGGTTGGTGATGACTGAGTTTGAACCTTTATCCATTCTACAATTTCCTTGGCCACAAATTCCCCCTCCACAACTCCCTTTGCCACAAATTATTGAAGAGCTTTCTGTTGAAGCAATTTTAGAGCAAAAGATCACGCGTTTGACTGAGCTTTTTGCAGCACATCATATTCCTTATAATGTAGAAAAAACCGCTTATGATCCCGTGGTCATTCAATTGCAAGCGGCGGCTTATGAAGAGTTGCTATTGCGCCAGCGAATTAATGAAGTGGCGCGAGATAATTTACTCACATTTGCCCGTGGAACAAGTTTAGATCATTTGGGGGATTTTCATGGGGTCACGCGCCTTTTGGATGAAGATGATGAGCGTTTGCGCCGCCGCATTCGCTTGAATAGACAAGGACATTCCACAGGTGGCACAGCGCCACGTTACCAATATTTTGCCCTCTCAAGCGATATCCATGTCAAAGATGCTTTTGTTTATCGTGAGGGTAAAAGTCCGCTTATTCATGTTGCGCTTTTTAGTGACACCCCTTCAGGGGTGGCTGATGAGGCTTTAATTGCAAAGGTGCAAGCAGCCCTTGATGCCCCCCATGTTAAAATGACCAATGACCACATCCTTGTGAAAAGCGCGGTACAGCGGATGATCAATGTTTCTGCTGATTTTTGGTTGTTACCGGATGAAGGCTCCTTTGTTTTGGAAAGAGCGGAGCAGAATTTAAGAGCAGAATGGGCGCATGCGCAAAGGCTTGGGCGTGATTTGTCTTTAAGTTGGATACTAAGCCGCTTGATGGTTGAGGGCGTTCACCATGTGAACATAACGCAACCTTGTGAGGATATTTTGGTCGCACCTGATGAAGCTGTAGCTTTGGGGGATATTGTCTTATCATTACGGGGGCACGCTTATTGATGCTTTCCTCACTTTTGCCCCCAAATTCGAGCTTGTTTGAACGTTGTCTTGCTGACGCAATGGCTGTTGATCCTCACGTTAAAACGGCACTCGAAGAAATACCCCGCGCGAAATTTATTACGCGTCCGCCTTCTTGGTTGCCCTTTTTAATAGACGAATATGGCTTACAAGAATTAAACCCTTATTTCTCTACCCTTTATGATTTAATTGATCAGGGTCTTGCATGGCAAAATATTCGCGGCTCCCTTGCGGCAATAGAGATAGGGCTTGAATGGCTAGGGATTTCGGCACGCTTTCAACCTGCCTGGACGGGGCGCGCATGGTGGAATTCCTTTCAACTTGATTTTGATCAGTTGCCTGAACGCAAAAGCCTTGAAGCCATTGAAGCGATTAC
>NZ_JBHINI010000017.1:0-23826 GCF_042194935.1 Bartonella sp. CL71SXKL | reverse complement strand
ATATCATGTTTTTGCAACAACAAGCGTTGTGTTCCGGGCTCTGCAACATGGCGAATTAAAATCTGCTTCAGTTTAGGCGCTTGTCCCCAATAGTGAGAGCTTGCACGCAACAAAAGAGCTTCTCCAGGGCGCCAACTTTTTAACTGATAAGGACCAACACAAGCAGCATGACTCTTCAAATACTGATTTCCCAAATCACCATCTTTTTCGTGTTTCATAATCGTGTTACGATCAAGCAAAGCTGTTGCAGGACTTGCAACAATATTATTAAGAATAAGTTCTGCTGGATAAGGTTTATCAAATTTCATCACAACTGTTTTCTTATCAGGAGCTTGCAAAGCATCATCAACATTTTGTTCTACAATTCCATATTCATTAAAAATTGCCGCATTACCCATCTTCAATTTGACAACCCGCTTCATACCCCAAACAAGATCATTGGCATTGGCTGATCTGCCATTATTAAACTTCAAACCATCACGCAAATGAAAAGTAATCATCGTACTGTGATCATCACCTGAAACATCCCAATGCGTTGCTAAAGCAGGAACCATTTTAGCAGGATCATCTGTCGCAGTACTCACCAAGTTATCACAAACATTGCGAACAATTTCACTTCCATAAACATCATTGAGCTGCGCAGGATCAAACGTACTGATTGCATCAAGATTCCAAGCCATCACAAGGGTATCAGCCGGTGTTTTTGCTGAAACCTGTTGTCCAACTACCCCCAGTGCAATAAAAGCAGAAACAAGAAAGCTGCTCCCTTTCAATATTTTTTTCTTCAAATTCATAACTTTTCCTTTTAAATAAAGTTTATTATATAAATTTCCCACGCAACAAGAACATGCTTAATCATAAGGTTAGACGATCCATAGGCCCCTAAAACAAAGTATTAAAACTTTCAAACAGCACCACTTTCCAACCTTTTCTCCTGTCCATACTTAACAAGCCCCCAATATGCACCGAAAAGCAATTTAATATATGATGAATGACATAACCCATCACAAATCTATTGATAATATTACAACGTCTACCATTGAACGCGATAAGACAAAGACTTCTTCTCTATTATCAGGCAAGCTTGTCACTTCTTTCTTCTAGCGTTTTTATGCCATCAAAGGGCTCTCCCCTGTTAACTCAAGCGCCTTAATAACGAAGAACCCTAATAATAATTTGATATTTTAACAAAACAGAAAAATTCACCCATCGGCTAACATGAAACACCTCTACCCCTTCTGCAAGAGGAATTTTGAATTTTTCCATAATTCCCCACTAAATAACGGCTTCTAATTATATCTTATTTCCAAATAAAAGGAGCACGGGCACCACAAACCTCTTACATTCCCTCACGCGGATATACATAACAAAACTTTTTTCAACATCGTATTTTTAATATCTTTGCTCCTTTAACAACACTCAATTCATTGCTTATCATTGCTTACATTTTTTCAGAAAAAAAGATCTTTTCAATGCACCAAGGTTGAAATATCTAAATATAATACTTATATAAGCACACCCTTATTAGAATAGATAGTCTTTTTTAAGTAAACTGTCTTGAAATATTATTTCTATACACGACAATAATAAGTTCGTTACAAAATCTTCAATATACTAGAACTCTCACTCTGATGTGAAATATCGAAACGTTATAAAATTTCTCTACAAATTCTCAGAAACGAAAGGATATCCCTTTATTTAATAAAAAAGGGCCATGAAAATATCGCAAAAAATGCAATAAAACATGTGTATATTTCAAAAACCAGCACCGTTAACCAGACTAAGGTGATAAACTCAAAAAAGTAAGAAAAAATAAAAAAATGTTTTTCCTTTATGATAATAACATCGCTGTACCATGATAATACAATAAAAAACACGATCTTTGAAAGTATATTAAAATGAAGCGAAAAAAAAAATTATTAGATTCTTTTCATGCGTTTCTTGGAGAAAAATCAAGCCGCGTTAGTCTAAAATTGCTTATCCTTTCATTCTTCATTGGTATCGTAATGAATTTTTTGGGATGGACACCTCGAAACCTCATACAAAAAATAGTCGATTTTTTTCAATCACTATGGGAAGCAGGATTTATAACGCTTACAAATTTCTTCCATATAACTATGACAGGAGCTATTGTTGTTGTGCCTATTTTTCTTATCTTACGAATTTTTCATAAAAAATAAAAGCCTTAACATTTTCCTTGCGTTAATCTTTTCGAAAAATCAAACGACACAAAAATCCTGTAGTAATAGCAATAATCACTGCAACAATACCATATAAAAAACGATACTTGTGCGCTGCATAAAAAATTGTATAGGTGATATGTGCTTTAACAATTTCAAGAGTCGTTGTTGCACTATCAATAAACTGTCCATCACGAAAAAGATAAGCACGAACTTTATAATGTCCAACCGGAATATTTGCTGGCAAACGAAAATGCGCTGTGAAAAGTGTGTCAGAACCAAAACGAACCCCACCCACTTCCTCATAATAAAGGCTTTTAGCTTTTTGCAATTTTATAAGTTCATCGCGAAAGATTTGTATTTTTTTCTGATCTTGTTCATCCGTCTGCAATGGCAAATAGAGTAATCCTAACCCTAAGCGTTTATAATCTTCAATGCTCGTAATATCGTCAATTTCACGTGTTGTGACCATAGAGTAAAAAAGAGGAACCTTTTTAAAAATAAGAGAATCTGTATTGACCCATACACCGGCATTGCGTTTTTTTTCTCGCATCACCATTGTCCGATCTTGTCCCTCCAAGCTTACAACAATATCATAACGGTTCTGTCGAGAATATAACGGATCAATATTTTCCAAAACACCAGCAATATAAAGATCACGACCAGCAAAATTTGCATCCACAGTAATCGTATTCGTTGTTACAATAATTTGGACAGTTTCGTGGTCAACTTGATCAATGAATGTAGCTGGCGTCCCAACATGTGACCATGTAGAAAAAGAAATAAAACAAAAGCAACCTGTAATGATGTATAAAGAAAATAATCTACCCATTTTTATCTCATAAGAATATCCAGAGAGAAAAGATTATCAGGGCGTATAAATAATTGAAAAGCAAGACGCATACACACAATCAACACTAAAAATGCAAGTGCCATACGCAATTGTTCAGCCTTTAACTTCCGTCCAACCCGTGTTCCATATTGCGCACCAATACTTCCTCCAAGCATTAACAAAAAAGCCAAGACAATATCAACGGACTGATTAGTCATACTTTGCAAAACTGTCGTGAAAGAAGACACAAATGTAATCTGAAAAAGTGAAGTCCCAATCACCACACTGGTTGGAACACGCAGAAGATAAATCAATGCTGGTATCATAAAGAACCCCCCACCAATTCCCATAATAGAAGACAACAACCCCACAATGAGACCAATCCCTAAAACTGGAATAATGCTAACATATATCATAGATGTCCGAAAACGCATTTTTAAGGGTAAGCGATGAATCCAATTATGTCGACCAGCAAGACGAATATTGGCTTTTCCTGCCTTACGCTTGCGCATCATATCATACCAACTTTCAACGATCATCAAGCTTCCTACACTTCCAAGAAGAATCACATAAAGAAGCGAAATCATTAAGTCTAATTGACCTAACTTTTTCAAAACAGAGAAAACCTGAATCCCGATTAAAGAACCAATCCCTCCTCCAATCGCCAAAAGAATACCAAGTTTAATATCGAGCGTACGTCTTCTAAAATGTGTAATTGCTCCTGTTACAGATGACGCAATCATCTGGTTAGCACCTGTTCCAACAGCAATAGCAGGAGGAATATTATAAAAAATCAATAACGGCGTGATGAGAAACCCACCACCGATTCCAAAAAGTCCTGAAAAAAAACCAGCAACGACTCCCATACCAATCAAGATCAGCATATTGAGTGACATTTCAGCAATTGGTAAATAAATACTCACTTACAGAACCTTCAAGATAATTTGAGGTTTTTTTACAATTAGAGAATCCTTCTCCAATTATCCTCTTTTCCAATAATCTCTGTTGCGTGTTTAAAAGGATAATTTTAGTTGCTATAGCTTCCGCACAAACACGAATGCGCAATACATTTCACATCTATTAACATCAACATCATAAAAATTAAAAAAAACGAGCTCCTTTTAAAAAGCTATAAAAACATAACGTTATCGCTACCACAAATGCAACGGTTAAAAAACAAAGAACACCTTTTTTTAGCAAATAAGATAAAAACGACACATGTTCCCGAGACTGCGTCCTTAAAGAAGAAAAATCATTCTCAATACAATGATTAGATGCCTGAGCACCCATCATACCTTTTTCTTCTATCACAGCATGCTCCACTACCCCCTCAACCTTTTTAAAAGAAGATTTCAGAGCATCACTGGGCAAAGGGCTTCTATCTTCTTGCTGCACCGTATTTTCAACATTTGTTTGGAGTGAAATTATGCTGTTTTCTTTCGAAAAATTTTGCACCTTTTGAAGTAATAAGCGTTCTTGATTTCCCTCACATTCCATGTGAGCAAGTTTTTGTACAACAGAATCAGGTGATTTTGAACGAGACACCCGTCGTGTTACCGCTGCTTCTTCTAAGCTTTTTTTTTCACTCTGCAAACTTTGAACAATTGTTTTAATCTGCTCTAAAGACTGGAAAAGCTTTTTTTCTCTTTGACGACGTATATAATGTTCAGCCAAAATGGCCCGACTAATATCATCTAAGTAAGATTTAAAATGCTCTTCTACCGAACTCTGCTGCATTAAAGAACGAGGCGAATGCTTCATTTGCATTTGCGCATAAACGGTGCGTAATTTTTGAGCAATATCCGACATCGTTACTTCTACAGAAGTATCCATGCTCTCTTTCTGTTCAACAAAAGAAAAGACTTTATCGTTCCTAACCTGTTTGGTCGCCTGGCCGATCGTATGACCCTTCGTATTCACAAACGCCTACCCCTCATTAACCTTTTTGAAAAGAATCGCAACAAATGATGAGAAAGTGTGCTCTATTTTAGTAAATAGAGCTTTAAGAACTCCCAAAAACTTTTTTGTTAGAAATATTTTCCCCAATCTTTATCTAAAATATTTGAAAGAAAGATCTTTAATTTTTCTGTATTCAAGATTTGAAGAGAAAAATCATTCCCCCATTTTTATCTTTTTTACTTAATTTTTCATTGCATAAAGGACCTATTGCACCATCATAAACAAAGCATAAGGAACTAAAAAAATATTCTCACAAGACAAATTGATTTTTTTACTTTTTATTCAAGCAAATAGGGCAATTATGGCAATGCAAAAATATGAAGATTGAAAATGACGACGAGAAAGTACAAGTAAACGTAAAAAAAGCTTATATGAAAGAGAACACAAGTTATAAATTGAGACTTCATTCTAAACAATTTGGTTTCTTATGAGTATTGCTATAAACTTATGACGTACAAACAAAGAGGATCATTATGAAAATAATTGTCGCTGTCAAACGTGTTGTTGATTATAACATCAAGATACGCGTCAAACCTGATAATACAGGCGTTGATCTGTCTCACGTAAAAATGTCTATGAATCCTTTTGATGAGATAGCCGTGGAGGAGGCCATTCGCCAAAAAGAATCCGGTAAAATTTCAGAAGTTCTTCTTGTTTCAATTGGCCCAGAAGCAGCCAAAGAAACTCTACGAACAGGACTTGCAATGGGAGCTGATCGCGCACTTCTTGTCACAACGGATCAAACACTTGAACCCTTAGCAATTGCTAAGGTTCTCAAAACCATTGTTGATGAAGAAAAACCTAATATGGTCTTTTTAGGAAAACAAGCAATTGATGACGATAGCAACCAAACAGGACAAATGCTCGCTGCTCTTCTTGGGTGGGGACAAGCAACTTTTGCCTCACATCTTAACATAGAAAATGGGCATGCTACAGTTACTCGTGAAGTTGATAATGGAACACAAACCCTTTGTCTTCCCCTTCCCATTGTTATGACCGCCGATCTACGGCTCAATGAACCGCGTTACACCTCTCTCCCCAATATCATGAAAGCAAAAAAGAAAATCATTGAACAAAAATCTCTTACTGATCTTGGCGTCGATACGAAAGCACGCTTAACAATTTTAAGCGTTGAAGAGCCAAAACCCCGTCAATCCGGTATAAAAGTGGCAAATGTAGTAGAACTTGTTAGAGCCTTAAAACAGAAGAACTGCATTTAATATTCTCACCACTAGAGTAAAAGCAACACTCACATAAAAGGGCAAAAACTTATGGCAATTCTTTTATTGGCCGATCATAATACAGAAGAAACAGCAAAAGCACTCACCGCTGCACGCGTACTCAGTAATGATATCGATATTCTGGTTTGCGGAGAAAAAATTCAAACGATAGCGGAAAATAGTGCTAAACTTAATGGTGTGCGGCAAGTTCTTATTGCAAAAGCAGACTATTTAGCCCATCAACTTGCCGAGCCTATGGCAGATACAATCCTCACGTTAGCAAATGATTATGATGTGATCATGGCAGCATCCAGCAGTACTGGGAAAAATGTGATGCCGCGCGTAGCAGCTCTTCTTGATCTTATGCAAATTTCAGATATTACCGCCATTCTTTCACCCAATACCTTCAAACGACCAATTTATGCAGGCAATGCATTTGAAACTGTACGCACCAATGATTATAAAAAGATTATAACAGTTCGCACCGCTTCTTTCACCCCAACGCCTTCCCAAAATAATTCTGCTCCCATTAAAACAATAACACCAGCTCCCAATCCAAATCTTTCTTCTTTCGTAAAAGCAGAGACAAACAAAAGTGATCGTCCTGAGCTCACCTCAGCACGTGTTATTATATCAGGCGGGCGTGGTCTTGGTTCTCAAGAGAAATTTATGGCCCTGCTTCTTCCTCTTGCAAACAAATTAAATGCTGCTTTAGGTGCCAGCCGCGCAGCAGTGGATGCAGGCTATGCTCCCAATGATTGGCAAATTGGACAAACAGGAAAAGTCGTTGCCCCTGAACTCTATATCGCCGTTGGCATTTCCGGTGCAATCCAGCATGTAGCCGGTATAATGGATGCACAAATTATTGTTGCCATTAATAAAGATGAAGAAGCTCCCATCATGCAAATTGCCGATTACACCCTTGTAGGTGATCTCCACCAAATTATTCCAGAATTGGAGAAAGCTTTATAAGCCATGAAAGCACCTCTGCATGACCAACGTGAAAGTATGGAGTTTGATATAGTCATTGTCGGAGCAGGACCTGCAGGGCTTTCTGCCGCAATTCGTTTTAAACAAATTAATCCTGAGCTTTCTGTCACAATTGTTGAAAAAGGGACCGAAGTTGGTGCACATATTCTCTCTGGCGCAGTTGTTGACCCCATTGGTATCGATACACTCTTACCAGAATGGCGAAATGATAACGACCATCCCTTCACAACCCCTGTCACACAGGACCAATTTTTTTTTCTAAAGCCTCAAAAGTCCACAGTATTTCCCAATATTTTGCACCCTAAAATCTTATCAAATAACGGATGTTATATCGTTTCGCTTGGGAGCGTCTGCCGCTGGCTAAGCAAAAAAGCTGAAGCGTTGGGTGTTGAAATCTATCCTGGTTTTGCAGCAACAGAACCCATCATCCAAAAAGATAACGGAGCTATTATTGGTGTTCTCACCGGAGATATGGGGCTTAACAAAGATGGAACCCCTGGAAAAAATTATATGCCTGGGATGGCTTTATTGGCAAAATATACTCTGATTGCGGAAGGAGCACGCGGCTCAATTGCAAAACAACTGATACAACATTTTAATCTTAGCAAAAATCGAGAACCACAAAAATTTGGTCTTGGTCTCAAGGAGCTCTGGGAAATTGCCCCCAACAAACACCAACGCGGTTTAGTACAACATTTCACTGGTTGGCCCTTAGACAATAATACCGGTGGCGGTGGCTTTATTTATCACCAAGAAAACAATATCATTTCTGTCGGTTTTGTTGTGCACTTAGATTACAAAAATCCTTACCTTTCTCCCTTTGAAGAATTTCAACGTTTTAAAACACATCCAAAACTCTATAAAATCTTTAAAGGCGCAAAACGTCTTTCCTATGGTGCACGTGTTATCAGCGAAGGAGGTTGGCAATCTGTACCAAAACTCACCTTTCCTGGTGGGGCGCTTATTGGCTGCTCTGCTGGATTTGTCAATGTTCCTCGTATCAAAGGATCACACAATGCCATCTTATCTGGCATATTAGCTGCCGATAAAATTGCTACCGCTCTTGCACAAGGGCGTGCCCATGATGAGGTTAAAGAAATCGAAGAACAATGGCGAAAAGGGCTCATTGGAAAAGATCTTTATAAAGTGCGAAATGCCAAACCGCTTTGGGAAAAATATGGGACAAAATATGGAATTAAACTTGCTGGTTTTGATATGTGGTGGCAACAACTGTTCGGATTTTCCTTATTTAAAACACTCTCCCATGGAAAGGAAGATTATGCATGCCTTGAACCAGCAGAAAAATTTCAACCCATTTCTTACCCAAAACCAGATGGCGTTGTAACCTTTGATCGCCTTTCAAGTGTTGCCCTTTCCAATACGCATCATGAAGAAAATCAACCTTGTCATTTAAAAATAGCCTCATTAAAAAAACAAAAAGACTCTGAATATACGATCTATGGAGGACCCTCTACACGCTATTGTCCCGCCGCTGTCTACGAGTGGCTAGAGGATAATGATCATCTGACTTATATGATCAACGCTTCAAATTGCATACATTGTAAAACATGCGATATCAAAGATCCAAACCAAAATATCACTTGGATCTGTCCGCAAGGTAATGAGGGCCCCTTCTATCCCAATATGTAATCATTGTTCATTTTCCTAAAATTGAAATATACAAAACACATTGAATAAAAATATTTCCCAGATCAGAAATCTATCAATCACCTTCCTTCATACGTTCTTTCACAATGTAAAAAGAACTCTATTCTCATATAATATACTCTCTTCACCGCATGACTTTTTTCAATAGAAAAACATAACATATTTTTATCAAAATTTTTTTATCTAAATAACAAAACAATAATGAATATATTCTTGAAAATTCTGCAATAAAGGAAAAACCGCGGTTCTCGAAAATCTGAAAGAAAATAAGCCCGTTCTACTTTACCCCCTCTCCCACATGATCCAAAATGCTTTTAGCCATCTCATAAGAAACATCAATCGTTTTAACTAGCCAAGAGCAAAACCTACGGAGGTACACTTCAAGTTTATTTTTTCTCCTACACTTGGCAAGTAATGCTCACTCAAGAAAACCACAAACAAATGTAGAAAAAACATTGCGAGATAAAGAGATAAAGAGCATGCTTGCTCAAGCCCTTTTTATGTTTCTAATGATAATGACACGAAAAAATCTTACATTAACCTTTTATTTTTGCATTAAAGATAATCGCCTTGCATCTAACCTTTACCAATATACTGCCCTTTACCAATATACTGCAATGAATGTATGCAAATACCGTAAGAATAAGCAGATACCAAGCCATGGAGACTATCGCTATTAGCAAAACATCTGATAAAAACCAAAATAGCTTTCATAACCACTCTATGACGCGTTTTATAGAGTTGTTTGTTTATAAAGCTTGTGCTTTCGCTGTTGCTTGTAAATCAACATCCAAATTGAACATAGTGGTATATTTAAAAGAAAGATTAAGATGAATGAAAGCTCTGCACGCCGTTCCAGATTTTGTAGCTAGAGCAAAAATATTGCATATTCTATTTGAGTAATCTCTGAAACGAAAATACAGTTTCATTTAGCAAGAATATGAAACCTGAAAGGAAAAAACCTGTTTTCCTCTTTACTATCATCTGTCCATTTGGTTTTAAAACTTTCAAAAGCATCACAATATCCTCTAAAAAGAAGAGATAACGTATTGTCCCCGCTTTTATTACTTACGTTTTTTATGGGAGCATATCCTTCAAAAAAATAAGGTATCCAAAATTAAAGCAGACTTGTGTTGTTCAATCATGGGCTTGTTTTTAAGAGATAGCTCTCATATCAAACAATTATTTCGCGACACTATCCGAAAAAGGTATAACACACTCCTGTGAACGAACAGTTCTATATTTACGAAATAAAAAGTACAAGCTAACAGCATCATTTTCTCTGCGATCCCCAATGATGCGATAATCTTTGCTTTGAGAGGGTTTCAAGATGCACGAAAATAATTTTGATTAATGACTATAAGAAGAGCTGAGATAATGTTACGATATTTAAAGCTCCTAATTAATAGGCAAAATAATAAATTTTCCATTATAAATCAAATCTTTAAGATAAAAATTAGCCTTAAACGTTTCTAAGGTACTCATTATACTGTTAAAGCTATAGAGAATATGAAAAAATAAAGTATTTTGCTGATAAGAGCTTATATTTAATCAATAACAATACAGTCAGCTGCCAGTTAACTGTTTGTGCTTCAAAAGAGGCTGTTTATATTTGCTCAGAAAAACAGTTTGGATATCAATAGAATATTTGAAAAATCGGCATTATGAAAATAATCTAAAAAGCTTAGCTTTTAAAAGAGCATAACCAAGCATGAGATGATAACATGGGTAAAATTGTTTTTTGGTTCTCGAAGGAAAAACTTTATAGAAAATCATGGGGCTGATAGAATATTGGTTACATTTGGAATTTGTTTTACTGGAAAAAATAACGCGGATCAAAATAGATAATAATGTTAAATTAAGACGTTAAATATGAAATTATCTTATTGTAGTGTAATCGATTATTCGAGTAAGGTAAGCCTTTGTAATGATAAAAAATGTGCTGGTAAAAAATAAGCCAAAATGGCTTATGAGTATGGATAAAAATCTTGTGGTGAGGAGAATTTAATGAAAAGAAAAGAGCATGTGTGAAAAAGCATATTTTATAGGTGCGCATGCTTATTCTGCACCCGTTATAGAATCAGGGCTTTATCTTGTGGCAACACCTATCGGAAATCTTGCAGATATTACGCTTCGTGCTTTGCAAGTGCTTGCAGGAATTGATATTTTAGCGTGTGAGGATACGCGAGTAACACGTGTTTTGTTAGAACGTTACGGTATTCAAAAAAAAACTTTTCTCTATCATGAATATAATGCGCAAAAAGCGGGTCCAAAGCTCTTAGCGGCTTTAGCAGAAAACAAAACAGTAGCACTTGTTTCAGATGCCGGAACACCACTTATTTCTGATCCCGGATTTCGATTGGTGGAAGAGGCCCGTAAAGCTGGTCATAAAATCATTCCTATTCCTGGAGCATCCGCTCTTTTAGCCGCTCTTATACCGACAGGGCTTCCTACTGATAGCTTTTTTTTTGCAGGTTTTTTGAGTGCACGAAAGCTACAACGCCGAAAACGGTTGGAACAATTAAAAGAGATTCCAGCAACTTTGATTTTTTATGAATCACCGCATCGTCTTGTTGAAACTTTACAGGATATGGTCACACTTTTTTCGGCTGATCGACCTGCTGCCATTTGTCGTGAATTAACAAAAAAGTTTGAAACAGTAGATGTTTCCAATTTGGGGAACTTGTTGGAAAATTACAGAAAACAAGCACATATTCGTGGGGAAATTGTTGTAGTTGTAGGAGAATCATCTTCTTCTTTAAATGTGATAAGTGATCAAGAAATTGATGAAATGCTACTAGAACGCGCACGGACATATTCTGCTGCTCAAGCGGCAGCTTTTGTTGCAAAAAAAACCGGTTTAAAAAAGCAGGAACTTTTTCAGCGATTAATCTTTTTAAAAAATGCATAAAATGATGCAAAAAAAACGCAGACAAAAGTCTTTTTATCGAGGGGTACGTGCAGAAAAATTGGCAGCTTGGTGGCTACGTTGCAAAGGGTTTCACATTGCCGAAAGGCGTTTTAAAACAAAATGTGGGGAAATTGATTTAATTGCACGACGCGGAAATCTTGTGTTAATCGTTGAAGTTAAAGCACGTTCAACGTTGGCTGAAGCAATGGAAGCGGTTTCCCGAATGAATGAAAGGCGAATTGAAGCAGCTGCCGATATTTGGCTCGCACGGCAAAAAGATTATGCCCTTTTGTCTGTGCGCTTTGATTTGGTTGCAATTTTACCTTGGCGTTGGCCACAGCATATCCCTGCATTTTTTACATCTGATCAATAAAAGACACCCCCCGTTTTAACCATATTCAATAAAAAACATTTCGTTTTTATGTGCATATGCGTTAAAAAGTGTGTAATAATTGAGCGCTATAAGGAGCAAAATATGGATGATTATGAAAAGTTTGCAACAGGTTTACTCATTATTTTTGGAGCGCTCATTATTGGTGGTTTAATGGCAATGCATATTGTTCTTATGAATAAACCAGGTTTTTTATTTGCATTAGCCGCAGCTGTTGTTGGTTGGTTTTCTGCTTTTGCCGTTCTCTTTGACAAGCCTAAAATCTATTTGGGCTTGATTATTCTTGCTATGTTATGTGTTGCTTCTTCAATTAGCGTTTATGTTAGTTAAAACACCTGAAATGTTGATTGAGATTCCTTTAAAAATATAAAACTGAGAAATAGAAATGAAACTTGGCTTTTTAGGAACGGGTACAATCAGTGCTTCAATGGTGAATGGCTTAATGACAAGCACCTTTGATGTTTCTTCCATTATTGTTTCGCCTCGCAATGCACAAACAGCAGAGCGCCTTTCACGCACCTATGATACGGTTATGATTGCTGAAAATAACCAAGCGTTGCTCGATATTAGTGATTGTGTTTTTCTTTGCTTGCCCAATCAAATTGCAGAAGACGTTTTGCGCTCTCTTTGTTTTCGTCCAGAACAGCTGGTTATTTCCGTACTTGCTATGGCAAAAGCAGCAGAAATAGAAGAGTGGATTAATCATAAAGTTTATCGTGCTGTTCCATTACCTTTTGTTGCAGAATGCAAAAATTTGACACCAATCTATCCCGATCATCCCTTTTTACGCACTTTATTTGATGCATTGGGGGGCACATTAGTGCTGGATAAGGAAGAGCAGTTTAATCTTTTTATGACAGCAGGTTCACTTATGGGAGTATATTTTAATTTTATAGAAACTGCCCATCAATGGTTTATAACACAAGGGTTAAAAAAACAGCAATCAGCAGAATTCCTTACTATGATGTTTGGAAATCTTACGGATGAAATGCGTAAAATTACAGCAACGGATCATTCTGCATTTCTCGATTTTGCACTGCTTGAAAAAGAGTTTTCAACAAAGGGTGGAACAAATGAATTTTTGTCAGATTACTTTTCTCATCAAGGGGGAAGGAATGCTTTAACAACCGCTCTTGAGGCTACTTTGCAAAAAATGAATGCTTCTAAAAAGACTTGACCAATATTTTTATCATCTCAATAAGAAAAAACTAAATGTTGAAGATGTATATCAAGAAAACTCACATCGAAAAATGCTTTTTTACACCTGAAAAAATACTATTTTATGGAAAAATTGATTATTAAAATATTTTTTACAACCTTTTACAATTTTTCTAAATTATTTTTATTTTCTGTCTTCTTTTAGCCTCAAGTCCAATATTTTTTTCTACCTCACGGCTCCAACTCTTCAATTTGTGTCCCCTTCAGGTTATCCAAACGCATGAATAATTTTTTATTTATTTAACCTAATATACTCCATTCTCACATTAAAACTTCTCCTTACAAAGAAGAAACTATTTTTATGTCTTTCATGATTGTGTTTTAATAAACTCTCTTAAAAAAACATTCAAAAGAGTTGATTTTTTATTTGATCAACAATTTTACGATATAGTTTAGCATGCTCTTCACTAGGCTTAGCAACAAAAATAGGGACCCCCTCATCTGAAGAAAATCTTAAAGCTGCATCAAGCGGTATTTCCGCTAAGAAAGGGACTTCTCGACGGTCCGCTTCTGCCCGTGCACCACCATAGCCAAAAATATCATAGCGTTTTCCCGTATCAGGAGCGATAAAATAACTCATATTCTCAATGAGTCCTAAAATAGGAACATTGACTTTCATGAACATTTCTATTGCTTTACGCGCATCCACTAAAGCAAGATCTTGGGGCGTAGAGACAACCAACGCACCTGTTAATTGTACCTGTTGAGCAAGCGTTAATTGTGCATCCCCTGTACCGGGCGGCATATCAACGACTAAAATGTCCAGAGGGCCCCATACAACATCTCGTAACAATTGCGTTACAGCTGCCATAACCATAGGACCACGCCATACTACCGGCTTTTCTTCCTCAACCAAAAATCCCATCGACATCAATTTAAGTCCGAATTTTTCAAGAGGTTGAATCTTTTTTTCTCCAATAAGCTGTGGTTTTTGATTAACAAGTCCTGTCAAACGTGGCAACGAAGGACCATAAATATCAGCATCCATCACCCCCGTCTTGAAACCAGAATCTTGTAAAGCTAAGGCGATATTTACTGCCATCGTAGATTTTCCTACCCCTCCTTTTCCAGAAGCAACAGCAATCACATGCCGCACACCTTCTATGGGCATTTTGATCGGTAAGAGATTTGCTCTCCGTCTAGGTACTGCCTTTGTTGTTTTTTCTGCTGTAAGTGTGACAACAACAGATTTCACTCCTTCCAAGGCACATACCATCTTTTCAGCAGAACGACGCAATGATTCCCATTCTTGCACACCTCCATCAGGAACTGTAATAGAAAAGAAAACCTTACCATCAGCAATCAATATTTCTGAAAGAAGACCCAACGACACAATATCGCTTTCAAGATCTGGTCCTTTGATTGTACGTAATACGTTGCGGACAGCTTCACTTGTGATAGGATCCACGTTCTTTCCTCTCTATAAAAATACCAGCAAATACAAGCATAAGAACAAAAAATACTTACAGGCTTATCACCTGATAATTTTCTACTTTACTCAGCATTATAAAGTATACATTACTTATATCTTATTCTCTTTAAAAATATGAAACCATCCTTAAATAAAGAAGCTCAAACATAGAATCTGATATAAATCCTATTAATCATGTTTGTGCTACAACCACTTTAATGAATATTCTGATAAAAATTTTGTAAAAAAAAACTCTTAATATTAAAGGATATTTTAAATTGAGCATACAGTAATCAGTCACACTTTCTTTAATTCTTTAACGCCCTAGCCATTTACGTTCTGTAGATTCAATTGTTATTTTCTAACACTCTTATAGTATTGTAAAAAAGTGTCACAGACAGTTATAAGGTGTTTTGTATTCTTTCAAGAAAGAGAAAAACAATCTAAGATTGACTTTTTTTATATTTTTCCTTATGGGTTAACAGCCGTATGATAGGATAAAATTATCCCTCTCGCGCATAACTGCTCGTAAAACGAAGATTAAGAAGGGCCGCACTCCGCGGTATTTAAATAAATGAAACGTACTTACCAACCCTCTAAACTTGTCCGTAAACGCCGCCATGGGTTTCGTGCACGCATGGCCACAGCTGGAGGACGTAAAGTTATTGCTGCAAGACGTGCTCGTGGACGTAAGCGGCTCTCTGCCTAACCATTTAAATTTTCACAACCGTTGAGGATTGCTCATCATTTCTTCGTTGTGAAACTTTCATTATGAACCTCTAATGCCTGCTTGCAGGCATTTAGTGAAATTGCGAAATGTTCTTTTATGAAGAAAAAACATCCCTGCCGTATTCGCAAAAGAGCAGATTTTTTGGCTGTCCGTACAGGAGAAAAACGACGTGGTCCTTTATTTTTGCTCGAAGTTAAATCTCGTGAACAAACAACAGAAAGAAAAGATTCTCTTTTTGCACGTGTAGGCTTCACTGTTACTCGTAAAAACGGTAATGCTGTGAAACGTAATCGTATTAAAAGGCGCTTGCGTGAAGCCGTGAGAGTTGGTGTAACAAACCACATGGAAGCAGGAACAGATTATGTCATTGTAGCGTACCGTGATGTGTTACATGCGCCTTTTACATCCTTGATTAGTGAATTAAATCGGCGAATAAAACCAAAAATAAAACATCAGCAACAACAACAAGGGTGTACGGATGGAATATAACCGTAATTTCTTTATCGCTATTGGCTTATCTTTCGTAGTGCTCATCGCATGGCAATTTCTTCATGTTGCTCCCAAACAAGCAAAGTTACAAAAACAACATGTCATCACACAGCAATTGTCAAAACAACAATCAGCCCTTTCTACTACCACGACGGATTTTTCTGACGATACCTCAACGCATCAAGCAACATCTATCATCGAACAGCCAATGACACCTGAAATCCGGAAAGCTGTATTGGCCAAAACAGAGCGTATTGCGATCCAAACCAATGAACTGGAAGGCTCTATTAATCTTGTTGGTGCACAATTTGATGATCTTCACCTCAAAAAATATCGTTTAACAGTCGATAAAAAATCACCGGAAATCGATTTGCTAAACCCTAAAGGTTTCAAAACGACCTACCTTGCTGAATTTGGTTTTGCAAGTGCGTCTTTGCCAGCAAAAGCCTTGCCACAATCGGATACAAAATGGCAAGTAGAGGGAAACAATACAATCCTGACTCCTTCAACACCTATCACTTTAATTTATAATAATGGACAGGGACAAATCTTCCGACGGACCCTTTCTGTTGATGATCATTTCATGTTTACCATTGAGGATTCTATCAGCAATGAAAGTGATCAACCAATACATCTCTCGTCCTATGCCCGCGTTGCACGTGCTGCACCACCAGAACATACAAATGCAACCTATTTACTTCATGAAGGTATGATAGGTATTGCTGGAGATTCGCTCAAAACTGAAAAATATAAAACCTTAGCAGAGCTTGACCCAAATCCTGATAATGGGCAAAAGAGCGTGACTTTTTCCAAAGTAACAGGAGGTTGGATTGGTATTACCGATAAATATTGGGCTGTAGCAGTTATTCCCCCGCAAAATAAAGAATATACAAGCCGTTTTATTTATTTTGATCGTTTGCAAACACATTATCAGTCTGACTTGCTAGGGTCGCTTTTAACGATTGCCCCAAATGAAACAAAAACTGTTACAAATCGTCTTTTTGCTGGTGCAAAACAAGTTGAAATTATTAATAGTTATCAAAATGACCTAAAAATCAAAAAGTTTGCTCTTTTAATTGATTGGGGCTGGTTTGATTTCATCACCAAACCAATGTTTTCCCTCATTGATATTCTTTATAAACAAACAGGGAATTTTGGTATAGCCATCCTTCTTGTCACAGTGCTCTTAAAAACTCTTCTTTTCCCTCTAGCCAATAAATCTTATAAATCTATGGCACGCATGAAGCTTTTACAACCGCGGTTGCTAGAAATAAAAGAAAAGTATCCCGATGACCAAACCAAACAACAAAAGGCAATAATAGAACTATATAAAACCGAAAAAATAAATCCCCTTGCAGGCTGTTGGCCGATGTTGGTTCAATTCCCAATATTCTTTGCACTTTATAAAGTTCTCTATATCACCATTGAAATGCGCCATGCCCCTTTCTTTGGCTGGATTAAAGATTTAGCGGCACCCGATCCAACTTCTCTTTTTAACTTGTTTGGTCTCTTGCCATATACAACGCCAACATTTCTTATGATTGGTGCATGGCCTTTGATTATGGGAATAACGATGTTTTTACAAATGCGTATGAATCCCGCTCCTCAAGACCAAACCCAAGCGATGATATTCACATGGATGCCTGTTGTCTTTACTTTTATGCTCGCCTCTTTCCCTGTTGGTCTCGTCATCTATTGGGCATGGAACAATATATTATCAATCATTCAGCAAGGTATCATGATGAAGCGCCAAGGAGTTAAAATTGAGCTTTTTGATAATCTGAAAGCCATCTGGAGAAGATCACCCAAAAAAGAAGTGCATGAATGACAAGAGATTCTTCCCTTTCTGGAATTTTTTCTCGCAATTGGATTTTTATTCGTGGTGTACCAGCAATACGCTTTCTCCCCCCCGAAGGACCACCAGAAATTGCATTTGCAGGACGTTCCAATGTTGGAAAATCATCTTTAATCAACGCACTCGTTCAACAAAAAAGCTTAGCACGTACCTCAAATACACCAGGACGGACTCAAGAGCTTAATTATTTTGTCCCCGATGGCTTCAGTGGGCAACTAGGAGACCTTCCCCCTCTAGCATTAGTAGATATGCCTGGTTATGGTTTTGCTGCTGCTCCTAAAAATCTTGTTGATGAGTGGAAAAATTTGATTTTTAGCTATTTACGGGGGCGCACAACGTTAAAACGTGTATATATCTTGATTGATTCACGGCACGGAATCAAAAATAATGATGAAGATGTTCTTGCTCTCCTTGATAAAGCAGCCGTTTCTTATCAAATTGTTTTGACAAAAAGCGATAAAATCAAATCAAATGCCTTGGAAAAATTAATTATGAGCACACAAACAAAGCTTCTTAAACGCCCAGCAGCTTATCCTGAGCTTCTTGTAACCTCTTCAGAAAAAGCTATCGGTTTAGAAGAATTACGTGCTGCCATTTTGCAAACCATCGCATAAGAGAACAATTCCTAGTCATTAACAATTTATTAATTATAATTACTAGCAGCTACTAATGATCTTGTACTTCTAGTCAAGCATCTTTATAAAAATGATTACTTGAAAGAATTCTCTTCAACTCTATTTGATAGTGTAAATTATGCTGACACTTTTTCACTCTCCCCTATCCGCTGCCTCGCGCTTCATACGCCTCATTCTTGGGGAATATGGTGTAACCACTCAACTGATTGAAGAATATGAATGGGCAAGAAGACACGAATTTCTAGCCCTCAATCCCGCTGGTCATGTTCCTGTTTTTCTCGATGAACACGAGGTTCCGTTATCAGGTCCTCTTGTTATCTGCGAATATTTAGACGAAACACATGGAAGTTTACGACAAGAAAATAAGCTCTTTCCGGAAAATCCTTTAGATCGTGCGGAAGTACGCCGTCTCAATGACTGGTTCTTAAATAAATTCGAAAATGAAGCAACGCGCCATATCGTACGAGAACGAATCCATAAACGTGAAATGCCACTTGCCATTGGCGGTGGTGCCCCTAATTCACAAATTTTACGCAATGCACGTGCCAATATTTTACCACATATGAACTATCTCAATTGGCTCTGTGCCTCTCGCGATAGCTTAGTCGGTTCTGCCTTGTCCTATGCAGATCTAGCAGCAGCAGCCTCTATTTCTGTACTTGACTTTCTAGGGGAAATTGACTGGGAACAATCTCCTGCTGCCAAAGACTGGTATATGAGAATAAAATCACGCCCTTCTTTTCGTTCTCTTTTAACAGATCGCATCCGCGGAATTGTTGCAAGTGCTCACTATGCAGATCTTGATTTCTAGCCTTCTCTCACAAACAAAAATAAAAGTGATATTTTATCTAAAGGATATTTATAGGTTTATGAATTTTTATGCATGCGTATAAACGATATAATGATTTATAATCGTATTCAACAGGGAATAAGACCCATTATAATTGAATCAAAAAAAATACTTTCTTATCGTGTCACAAAAAAAGATTAGCACAGGAATAAAAAATATTTAAGAAAGCATTTTAACGACTCTCTTTAAATACAAGAGCTGTAGCATCATTAGAAGCTAGACAAATAAAATAACAATATTTAACGCATGTTATCCTCAAGTCTCCCCAATATATGAAAAAACGCATTGCATAACATATATACTATTTGCTCTATAATAAAAAAATCCTCATCATGCGTTTTTACAACATAACAATTTTTTTAACTGACTTTCCTAAAAGATGAAGAATCCGACCAACTCTCGTGTGAAAACAATCCAACTTCTTGTTAGCTCCTTGTTTTTATCCCCTTTTTACGTGATTTTATTTATGGGTAACATATTGATGTACAATGATAAATAATCGTTTTTTTACTTTAATCATCAATTCCAAATACCTTTTTCTCATTACCTTCATCACATTTAAAACAATCAAAATCGCTTTCTTATGCGTCACAAATGGAATTGGTAAATGAAAGAATATTAAAGAAAAGAATGAAAATGCCTAAGTGCCAAGAATTATTAAAACATTAAAGGCTAACAAAACGTATGATAATGCTAATTTTCTCTATTTATGAAGCATAAAGATAGTGGCGCAGAATAGATGTTATATTATTCATGGATACTCTCTCGTGATACCACTCACGAGCACTATCATAAAATAAGTTTAGAAGAATTGATAAATATTTCTTTAAGAAAAGCGCATGAATTGACAACATAGGTGTATTTTGTTTTGGAGATCTTGTTTTGCATGAAGAACGCTCCCCCCTTAAAGAACGAAAGAAACAAAAGCGTAAAGTAATACACAATCTCCTTTAGGTGACATAAGCAAACCTTACTTAGGAATATTCATCACACACTCTAACGAAAAACATCTCTATTTAAATTTGCAGATCTTATATCACTTGCTCTAAACAACAGTGTTTTACAGCACAACAAGATAAATTAAAGCAGGAAAAAATTTTTTCTATAAAGAAAAAGAACCATTGGAAAGAAGGCAAGAATTTGCCTATACTGCACAGTAAAGTATTATAAGGAGATAAAAATGCGCCTTACAGTTGTTGGTGCAAATGGAAGAATGGGACGTGAACTCATTACAGCAATCCAGCAGAGGAAAGATGTAGAGCTTTGTGCTGTTCTTGTACGCAAAGGCTCACCGTTTGTAGGAAAAGATGCCAGTGCCTTAATTGGTTCAGATTCTCTTGGGATTGGTATCACTGACGATCCCGAAAATGCCTTTTCTAATACAGAAGGTATTTTAGATTTTTCACAACCAGAAGCCAGTATTCTTTATGCTAACTACGCTGCTCAAAAAAGCCTTGTCCATATTATTGGCACCACAGGATTTAGCAAAACAGAAGAAGAAAAAATTGCAGATTTTGCGAAATATACAACAATTGTCAAATCCGGAAATATGAGCCTTGGAATAAATCTTTTAGCCAACCTTGTAAAGAAAGCCGCTAAAGCATTAGAAGCCGATGATTTTGATATCGAAGTTTATGAAATGCATCACGCTAACAAAGTTGACGCCCCTTCTGGAACAGCCCTTCTTCTTGGCCAAGCAGCAGCTGAAGGGCGCAATGTTATGCTTAAAAATGTGCGTGTCAACGAACGCAATGGTCATATAGGTAAACGCAAAAAAGGCACCATTGGCTTTTCCTGTTCACGTGGTGGGACAGTTGTTGGAGAACACAGTGTCATTTTTGCCGGCTCCAATGAGCGCATTGTTCTTTCACATACAGCGCAAGAACGCTCTATCTTTGCCAATGGCGCATTAAAAGCAGCTTTATGGGCACAAAATCATGAAAGCGGTCTTTATTCAATGTTCGATGTTTTGGGATTGAACGATGAATTTTAAACAATCAATAGAATAGAGGCAATGCATAATGGGACGCATACTTACACTAATTCGTCATGGACAAAGTGAATGGAATCTCAAAAACCTTTTTACCGGTTGGAAAGATCCTGATTTAACAGAAAAAGGTCATGCCGAAGCGATAGCAGCAGGAAAAAAACTGAAAGAATATGGTTTGAAGTTTGATATCGCTTATACATCAACCTTACAGCGTGCTCAAAAAACCGCTCAGCACATTTTAGAGCAAATGGGACAATCAGATTTAGAAGTGATAAAAAATCCTGCATTAAATGAACGTAATTATGGTGATCTTTCTGGTTTAAATAAAGATGAAGTACGCCAACAATGGGGGCAAGAGCAAGTGCAAATGTGGCGCCGCTCCTATACAATTGCACCCCCGAATGGAGAAAGCCTACGCGACACCGGTGCGCGCATCTGGCCTTATTATCTTTACCATATCCAGCCTCATATTTTGCGCTCCCAAACTGTTTTAATCGCAGCGCATGGAAATTCTCTTCGTGCTCTTATTATGGCGCTTGAAGGTCTCTCCGGTGAGGAAATTATATCTCAAGAATTAGCGACCGGTATTCCTATTATTTACACATTTAATCCGGATTCAACAATTTTATCAAAGAAAGTCCTCACACCTTAAACTTCTAAAATCATGATCTCCCCAAAAATTCAATTCAATCGTTTTAAGCTGAAAAAATAAATTCTATAATTTTATTGACAGAATTGCGTCATGCGCTTAGATGAATTTTATGAGCCCAGATGGCGGAATTGGTAGACGCGCAGGTTTCAGGTACCTGTGCCGTAAGGCGTGGAGGTTCGAGTCCTCTTTTGGGCACCATTTTGTATCTTTAATATATTCAAATATATAGATTTTTTCTTTAAATAGCCATTTTTAGACCACCTTCTACAGTTTATATAATTTTATCTAATTTGTTTTTATTTGCTCCTTATTTTTCTTTGGAGTGAAGGTTAAGATCTCTTTCTTTTCTCCACCTCACTGCTCTCCCTAGCTTATATGGCTCCGGGAAACACCCCCTTGAAGCACCCAATTGCGAATCGTTGTTGTGGATACACTAAAAAGCTGTACACACTCACGTGTCGTTACATAATAATTATATTCTTAAAATAATATAAGAACTTTATCTTATATTATTTTAAAATTCCCATCTATCTCCATCATCAAATATCATCTCATTACCTTTCTCTTTTTTATATTAATTAAATGGGTGGGGGTGCTTAGGAAAGAGGAGAAGGAGAGAGCACCCCCATAGGTTTAAGCGGCTTTTGTCAAAATCTTTTGCATCTCTTGTTCTATTTCCCCTAAAAAGATTTCGACCGCTTTATTAATCTCTTCAATGTGTTTCTCATCACGGAGAATGCGTTCTATTTTCATTCTCAAACCAGTAGATTTGCCTACAAAGTTTGGATTATAGCTCATGAAATCACACCATTTGCGTCCAGTGCATGCCATTTGGAATTGCATTTGTGCGATATATTCAGGCTTGATTTCGTCATAAATAAAAAAACGCAAATGCGTGGTTGATTGTGGATATTTGACTTCGATTAAACCGTCCTCTCCAATCAACCCATCAGGACTAGCCCCCGCCATTTCCATTTTTGGGTGTGGGATAAACCCGCATCTTGTGACTTCTGCGTCATAAATGAATTCATATTCTCTTAAGGCATTCTCTTCATGTTCAATGCCCCATTGCATAGCAGGTGTTGTATAAGATTGACTTATTTCCTCTATTAAGCGTTCTGTCATGAGTTTCGTTTTGTAGTCTTCATATTTGCTTGTAGGCAAACCTTTTGCTGTCTTACTGAGTACGTTGTAGACATTAGATGCGGTGACTTTCCCTAACCTTGCTTGAAAACATTCTGCTGTTCTTTGTCCATCTCACACCGCCGTTTGTTGCTCTTATTGTGCTTGATTCATTTGCGAGCATTGCTTTTTTTTCAAAGAAAACAAAGCGATCTTGGCTTGTTTATAAGACATATCTGTTAGATTTTTTGCTCCTATGAAGGCATCCTCTAATAAAATCTTTAGGTGTATTAAAATATTCACTTGCATCAAATTTAGTAATTTCCATGTTTTATTTTCTTTACTAATTGAAGAGCTTTTTCGATATCCTTTTGTTGTATAGATTTATCACCAACATTCAGTAATAAGATAATCTCTTTATCTTTATTTGAAAAAATAAACACGATAGCCTGGTTCGTGATTTAGTTTTAATTCTCCAATTTCACGAAAATATTTCATATCACCTAAAAGACCATATTCAAGGCGAAAAATACGTGCAGCAACCTTCTTTTGCGCTTGTTTGTCTTTTAATGAATCTAACCACTTTATAAAATATAGTGTTTTTTTGACAACAAACATCTGTGTTTATATGCTACATAGATTTTAACAAGCTATCTTTCCGAATGAGAAAGATGTCAATTTTTTAATCCAGCTCTGCTTTTTGCGGAGCTTTTTTTATGGAGA
>NZ_JBHINI010000161.1:0-500 GCF_042194935.1 Bartonella sp. CL71SXKL | reverse complement strand
ACCTCTAATTCTGAGTTGTGTGCCTCGGCTAGGATCGCTAGCTTAAGATCGTAATCTCGTTGGGGCACTATGAGTCTTCCATTAAAGCGTAGGCCACCATCTTGACCAATGGTGGTGGAATCGATGCTCCCTCCATCGAGGATGCGTTGGCGCTTCTCTTCAAGTATGCGATCTTGTTGTTAACTCTGAATCACTTGGTGAATCATGAGTGGCTGAGTGACGATGTGGTACCCCGATATTTAATTAAAGTTAATTATATATTAATGATCATGTTTAGCAAGTTTGATTAATTGCTAAGACTGTTTGACAGTCTGCTGATTGATAATCGCTTGCACTTTATCTGTCAGAGCATGCTATATGTTACTTTTCAGTTTGAGCATGCTAGAGACTCGTGTGATAATCTAAATACATGTTAATATACTTGTATGATGTATTTATACATGTTTTATAAGTTATATAGATGATCGTTCATCATCTCTCGGGAATCGGAGAATTGGTGA
>NZ_JBHINI010000160.1:0-502 GCF_042194935.1 Bartonella sp. CL71SXKL | reverse complement strand
TTAACGATTAATGGTCAAGCTGTGGCTTTACCAGCCGGTGTAGACTTATCAAATTACTACACGAAGGGTGAAGTTGACGACAAGTTATCAGCAGTCACTACTGGTGGCACGGTTGATCTGACCGGTTATTTAAAAGTGGCGGATGCGGAAGAAACCTTTGCAAAAAAGGCTGATCTACCAACCGTTAGCCTTGATGTCGATAATCGCATCGTGACGATTAACGGCCAGCACATTACTGTACCTAACAGTATTGATCTGTCTGATTATGCTAAAACGGACGATCTGCCTAAAGTGGCATTAGATACTGACCAACGGCAATTAACAGTTGACGGAAAGTCAATTGACATTCCATCAAACGTAGATTTGTCAGGTTTCTACACGAAGTCGGAAGTTGATGAGAAGTTAGCAAACGTTGCCGCTGGTGGGAAGATTGATTTAACTGGGTATCTCACCAAGAGTGAAGCGGATGAGGCATACGCCAAAAAAGATGAAATCCCGTCTG
>NZ_JBHINI010000159.1:0-503 GCF_042194935.1 Bartonella sp. CL71SXKL | reverse complement strand
TAACAGATCCAATGCACATAATTTTCAATTATCGTGCCAGTAAGTGAACTCATCATTTAATCAAACTTGCTAAACATGTTATTAATCATATAATTAACGTAATAAAATTTTGGGATATCACACTCCTACCCCCTTATAAAAATTTCGTCCTCGAAATTACGAAAAGCGCAAGGGTAACCCAAATGCTCTACAAACGCAAACAAGTCATCAAAGTCTCACTAGGTCTTCCCTCCTTAAGAGAGTTGACCCCACAATGAATAAACACACACAAGAAACTAAGGCAAGAAATGAAGACAATAAGGAAACACATACAATAAAAAGGAAAGGCAAGAGAATACTACTCGCTAGCTATTCAACGTACAACACATAAATAAATACAACGTTCCCATTATATACATATAAAATTCTACCGTCCACGCGTTGCGCAATCTCACAAGTTAACTCTTTAAGGAATGATGAAGCCAAATGAATATGAATTTCAACACTTAGGATGAATTGTGGAA
>NZ_JBHINI010000016.1:0-30406 GCF_042194935.1 Bartonella sp. CL71SXKL | reverse complement strand
GATGGACGAACCTCATCAGTAGAATCTTCAACTGGAACAAACGGTGCAGGCATAGGTTGCACAAAAGAATGGTCCTCTGGAACAATTGGTACAGAAGGACGTGCAGGTTCAACAGGCGCAGAAGGAGGAGAAACAAAATCTGTAGATGAAGTGTCATCTGGAATAGAGGGCTCAGATGGCAGAACCTCATCAGTAGAAGGAGCCTCTGGAACAGTTGGTACAAAAGGAACTCTAGGTTCAACAGGCACAGAAGGAGTGGGAACAAAATCTGTAGATGAAGGAGATACCGGAATAGAGGGCTCAGATGGCAGAACCTCATCAGTAGAAGGAGCCTCTGGAACAGTTGGTACAAAAGGAACTCTAGGTTCAACAGGCACAGAAGGAGTGGGAACAGAATCCGTAGATGAAATATCCTCTAAAACAGAGGGCTTAGATGGCAAAACCTCATCAGTAGAAGTTTCAACTGGAACAAGCGATGCAGGCATAGGTTGCACGGAAGAAGCGTCCTCTGGAACAGAGGGGACAGAGGGAAGTACAGGCGAAACAGGGGCAGAAGGAGTGAGAGTAGAATCCGTAGGAATAAATGTTTCAGACGGCTCAGATGTTTCAGGCAAAGAAGGTGTAGATGGTATAAGCGGTGGCTTAACAGAAGGAGGTTGTTCAGGCGCAATAGTCTCTGATGGCCGTTCAGAAGGTATAGTTTCTTCTTCAGATTTAGGTGGTAAAACTGTGGACGTAGGCTTAATAGACGGAACTGAAATAGATTCAGAAGGATCTAATTCAGGATTAATGTAAACACTTTCGAGACGAAAATCCCAAAAATCTCCTTCCCCTTCAACCAATCTATTTTCGGGACTTGCTTCTCCAGAAGAAGAACCAGGACCATAAGCACGAAGTTTATATTGATAAGGAAATCCATTTATCGCAACATAATCATTCAAAAGCTTAAAAGTATCTTCCTTTGCTTTTCCAAAAACCTGAATAATCGAAACACTTTGATGACTTCCGTCAATCACTTTTGTATCTGAAGCTTTTTGAAATTTTTCCATTCCAATGAGCGTGGTTCCCAAAACATCACCATAGATTAAAACGCGATCAGTTTTTTGAGGATCAAATGAACCATCATTATTCATAAATGTGCTCATCTTAATCCGAGAATTACCTTCCGCACTGTATACTTTATTGTATACGTCATCCACACCCGCTGTTTTACCAATATCATCTAATGCATAAACATCTTCTTTATTGTATATTTTCTTTCCAATATGCAATGTTTGATAATCTTGAGAGACATATTTCTCAAAAACAAGCGTACTATCAAGGAGACTCAAAGTAGAAAGCGATGAAACCGTAACATCCTTTTCTTCTAAACCTTGATATTTACTTTTAGTAAGATACCATGTTGAACCATTTTTTAACTGTAAATCTACGCGAGACCTATCTTCAATGCGCACTCCCCCTATAAGGGTTGAAGAATATGCTTGAACAAGAAGAGAAGAATCTTTTTCAGTTTTTATTAATAAGTCACCAGAGATTTTTGTATCGTCCAACAGTTCAAGGGTAGCTTTAGCTCCAAAACCATCAGTCCCAGTGCTATAAATGGCGATACCTTCTGGAACTGTAAAGTTTGTCTTTGATAACTGAACAAATGCCTTTCCTATAATGATATTTCTGCCTTGTAACAACATTTCATTAGTTGAATCAGCTATTCTAAACCCTTCCTCTGGTTCTAATCCATAAAAATACAGACCATGTACTCCTTTACCCAGCACAGAAACATTGGATTTGTTAATCTTAATATTTGTCTTCTTAAATTCATCCGATGAACTAAATGCTTTCCACAACAACTTTTCTTTATCATTCACATCAACCGAAGAATTTTTCACCAAAAAACCATGCATATCACTCAGTTCAATAGAACTATTACTCAATTGAACATTACTTCCTTGAGAGACATCGAAAGCTTCTGGTATTTTATCAAAACCTTCCTCATCGACGATAGTAGTTTTTTGTTTTCCTTTACCCTTAATGATAGTACTATCGAAATTATACCCTCCCCCATAAAATGATGAAAATCTACCTTTCCCATTAAATGTAACAGTACTGCCTGACATCCTAATCTTTGCACCAAGTCTACTCACAAACCCGATATCTTGCAGGTTGTCTGGCTCAATCTCAATCTTTACACGCACTAAAGCAATATCCGCTTCTTCACCCAATGCATACATAGCGTGAGAAGTTTCCGTAATTGACCCATCTGTCATGCTAATGACCGCATTTTCAGCATGAAGAGCACGTACATTCTTAAAATTTGAATTTTTTAGATTAAGACGCGCACCATATTTTGCATATGCACCATATGTCAATATTTGACCTGAATCATCGCCATAAACATTTATCTGAGATGCATCAACAACTGTACCTGCTTTTTCTACATATATAGCCTTAGTAGGAGCAGAATCAGGAGCATGTTCTTGAGAACTTTTTAAATTATAAGTTTTATTTTCAAGTGTATGTTTTTTACCATCACTGCACGTATAAAAGCTCCCTGTTTCATCACAGGGAGCTGCAAAAGCATGAAAGCCAGCATTAATATTTACAACCCAAAAAAAAGAAAAAGCAACTGTTGTAAAAGTCAACCTATAATTTTTAAATATATTAACCATAACTCTTTTGCAAATCCTTCTCCCCCGCTTTATTTAAAAGTGAATGAGATCTGAAATAATGTTAAGTTAAACATATGAATAGTTTTAAGTATAACAAATAAATACTTGCTTTGCAATTCATAAAATACTCTATATTTATGTAAATGTTATTCTATATTTCAGAATATACATAAAAGCGTAGTGTAAACCGCATGAAAAATCATCTCTGAAAAACCAGTTTTACTAAGACGATGCTGATAGGTTAAATCTCCGTGCAATAAAAAATTTGAAGATAACTGAGCATTACCCCCCATTCCAACTTCTAGAGAAGAACCAAAACCCCCTAATTGGAATTCATCTCCAAACTGTACACGTTGTTTTCCTCCAAAACTCATGGCAAGATGAAACTTGCCATTGAAAGAAACAACAAGAGCCTCTTCAGAAGCAGCAAGCGTCTTTCTTAAAGACCCGCCAACACGCATCACCTACAAATCAAGTTTTTCTATTTCAATATCAAAACCATCAATATCAAACGCCTGATCAAACCGCACATTTTGATAAACAACCTAAACCTACGGTATCAAAATAACCCCTTTATGTCCTGTCATAAATGACTTACCCGCAATCAATAAAGCACTCAAAGGTGTTCCCTTCAATGTTGTTGTCTTGCCTCTTGCCTCTCGTGAGAACATTCCCTTTAAATAAACCATAGGAAAAAAGACCCTCGATATAAAAGCCTGTATCATACTGCATGCTGCCATATGTGTAATAGACCATTTATCAAATGTACTTTTTTGTTTTCTTCAACATCTTGAGGTTGTAGAGAATTTTTTCCATCATTCCCCATTATTCCAAAGCTTAAAGTGTGATGTGTATCCTCAATCGCATTGAGCAAAACACTTGCCTCTATAGCGTTATAATTCAAATTTCCACCATAACCATATTGAAACTCAGATAGGTCAGAAACATAACGATAACTTCCACCGTAACCTCGCACAAAAAGTGCAGGATTTTTTATCTTTTTCCCTAAAGTCCCAGCAGCAATACGCAATGTTTCCAGCTGTTTATTGTGATTGTTCATATCCATCAAACCAACCTGAAACAAGCATGAGGCATCGATAGATATGCTGAAACTTGCGGAACAACAGCTTTAATGCCCTCTTCAGGATAAAGAACAGAAGCATCATGATCAGCTAAAACATTATTATGATGAGTATGAGTACTTAAAGAATGAGACACATCATTTTCCAACCGCATATGATGCAGATGAGAAAGTTTCTGAACATATTCAGTTCAAGTCGGAAATCCCAAAAATCTCCATTATACTCAATATTTTTCTCTTTAACGGATCCATCCCCACCTTTACCTGTCTATGAGAAAAATTGGGACCATAAGCACGAACACTATATCGATAAGGCGCTCCTCTTAGAGCAACATAATCTGTTGTTAATTTAAAGGAATCATCCGCAGCCTTTCCATAAACCTGAACAATTGAAACACTGAGGCTGTCTTTTTTATCGTCTTTTTGCTTACCTTTGCTCTGGTTCTTTATTTTTTTTGAAGCCACTGTAACATCGACAATATGCACCTTACTTTTTCCATAAACATCACCATAGATAAGAAGTTTATCAGCTTTTATTCCCTTGCTTTTACCATTTGCAGTAAGATATGCATTAACATATAAGCGTGCGTCCTCTCCTACAACGTAAGCATGATCTAAACCATAATCATCATCCAATCTCCTAACACGAAGTGTCTGATAAAAATCATTTCTTGGTTTCTGAAAGAAAATAAAACTATCAATAAGCCTTACAAAGAAAATAGATGAACCTACACAATATGGAACTTTTTTATGATTATTTTCAAGCGCATTTTTATTTGCTCTTACAGTCCATAGAGATTGATTGAACAACTCAACACTACCATAAGAACCTTTCTCAACATGTGCCCTTCCTGCAAGAAAAGACGCATAGGCACCAAGCGCAACAAATGAATTATTTTTGACATCTAACCGATCAGCAAAAATACGCGTACCCTCTGATGCCGTAATATAAGGATACCTCCTAGCATCGTTACTATAAATAGCCGTACCATCAAGAACATGAAGAGCAGTCTTTTTAAATCGAAATTCACCTAAACTTATAAGAAGCACTCCCTCTTGATATTCATGTTGAGGAGTACTTCCTCTAAAATGCAAACTATGAACCCTTTGTCCCTGAAGAATGATCTCTGAGTTTTCAAAAGAAACCAAAGACATAGAACTATCTCGAAACTCAAATGACCTTTCCTTAAAAACCGGTTTTGCACTTTCAATCGCTATGTCATGAACATCAGAAACCTGAATCTTACCTTCATCAAAGAAAAAAACCGCTCTGCTTCACACCAAACACAGATTGAGATAACTTGGCATTTCTACCACTTTTCTTTTCGCTATTTCCTATAATAGAACTCTTTTTAAAAGAAGTTTTATTGTCTTTTGACACAACCACTGCTGATGTAATCTTCTCAGATCTATTTAATTCTAAAATTCCACCAATTCCTGAAACGCCTTTTCCCCTTTACTTTTTTCCGGCTTAATAACTATGTTATGAGATTGTATTGTAAAAATAACACCTGTAGTCCTTCCTATCCAATCCACTCATATATAACTTATTACGACTTCCAAAAGTACAAGCAGCACCAACTGTATCACACGAATACGATTTAAAAAGAGAATTACATGAGGGTTTATAACCTTCTGCACTCACATCTATATTGTGCGCGAAGAAAAAATAGAGGTCGTAAGAAAACACACCTCTGGTTCATCTACTTATTATTCTTATTATGTGCCGTCATAATAAGTTGTTTTGTATTATACATAAAGTCAAAAATCAGAAAATAACACTATAAAACCATGCTTTATACTTATATTTTCCACAAAGGATATATTAAAGGAAAATACAATTAAAAGTGATAGCTTAATCCACCAGAAAAATGCGTTCCAGAAAATCCGGCATTCGTAAATTTATGCTGATAAATCAGGTCACTATGAAAAATAATTTTTGGAGATAATTGCGAAAAAACACCAAATCCAGCTTCTAAAGAAGACCCAAAGGAACCAAGCTGGAAGGCATCTTTAAAATATACAAATTGTTTATCATCAAAACTACGAATGAAATGAAGCTTACCATAGAATGAAAGAACATGTGCATCTTTAGTAAATGTAAGTGTCTTCGTTAAATACCCACCAATACGCATCCCCCAATGATCTGGGCTTCGCATATCAATATTAAAATTATCAATATCACGAGTCTTATGAAACTGGAGATTTTGATAAACAAACTGAACTTGTGGTTCAAAAATAAAATATCGACTGCCGATCATAAACGTTTTACCAGCAGTTAAGGAAACACTCAGCGGCTTACCTCTCAATGTAGCTGTTTTACCTCGCTCAAGTGTGAGAACATTTCCATTAAACAAACCATAAGAAAAGAGACCATCCATATAAAGCCCCGTATCATGCTGCATGCTTCCATATGCCGTGATTGTCCATTTATCAAATATACTTTCTTGACTTTGTTTAACCTTTCGAGGCTGCAAAGAAAGCTTGCCATAATTCCCCATAACCCCAAAAGATGTCGTACTGTATGCACTTTCGATTTTCTTGAGTAAAATATTTGCCTCTAGTGCATTATAATCAAGCTCACCGCCATAATCACCATATTTAAGTACAGATAAATTTGAAGTATAACGATGATGTCCACCGTAACCGCGTAAAAACAAAGCGGGATTTCCATCATTTTTCAATAACCGACCAGAAACAGTTCGCAGCGATTGCAACTGCTTGTTTTGATTACTGATATCCATCAATCCAGCATAAAATAAGGTATTTGGCACAAGAATATAAGTCAGAACCTGGGGAACAACGACTCTCACATTTGGCTCAAAATGAGAAGAAGGCTCAAAAACAGATGCCGGAACAGAAAAACTAGACGCAGGTGGTACAACAACAGAAGGGGTGGGTGAAACATGCGGCGGAACAGGTGAACCAGATGCAGGTGGTGCAACTGGATTAGATTCAGCAATAGCGGGAATAACAGGTGCAAAAGAGGAAGGAGGATTGGGGATCTCAAGCACCAAAACATCAGATACATTAGGTGTAGTCGTAAGATGGAAATCCCGATCAGGAGAATCTACAGGAGAAGAAAGACTTGGCTCCTGAGGTTTTTGCTGAGAGTTAGAATCAATAGAACCATCCTCTCCTCCAATAATATTAGGATGAATTTTAGGAAAAGAAGGAATATCATCAGAAGAAGGAGGGACAACCAAATCAAGAACGGGAAAAACTTTAGTGGGATCAAGAGAGGAAGAATCAACAAATTGACTTTCGAGGCGGAAATCCCAAAATGTTCCAGAGTTTTTAAGCACTCTTTGATTTGAATCTGCTGCCCCTAAAGTAGAGCCTGGACCATAACTCTTAAGATGATACTGATAGGGGGAGGCTTCAAGTGTGACATATCCCCCCTTTAACTGAAAAGAATCTTCAGCAGCTTGTCCATAAACCTGAATAATGGAAATCCCCTGATTATTACCACCATCTCCCGTCAATGCCCCTGAGCTTCCAGGAACACTATACACATGGACTGTCGTCTTTCCTTCAAGATCACCATTGATTAAAAGCCGGTCAGTTTTTTGCTCTTGCAGAGCTCCCCCTTTATCCAAATATGCATTAAGATAAAGAAGCGCATCGCCTTGTGCACGGTAAACAGTCCCCGATCCTTTTCCGATAAGAAGTGTCTGATAACCATCAGTCGTTTTGGATTTTAGTTCTTTAAAAATAAGAGAACTACCCATAAGATTGACCGATGAAATGAAGGAATAGTCCCCTAAATTAGAACCAGACGCATCAGAATTTTGCAATTTGTCATATTTTGGTCGCGATAAAATCCATTTTGAACCATTTTTTAACTCTATCTTAGCCGTAGAACTTCCATCAACATGTGCGCCTCCTACAAGGGTAGAAGCATCAGCCTCAATCTTTACATTGGAATGCTCAACAGCTTTCAGGAGTGAATCACCAGAAACTGTTGAATTTTGTAAGAGTTTAACAGAACTTTCAAATTCGCGGCTATAAATAGCCGTACTTTCTGGAGCCATAACGGTTGTCTTTGTCAAATAGACAGTCCCTTTTCCAGGCATAATTGTTTTTTTATCATTTAAGACAGCTTCCCAAAAAAAGCGCATGCCATTAAATGCATTCCCTCTCACAAAAACATTGGAATATTTGATATGAGCAGTATTATTATCATTCCCCTCCAAGGCAATACCATGCGCTCTAATGACATTAACGTTTCCCTTCTGGAAATTAAGAGAGCCTTTCCCCTGCAGCATACTAAAAGCAGAAGCTTCACGATGATTACCTGTATTTGTCCCCTGTTTTCCCCTCCCCGTAATAGAAACACCATCTAAATTAATTTCTCCATCTCCTCCTGTTTGGACACCAATACCACTGGTAAAATCAATTTTTCCTTCTTTCATATAAATTTTTGCACCATTATGACTCAAAAGACCTATCGCATCAGAAGATGTCTTAATCTCTGTCTTGGTCAAAGAAACAAACGACCCTTTACCCGCAACACTGATCCCCATTCTGGTTGCTTTAATCACCCCATCCTGCATCTCAAAAGCCCCCTCCTCATTAACATCGCCCCCTATCGACACGTTATTTAACATGGAATCAAATAGAACAACGCCTCCCCCATTTGAGGACTTTACAGCTGTTGTCCAAGCGTTTGTTTCTGAATGTCCATGTGCATTCGAAACACCGTTAATGATTATAGCCTCTCCCTCAATAACTGTATCTTTCCCTGATGCCTCTATGGCAGCATCAGAACTTTCACCCGTAAGTTGATAAGTTTTCTTGGAAATTTCATGCGTTTTACCATCATTACAGCGATAAAATGAAGCACTTTCGTTACATGAATATTGCTTCTTCTCAGAAGAAATCTCACCCGCATCAGTATTGTATACAAAGAAAAAAATAACCGTTGTAAAATGACATAAAGAGAGATGATTTTTAAACATAATTTTCTACAAACTTTCTTCCCCTTCCCTAAAAACAAAAAAAACGCGTTCTGTTTAATAACTTTGGTTACGCGTAATAATTTAAAATACGTTTTGTATTTTATATATCGACCACATGTTTTATGTAAAGCCAGAATCTCAAAATATCACAATTTAAAATTGTATTATTTATAAATACGCGTAAAAATATAAATAGAAATTCTACCCCAAAGCGATGGTTTCAAGAGAATTTAATAAAAATACACTCAAAGAAGAAAAACAGCATAAAAAGCGAAAACTGCAAACCAGAAAGCCTTATCTTGTTTCTAAAAAGAAACAAACTCGCTCATGCAAAAAAAACATTTTTTTAAAAAGCTTATTTAAAAAGTTGCAAACAAATAATAAAAAGCCACAAGCTATGCTTGTGGCTTTTTAAACAACTTACCCCAAGATGATCACCTAAAAACGATAGCGCAATCCACCAGAAAAACTGATTCCAGAAAAACCACCTTTGCTCAACTTATGCTGATAAACCAAATCACCATGAAGCGCAAATTTTTGAGACAAGCGAGCATTAAGACCTAATCCAGCCTCTAGAGAAGAACCAAAAGCCCCTAATTGGAAAGAATCTTTAAAGCGCACAGCTCTTTCTTTGCCAAAATCATGGGCAAAATGAATCTTTCCATAGAAAGAAACATCACGATCTTTTTCAGGTGCAGTAAGAGTCTTCATCAAACGACCACCCACACGCACCATCAATTGATCAAGTTTATCCATCTCAATATTAAAATTATCAATATCGCGGGCCTCATTAAATTGAAGATGTTGATAAACAACCTGAACCTGTGGATCAAAAACAACACCTTCATATCCTGTGGCAATTTTCTGACCACTCATCAAGGAAACACTTAAAGGGTTACCCTTCAATGTTGCAGTCTTACCCCGTGCAGTTGTCAGAACATCTCCCTTAAACAGACCATAGGATAAAAGACCATCAACATAGAATCCTGCATCATGCTGCATACTGCCATAGACTGTAGCAGTCCATTTATCAAATGTACTTTTTTGGCTTTGTGCAACATCTCGAGGCTGTAGAGAAAGCTTTCCATAAGACCCCATAACCCCAAAGGATATAGCACTGTCAACATTTTCAATTTTTTGTAGCAAAACACCTGTCTCTAGCGCATAGTACCCTAGATCTCCCCCATAACCATATTTAAGCGCAGATAAATCTGAGACATAACGATAACTTCCACCATAGCCACGCAAAAATGAAGCAGAATTTTCACGAATTTCCAACATTCCACTAGGATGAGTCCGTACTATCTCCAACTGCTTGTTTTGATTGCTGATATCCATTAAACCAGCATGGAATAAACTATTTGGCAAAAGCAGATAAGTTGGTACCTGAGGAACAACAGATCTCACACCTCGTCCAGATGGGAAAACATTTTCAATCTTAGAAAGACTATCCGCAAAAGACGCCGGAACAACATCACCAGAAGACGCCGGAACAACATCCGCAGAAGACACCGAAACAACATCACCAGAAGATGCTGGGACAATATCCGCAGAAGACACCGGAACAACATCCTCAGAAGATGCTGGAACAACATCCTCAGAAGATGCTGGAACAATATCCTCAGAAGATTCTGGAACAACATCCTCAAAAGAAGCATATGCAGGAAGTGTACGTTTAGAAACCATAGGAGTTTCTCTATAATCAGCAGATGTTTGAACATATTCATTTTCTAAACGAAAATTCCAAAATGCTCCTCCGTTCAAAGCAAATCTCTGTTTAACATGCTCCTCCCCTCTAGTAGCACTTGGGCCATAAGACCGAAGAACATATTTATAAGGCGCGCCATCCAATGCAACATACTGTCCATTCAGTTGAAAAGAGTCATACGATGCATCTCCATAAACTTGAATAATTGAAACACTATGCGCTTTTTTGTTTTTTTCTTCTAAACCTCCCGCAACCCCTTGTATATGGACTATAGTTTTTCCCAAAACATCTCCATGAATGAGGAGCCGATCCGTTACTTGATTACCACTTGTATCATTAGGATTTAAACGTGCATTCAAATGAATCCAAGCGCCACTCAAACCCTTATAAACAATACCTGTTCCTTTTCCAATATAAAGCGTTTGATATGCATGATCAGTACTGGACTTTGGTTTTTTAAAAATAATAGAACTATTAGAAAGACTTACCGATGAAATAAACGCAACACCTCTATAATTAGGATCTTCTAATTTTTTATGTCTTGGTTGCAATAAAACCCACTGTGAATTATTTTTCAAGTCAAGATCAACTGTAGAACTATTATCAACCTGAGTTTGACCGACAAGTGCAGAAGCATCAGCAACAACCTTTATAGAAGAGTTACTATCAGTCTTCAGCAACAAATCTCCAAAAAGCTTTGTTTCCTTTAAAGATATATAAGACTTTCCAGATTTACTGCTGTAAAGAGCTATACTATCTGGAACTACAAAATGCGTCTTTTTCAAATCAACACGCGATAATTTTCCCTTTGAAGAGCCCTCTGATACAGCCTCACCTTCAAAGTGCACACCATAAAATGTATGACCCTTCACTGTAATATTGGAATCTCCAATATCAACCTGAGGGTCTTCATTTCCCTGCAATAAAAGCCCATGAGCATCAGTAACATCAATAGAACCTTTCACAAACAGAATATAACCATCTTTAAATACATGAAAGGCAGCATTATCACTCTGACGACCTACATCCAGCCCCTGCCCCCCCTTGCCAGTACTACCTTTTCCGGTAATAGAGACACCCTCTAAAATAAAATATCCTTTTTCTCCTGCTTTAACCCCAACACTCCCTAAGCTAATTTTCGTATTCGTTAAATCAACTCTACTTTGAGATTTTCCTCCAGCAACAGCCCCCACTTTGATTGCATCAATTGATCCACCAGACATTACGATGAATCCACCTTGAGCTTCCACCCCCACTAAAACCCCACTCAACGTGGAATCGCTCAGAAAGACGTCCGCCTTTTCTGATACCTTTACTCCATATTTCCAAAAATTGTTTTCCGAGTTATTCTTTTCATCCAAAATATCCTTAACAGTTATATTCTTGCCACGAATAATTGTATTTTCCTTAGATACCTCCATGGCTCCATGAACACCATTAACATTTTTATCCGTCAAAGAATAAACTTTATTATTAATTTCATGATTTCCACCATCATCACACTGATAAAATACTGCATTCTGATCACATGAAGATTGCTTTTTTCCAGAGGAAACTTGAGCTGCAGCATTGTGTGCAAAAACATCAACATTGTGTGTCAAAAATAGGATTGCCGTTGTAAAAGTATATAAGGAGAAACGATTTTTAAATAGATTGACCATAATTACACCATAATTCTGCCCCATTATAGAGCAATACATAACGTATTAAAAACTTAACCAGAAAATTTAATACGTTTTGGTTTAAAGATGGAGAACCTATTAATATTTTTTGTGTTTTATGTAAATATGAAATTAAAAAATTACTCGAAAATACAATCTAAATCTGTTGCTTTTACAAATAATTTGCAAAATATAACTGAAAAACGACAGAAAAATCACCTTTAAAGTTGTTATTCAAAAACACCCTTAATCAATTGACATGCATTAAAAACACCTACTTTAACTGCTGTCTAATCACCCCCCAGAGCTGACATAATCAACATCCTCACGATAGATTTTATATTGAAACAATATGTACTTTGTAAGCAGACAAAACATATGCCAAAATTGAGAAACAAGAGTTTACATATGCATTTTTAGGCAATATTCATGGCAAGATAGCCTAATAAAGGGTAAGGACATGTAAAAATCAGTTCCGATTTTACTATCTCCTTTTAATTCAACTTTACAACAGTCGAAAGCATTCAGAGCCGTACTTTTAAAAAGTGAAGATGACACATGACTTCATCCTGTTATTTATCGAATTCCTTTGAAGAAAACATATTTTCCAAAACAATATATCATTATGTTTCTCATTCACCAATTTTCTCAGATATATCTCATTATTTCCATCCCCATTTCACAACGACAGCGGATATAATATAAAGTTCATCGGATACAGTCCTCATCGCGCCTGAGTAGCATCTTTGTCTTTGCCAATTTCTAATATTGTAAATCATCTCCTCTTAATATAATTCCCCAAATTATATTGACTCCTTTCTTAAATGATTATCCACCTGCCAATTTTACATATAATAGACAAAGGAATGCTTTTTATGGATTCATCATAAGAGCATTGAAAATATTTCAGCACCCTAAATTAAAAATATCTTTATAAATCAAAACATTATAAATGATATAATAATCACTCTGAAATACGCGTTTTGAAACAATAACGTACAAGCCTTCAGACTTTTCAAAAAAATGAAAGAAGTCCAACCTAAAAGCATATTAAAGATATGCAAAGTCACACTCTCGTAAAAATGCTATAACACAAGATGAATAGAGAATGAGAAAAAGCCACAAGTACAACTTGTGGCTTTTTGAAAGATTAATCAAAAACAGGAACAACACTAGAAATGATAACGCAATCCACCTGAAAAACTCGTTCCAGAAAAACCAGCTTTCGTTAGTTTGTGCTGATAAACCAAATCGCCGTAAAGCGCAAATTTTTGAGACAATTGGGCATTAAAACCTAACCCAGTTTCTAATGAAGAACCAAAAGCACCTAGCTGAAAAGCATCTTTAAAATGCACAAATTGTTTTCCTTCAAAACCATGAGCAAGATGAAGCTTGCCATAGAAAGAAATAACTTGAGCCTCATCAGTAGCGACCAGCCTCTTTGTTAAACGCCCCCCAACACGCCCTATCCATTGATGAAGCTTTCCTAAATCAATATCAAAGCCGTCCACATCACGCACCTTATTAAATTGAAGATATTGATAAACAACCTGAACTTGAGGATCAAAAACAAAACCGTCCTCTCCTACCATAAATGTTTTACCAGCAGTCAATGAAGCACTTAAAGGATTTCCCTTTAATGTTGCCGTCTTGCCCCGTGCGGTTGTTAGAACATCACCCTTAAAAAACCCATAAGACACAAGACCATCAACGTAAAAACCCGCATCATGCTGCATACCACCATATGCTGTAACTGACCATTTATCAAATGTACTTTTTTGACTCTGCTCAACATTCAAAGGTTGCAAAGAAAATCTCTCGTAAGCCCCGATAATTCCAAAAGAAGTGGAACCATACGTATTTTCGATTGCTTTCAGCAAAACACCAGCCTCTAGTGCATTATAATCAAACTCGCCGCCATAACCATATTCAAGCGCAGAAAGATTTGAAGTATAACGATGATTGCCGCCATAACCGCTCACAAAAAAGAAAGGATTTTCACGACTTTCTAATAAGCCCCCAGAAGCAATTCGCAAAGCTTCTAATCGCTTATTTTGATTGTTAACATTCATCAAACCAATATGACGTAAGGCATTAGGCAAAAGGAGATAAGTCGGAACCTGCGGAACAACAGCCTTAACGCCCGGCTTAGGACGAGGATGAGGCTCCGGAGCTGGTTCTGGAAAAGGTTCTGGTCCTGGAATTGGGTCAGGATCTGGTTTAGGTTTAACATCAGAATCTATAGATCTACTTTCAAGGCGGAAATCCCAAAAATCTCCGTTCCCTTCAACTAATCTCTGATCCATACTTGCTTTTCCAAACTCAGATTCTGGACCATAACTATAAAGCTTATACTGATAAGGTAATGCGTTTAACACTACATAACCACCTTCCAACTGAAAAGAATCTTGCTTTGCTTCTCCAGAAACCTGAATGATTGAAATACCTTCAGCATTCCCCCCCTTTCCCGTATATCCTCCTGGACTTCCTGCAACTCCATGCACTTGGAGCTTTGTTTTTCCCGAAACATCACCATGAATTAAAACACGATCAGTCTTTTGATGATCAAGAGCACCACCACTATTCAGGTATGTATTAAGAGAAATAGAGGCACCGCCCTGTGCTTTATAAACTTCACCCTTTCCCTTTCCCACACGAAGGGTTTGATAATCATCAACAGAAGAAGATTCGTGTCTTTTAAAATTAATAGAGCTCTCATCCATAAGACTCACGAGTGAAATAGAAGAATCATGTGCAGCCTCGTGTTGATCTTTTTGCAACGGTTGTTGTAAAATCCATTGAGAATGACCTCCTAAATAAAGCTCAGCATTAGAATTTTTATCAACGTGTGTGCGACCCTCAAGAGTAGAAGCATCCGCCAAAACTGTTATAGAAGCACCTTCCTCAGCTTTTAATAAAAAATTCCCTGAACGAAGAGTGCTGTGTACCAACCCCACCGCACCAGAAATCATGTTTTTACCATAAAGAGCCGCATCGTCTAAAACAGAAAACTCTGTTTTATCCAAATTAACAACTTCTAATCGTGGTGGAACTTTTTCTTCCTCTGATGAAATTTCTTCTTTTTTATCCCCACCTTCACTCCATGGCTTCTCTCCCCGAAAATAGATACCATAAGATCCCTTACCATTTACGGTAACAGAAGAGGATTTCATATTAACTTCAGTCACAGGAATCTTTGAATCAGAATCCTCATTTGATAAATTTTTAACTTCCTGAAGAGGAATAGAATTAACTTTATTTTCTAATAATATGCCATGGACACCCCCACCAGTACTAACAATAGTACCCTCTAAATTAACAGCCCCCCCTAAATCCGTACGCAAAACCGCATGATTATCCGAATTTTTTTCTTTACCTTTCCCAGTAATTTTAACATTCTCGAGATTTACTTTTCCACCTAACATCGAAGAAATCCCATGGCTGTTCATAAAATCAACTGATCCACCTGACATCCAAATTTCTGAATGATCATAACTTAAAAGACTTGCATTCCCATTAGCGGTCTTAACTTTTGTATCTTCTAAAAGAACAAACGATTTCTCTGCTGCATCAACACCCTCATGGTTCTCCACAATCTTTCCATTTTTTACCTCAATCACGCCATTACTCGCACGAAGGGCTATAATTGTGCCTTTGATAATCGGATCTTCCAAAACAATCTTACCGTTCTCTAATACATGCACCCCCATTAGAAAAGTTTTATCAGCAACTTGACTACTAACCGTTACACCCTTCCCGCAAACTTCTGTACCTATTCCTTTCACCGTTATAGCAGTAACGCTCGACGGTTTCCCCCCACGTACAGCTTTATAAGACCGATTATCAATTTTGTCTTTTTCACAATTATCGCATATATAATATGCACCATCATGTAATATAAGCTTATTATTTTCATATATTTCACGGCCGTATACACCTTCTTTTTCCTCACTGTATCCACTGAAAAAGTTAGAAAAATTATCCCTAATAGGATATCCATCAACACTACTGATAAAATAACTGCTGTTTGGAACAGTGGGGGCAATTGGGACGACATAAACATCGGTCTCGATATTGCTAATACCATAAGAAGACGTACTATAATGCCCTTTAACACTTGCTTCAACCATTGCTCCATTTTGAAGCAAAGAGAGGATAGCGGTTGTACAAGCACATAAACATACATGATTTCTAAAAACTTTAATCATAGTTCCCTCGAAACTTTCCTTCCCCTCTCATTAAAAACAAAAGCACTTACAAAACACCCCATTGCACACCTCAAAAATACGAAAAGTGTAACAAAAGAACATGCCTCATGCTCATCTGAACTGTGCAATGAATTATCCCAATAAATTTGGCAAAAGCTCTACGCCAAAACCACCTATAAGAGAATAGTTACAAAACACACTTTATAAGTGTATAATGCATTCTGTATTTCGTGTAAAGAAAAAATAAAACCGGTGCGTGCAATTAATTAAAAACACAATCAAACCTTGTGAACTTTAAAAATTAATCCACAAGGAGATGAATGAAACAATGACTTAAATCAGTAGAAAACAAACGCTCAAAAACGAGCTTTAGAAAACATCAAATATTATATTAGATAATATCAATACAGTACCAAAAAGGATAACGTAACGCATACCGGTCTGCTGAACGCTTTAAAAGCCGATAAAAGCGAAGCACTCTATCGCATCAGTAGTAGCATAAATTTTAAGAAAATTCGCTTTAGCGGAGAAAAGTGCTCTCATGCATAAAACAAACTATGTCTTTTTTGCTTAATAAAGAAGACGAGATTTTTTAAGAACAACACAAGTTGTTATAAAGAGAAAAGGCAGCACAATGTGCTGCCTTTTCTAATAAGGTACATAGTGTACCTTATATTAAAACTGATAACGTACTCCTCCGGAAAAACTTGTTCCCGAAAAACCAACCTTATTAAGCTTATGTTGATAGAGAATATCAGCATGCAGAGAGAACTGTGGCAACAATTTGGCATTAAAACCTAATCCAGCCTCTATAGAGGAACCAAAAGCTCCTAACTTGAAAGCATCATTGAAATGCACAGACTGTTTTCCTTCAAAACCATGAGCAAGATAAAGCTTACCATAGAAAGCAATAGCATTCACGCCTTCAGAACCTGTAGGAATCTTGGTTAAGCGTCCACCAACACGTGCTACCCACTGATTAAGGTTACCCATTTCAATATCAAAATTGTCAATATCACGAGCTTTATTAAACTGGAGATGTTGATACACAACCTGAACCTGCGGATCAAAGACAAAACCCTTATATCCTGTCGCAATTGTCTGACCACCAACTAAAGAAACACTCAAAGGATTACCTTTTAATGTTGCTGTTTTACCCCGTGCAAGGGTGAGAACATCGCCTTTGAACAGACCATAGGATAAAAGACCGTCGACATAGAAGCCAGCATTATGCTGCATGCTACCATATACCGTAGCAGTCCATTTATCAAATGCACTCTTCTGGCTTTGCTCAACATTCAAAGGCTGCAGAGAAAGTTTTCCATAAGTTCCCATAACGCCAAAGGATATAGCACTGTCAGCATTTTCAATAGTTTGCAGCAGAACACCTGCCTCTACACCATTATAACTAAGATCGCCGTCATAACCATATTCAAGTGCGGAAAGATCTGAAGCATAACGGTAACTTCCACCATAGCCGCGCAAGTATAAAGCGGGATTTTCACGAACCTCTACCATTCCTGTAGAAGTCATCCGCAACGTCTCCAATTGCTTATTTTGATTGCTAATATCCATCAAACCAGCGTGGAATACGCTATTAGGCAAGACAAGATAAGTTGGAACCTGTGGAACAACAGACCTTACAAATTGTTCAGGAAGGGCAGCAGATCCAACAGACTTAACATACTGATTTTCTAGACGGAAGTTCCAAAATTCTCCACCATCCTTAACAAATTTCTGCTGAACATGCTCCTGTTTCGAAGTCGCTTCTGGACCATAAGCACGAAGAGTATATTTGTAAGGTGAGTTTCTCAGTGCAACATAATTGCCATCGAGTTGGAAAGAGTCTTTCTTTGCTTGACCATAGACCTGAATAATTGAAACAGTATGAGCAATCTTGGCATTCGCTTTACCATCTCCTACATTGCCCGCATCACCTCGTACATGTATTTTTGTTTTTCCAGAAACATCACCATGAATTACAAGCCGATCAGTAACTTGCTGATCACTCGGATCACGAGGATTTAAACGTGCATTGAGATAAATTACAGCATCACCCTGTGCCGCATAAACTATTCCTTTCCCATTTCCAATATGGAGAGTCTGATATTTTCCTTCAGATTCCGAAGGTGCAAAATTAATAGCACTATTTACAAGACTTACAAAAGAAATACATGAATCCCCACATCCTAAATCTAGAGTACCTAAATTCTTCTGCGTACTTGTTTTTAGAATCCACTGTGAACTATTAGCCAAGTTTAATTTTGCATAAGAACTTTTATCAATCCGAACATCACCTTTAACAATAGAACTATCAACCGATACCGATATATTCGAACCATTCTCGGCTCTTAATAACAAGTCACCAGCAAGAGTTGTCTTATTTTCTAATGAAACATGACCAACAGAATTATTACCATAGATCGCTATACCATTTGCAACTTCAAAATCAGTTTTTTTCAACGAAATTGCCCCTGTTACACCTATAGGTGTTTTCTCCTGTTTGGATACAGTACTCCGCTTAACAACATTTGTTTTCTGAGTTGCTAAATCCTTACTTCGATTTTGTTGACTCTCTTCTTTCTGTATTAGTCCATCAAAATATATGCCGTAGACTCCGTCACCTTCCACCCTAACAGTTGAAGACTCGATATTTGCATGATTCATCGTAGGACGAACCTCAGAGGATCTCCTTCCCCTAGAAGAGCCTGTCTCAACCACTTGATCATCAGACTTCATAATCCACAAAGCATGAGCATCAGTCACAATACTCCCATTCTTAAAAACAACAGAAGCATTATCACTCAACAGCAAAGCTGCACGCCCAAAGTTATCTGCAAAATCTAACTTACCTTGTCCTTTTTTCGCAGTAATATTAACTTTGTCTAACTCAACGCTTCCCCCAGCTTCGGACCTCACAGCCACTCCCTTTTCCAAAGTAATAGCCCCAGAGTCCATAGACACCTTACCAGCCTGACTTACCAAACCAGCCACAGCCAAATCCCCCGTCACGTTAATTCTCGTATCCTTTAAATTAACAGATGATCCAGAACCCGCCAAAGCGCCCACATAATGCGCATTAACTGATCCACCAGTCATCATAACCTTTCCACCATTTTGAGCTTCAAGCCCAATTACAGAAGATGTAATTGTTGAGTTTTTTTCCAAAACAACTTTTGCATTGTCTTCTGCAAGAACAGCACTCACAGCCTGTAATTTAGTAAGATCAACATTGCTTTTGTTATCATCCCCCCCCATAATTGTAGCATTCTCTAACTTAATAACTGTATTTTCATTCTGTGCATGCATAGAATGTTGAGTTTTATCCTTTGCTTTCAGTGTAAGATTTGTCACTGTATGTGATTTACCATCACTACACGAATAAGGAGTTTGCGCCCCCTTCTCACCATTATCCTGTGTGGCATCACATGTAGAAGAAACCGTTTCCTTACCAGGATTATTAAGCAAAAGAATACGTCCAACAGCTCCTCCAGAAGAGGCAACAGGTTTTACAGAAATCTCAGAAGTAGAATGCTTCATGGAAGCAGTTGAATTTAGACTAGAAGATGCAGCAGGTGTTACAGAAACCTTAGAAGAAGGCTTTCTGGAAGCTGCTGATTTTATAGATGGAAGCCTATTCGATATAGTGTGCCCAGATGATACAGAAATCCCATCTGTCGATATCACAGAAATCTTACCTCGATCAGATCTCGCAGCTGAATCAGCTCCTGAAGGCATTAAATTTAACGAACTTCTATCTCTAGATGAAGGAGATGAAACAGTATATACGCTATACTCAGATGTCTCAGATCTTGCAAGATTAGCAGATGCCCCCTCCTGAGATGCAGCAGAAACAACAGGAGACGTAGTAGAAGAAGGAACAGACGTTACAGTTTCAGATGTTCCAGCCCTCCTCAGATCAGTAGATGCGCCCCCCTCAGATACAGTAGAAGTAACAGAAGACGTAGTAGAAGAAGAAAGAGACGTTACAGCTGCAGATGTTCCAGCACTCCCCGGATCAGTAGGTGCGCCCTCCTCAGATACAGCAGAAATAACAGAAGACGTAGTAGGAGAAGAAAGAGACGTTACAGCTTCAGATTCTCCAATCTCTACGTATCTATCATATCCGCCGTCTGTACAATCTGCCTCCTCTGTCTCAGAACTCCTAAGTAATGCAGAGGTTTCATTCGCATCAGAAGTAATAACTTGATTAGGTAGTCTAGCTTCAGAAGTTTCAGATGGAAGATTTGATCCTACAGCAGAATTATCTACCTCACTTCCCACAGTTGCACGAGATGGCGCGGAAGAAGTCTTTACTCTCGCCCTCTCCCTATTGTCACCTACGAAAGAAAGAGAATTACGCTCATAAGGCAATTGTTTATCTTCTAAACGAAAATCCCAAACACTTCTACTATTTTTAATTAATGTATTATCGAAATACTGCATTTTCGAAGGAATAGCTGGACCATAAGCACGAAGAACATACTGATAAGGTAAACCGCCTATCGTAACATACTCACCATTCAGTTTAAAAGAATCTTCGCTCGCCTCCCCATAAACCTGAATAATTGAAATACTCTGAGGTTTATAAGCTTTAGCACTCCGACCTCGCCGACCCTCACCATTTGGTTTCAGTGTAAGCACATGCACCTTAGTTTGACCAGAAACATCACCATGAATTAAAAGCCTACCAGATAGTTGAGAATCCTCTGATGCACCAGCCTGCGCAAATGCAACGAAATAAATATAAGAATCCCCAGAAGCGGTGTAAACTGTGCCTTTCCCATTTCCTATCCGAAGCATTGGATAACTATAATCTTGTGGATTCTCCTCATCTCCTAAAGGCACAAGCCCAATATCAGAATTGTTAAGTTTTACAAATGAAACACATGAATCCTCACACCCCCTATCTTGAGGCTTTCCAAATTTATTTTTCGTTACATGCCACTGCGATCCATTGAATAAAAAAATCTTACCCTGAGAACCTTTTTCAACATAAGCTTCACCGCTAACTATAGAATCATTAACAAAAACCGACACTTCAGACGTAGCTTCAGCTCGTAAGAATGAATTACCAGACACTTGCGATGCGCTATCTATAAGGACAGAGCCTCTCATATTCTTACCTAAAATGGCTGTACCATCTGGAACCTTAAGAGTAGTGCCGTGCAAAAAAACTAAAGACTCCTTATTTTGTAATTGATTACTTTTTAATTGGCTCTGTTCTGAATTATCGGATTGATTATCAAAATATACGCCTGTAGACGTTTGACCACTCAAGTTAATAGTTGAAGATTTTACAGAAGCCCTAATTCTAAAGTCCACTTCATCGGTTCTTTCTTCACCGACTTCTGTCCTTGTCTTTTGGCCTAAAATTTTGGGTATAAGATAGCTAGCATATTCCGAAGAAGCAAGAAACTCGCTACTAGGATCATCTATTTCAATACGCCTCACTCTTGTATCATTATTTCCTTGAACATTGTTAGAATCTCCATCATCATTGTCAAAGACCCATACACCAACAGAATCTGAATGATTAATGTTTCCATTTTTAAAGGAAATAAAACCTCCATCTGTAAATAAAAAGCTACTCAATCCCTGTCCTGCAGCGCCAGATTTGCTGCGATCAATTGTAACATTAACTTTATCTAATTGAATGATTCCGCCGTTTTCTGCCACAACTACAGATCCACCTGTCGGGACAATAACCTTCCCTGATTTCATATCTATTACTGTTCCATTGCTGGCACGCAAACCCATTACCTCTTTTTCCTCTTCATCATTCCCCCCCTGTGAACCTGACACAGTAATCGTTGTATTATTCAACAGAATAAGTGATTCATGCGCAGCCTCAACACCCATATTTGCACTAGAGATTGTCCCTCCTGTTATAATGGCCTTTCCACCAAATAAAGCGTAAATCCCAGTGTCAAAATCATGAATCGATGAGTTTTGCAATTTGACCACTCCATCTTGTGATGCAAATACAGCGCTCCCATACTGTGGTTTAACCGACACAGTCTCTGAACCAGGTTTATTCTTAAGAGATGAAGAGTTCAATTCAATAATTGTCGGTTCAGTAGCTTCTTCTGGTCCTGCAACATCATCTTCTCCATCAACACCAATCCATCCCGCTGTTACAGCAGTATCACCCTTCTTCTGCACCACAATCGTACTATTACGTATTGAGTGTTTTTTTCTATCACTACAAACAATAGGTGATAAAGGGTTCGTCTCCTCTCTATTATCCGCTACATTACATGCATTGGCACTACCACCAACGCCCTGTGGGACACCGCCAACACCACCAGGAACACCACCAGAAACACCACCAGGAACACCACTACTCGCTATAGAAGCATCAACACCTTGTAAAAGGAAAAGAGCGCTCGCTGTCAGTGCGTACAAACGTGTACGCTTTTTAAATACATTGATCATATGTCAAACTTTCTAAATAATGTTGCAAAAACACTAGAATTAAGTGAAAATGAGGTAAGTGAACAATTTGTAACATATGTAAGTCAACTTTACAACATAGTGTTATTTATTTACGCTTCATTTTGTGCATAAAGATACCTAAGTTAAGGTTTTTAATTGCACAACCCCTTGTAATATCAGATAAAAGGATAAAATCACGATGATAAAATATATGAAATGGATGACTTCTGTTTTACTGGTTGCCATCAGCTTTGCAACGGTTTTGTGGACTCATACGAGTATTGCAAATACCAGTACCCAGACAAATGTAACGATTGATCATGTTTCAGGCACGACTTCTGTTCCCGCTTCTCCGCAAAAGGTTGTTGTGTTTGATCTTGCTTCGCTAGATAATATGAATCGCCTTGGTATCAAAGCCGTTATCGGCCTTCCCGAAGGAAAAAAACCTTCCTATCTGCAACAATTTAATGATGAAAAATATGAAAGAATTGGAACCGTTTTTGAACCAGATTATGAAAAAATTGCCACTCTTCAACCCGATTTGATTATTATTTCCTCCAGAACTCAAGCAAAATATAAAGATTTATCCAAAATAGCTCCAACAATTGATCTAACAGTAGAAAACGAAAATTCTCTTGAAGATATTAAACGAAATGTGTCTATCCTTGGAAAAATTTTTGGCAAAACACAAGAAGCAGAAAAGGAAATTGCAAAACTCAATGAAGCTTTTGCTGAAGTCCGTAAAAATACCAAAGGAAAAGGCACTGGGCTCATACTCATGACTTCTGGTGGAAAAATCAGTGCTTTCGGACCAAAATCACGTTTCGATATTTTTCACTCCGCTTTTGGAATTGCCCCTGCAACCGATAAACTTACCGTGCAAAAACATGGACAACTCATTTCTCCTGAATTCATTCTTGAAACCAATCCTGATTGGTTGTTAGTGATTGATCGCGATGCAGCCATTGGACGGGAAGGACAATCCGCAGCACAATTGCTCAACAATGAGCTTGTTCACCGCACAACAGCGAGCAAACAAAACCAAATTATTTATTTGGACTCTTGGAGCTGGTATCGTGCAAATGGTGGTTTAACGGCACTCATTGAAACCGCACAGCAGATCAATGAAGCCTTTACAAAGAGCAAATAAGCGTACAAAAGAGCTTGCTTGCTATATAAATAAAATTTAAAAGCAGAGGTTGTTTATTAAGCAGTCTTTGCTTTTTTTAGATTTTGTTAGAAAATGATTTAACGTGAAGAATTACTGGATAACCATAACACTTCTAATTTTCCTGTCGATCCTCAGCATTTTTGTTGGTTATTCTGATGTCACACCTTCTGACCTATTCGCAGCCGATCCCCATGCGTGGCTTATTTTTTGGCAAACACGTCTTCCTCGTACCATTGCAATCCTTTTAGTAGGCGCAGCACTTGCACTTTCAGGTATGATTATGCAACTATTGACACGCAATCGCTTTGTCGAGCCATCAACCACGGGAACCATTGAATCTGCTTCCCTTGGCATTCTTTTTATTATGATTTTTTTACCCGATATCCCTGTTTTAGGAAAAATGGTCGTTGCGACAATTTTTGCCATGGCAGGCACTTTACTTTTTATGTTTTTATTGCGACGCATTCCTCTAAAATCTGCTCTCATTGTACCCCTTACAGGGATTATGCTAAGCTATATTATTGGCTCTTTAACCAATGCCATTGCAGATTATGAAATGTTACTCCCTTCTCTTCAAGCTTACTTATTTGGCAGTTTTGCGATGGTTCTTGAAGGAAAATATGAACTCTTATGGTTATCCCTTCCCCTTTGTATTCTGGCCTATTGTACTGCTGATCGCTTTACGGTTGCAAGTTTGGGAGAAGATTTAACCAATAACCTTGGATTGAATTATCGTGTTGTCATGTTTTTTGGTCTTTTTATTGTCGCCTCAATCACTGCTGTTGTTGTCTGTACCATTGGCCGTATTCCTTTTGTTGGATTGATTATTCCAAATATTGTTTCAAGTTTCATGGGAGATAATATGCGCTATACCGCTCCTTGGGTAGCCATCAGCGGTGCAGGATTGGTCTTGATTTGTGATCTTTTAGGACGAATAATTCATCCCTCTCTTGAAATTCCCATCAGCACCATAATGGGTGTAATCGGTAGTTTTATTTTTATGATACTGCTTTTACGCTGGAGAAAGCGTCTTGGATAAAAGAAGAAAAACAATATGTGTACTAACAACACTTATCATCATAGCATGCACTGTCATTAGTCTTTACATGACGTGGAATATCAATGTTTATACATGGAAATTTCGTCTTACAAAACTTTCCTCTCTGCTTCTTATTGCCTACGCAATAAGCGTTTCTACGGTTTTATTTCAAACAATCGTTAATAACCGTCTTCTTACCCCTTCAATTATGGGATTTGATCAGCTTTATATTTTAATAAAGACTGCCCTAATGTATTTTGTAGGCTCTCTTTCTTTGCCCTTTTTGAATGAAGAAGGACAGCTCGTTCTTGAAGCCCTCATTCTTATTCTTTTTTCAATAAGCCTTTTTCGCTGGCTCTTTTCAGGAAGCCTAAAAGGGCTTCATTTGACGCTTTTAATCGGTGTTGTTTTAGGCGGCTTTTTTTTCAGTTTACGGATGTTTATGCAATTGCAACTAAATCCAGACCAAATGATGAATTTAACGGATATTATGTTTGCAAATTTTAATAAATTCAATACACCATTAATAAGCTTTGCCACAATTATTGTCTTCATTGTGAGTCTGATTGGATGGCATTCCCGTCATCTTCTTGATATTTTGGCTTTGGGACGTGAAAATGCTCTTAATCTTGGCGTTAATTACCACAAAAGTGCGACAGCTGTCCTTATTTTTGTTTCCATTCTCGTTTCCATTTCTACCGCATTGGTAGGCCCCGTCACCTTTTTTGGACTGTTGGTTGCCAACCTTGCCTATGAACTTTCTCCTCAAGCAAAACACAGTATTGTTGTGCCGATTGCAATATTGTTAGCGATTATTTGTTTGGTGGGGGGACAATTTATTTTAGAACAAATTTTTCATATGGCAGGGCGTTTAAGTTTTATCATTGAGTTTTGTGGGGGTATTGTTTTCTTAATGTTACTGATGAAGGGAAAACTAAAATGATTGAGATCAATCATCTTTCCAAGGCTTACGGAGCACGATTGATTATCGATAATTTATGCCTTCATCTTCCAAAAGGAGGGATTATTTCTCTCATTGGGCCCAATGGTTCCGGAAAATCAACTCTTTTAATGCTGATAAGACGTCTTTTGCCACACCATAATGGTACAATTCATATCGACGGCTTTGATATTGATAAAATGCCCCACGATATTTTGGCTCAAAAACTCTCAATTCTGCGTCAAGAAAATCCTTTGTCTTTTCGCTTAACCGTGTACGATTTAGTAAGTTTCGGACGCTATCCTTATTCAAAAGGCTGGTATACACATGAAGATAAACAATTTATCGACAGTGCGCTACGCTATCTCGGCTTACAAGATTTAAAAGACCGTTTTTTAGATGAGCTTTCTGGCGGTCAGCGTCAACGCGCTTTTATAGCCATGGTTATCTGCCAAGACACTGATTATCTTCTCTTAGATGAACCATTAAACAATCTGGATATGAAACATGCCGTTTCTATGATGAAGCAATTACGCCGCACAGCTGATGAACTGAAAAAAACCATTCTTATTGTTATGCACGATATTAATTTTGCCTCATCTTACTCAGATATGATTGTTGCATTGAAAAATGGGAAAGCGGCCTATTGTGGGACTCCAAAAGAAATTATGCAACCAGAAATTCTTAAAGACATTTACGATGTCGATATTCAAATCAAAACAATTAATGACATCCCTATCGCTCTTTATTATCGATAATCATAAATATTTTTTGCGCTTGCATGCACTATAGAATCTGCTAGGGATAGTAAAATTGGCTTATTGGGGAATAGTTTAATGGTAGAACAGCGGACTTTGACTTCGTCAATCTTGGTTCGAATCCAAGTTCCCCAGCCAGTATTTAATGCCAGCCAGTATTTAATGATTGTAGCTTGTCATCGGGTTTTGTATAATTTGAAAGCAGGTTTTGCATCAATTTATTTTTTTCAAAGGATCTTCAAAAACGTCCACGGGTTATTTAAAATCCCTTTAATGCATATTTTTCTCTTCCTCTAAAAATTGCAATTTGAGATGATAAGCTCTTGAGCCGGTGCGGATTCTTTGAACCACATGTATAAGACTGTGCCAACCCCTTTTATCTTAAATTGGCTAAAGATTTTTCGGATCTGAGGCACATCATTGACTTTCCCTTTAATTGCACAAGCAAAGCAAACATCGTCTGGTAATCCTCTCGCAAATAAATCCTTTCCATAGTAATACACGTATATCTGGCTCTGTTTATGGCAATGCAAAATTAAACAATAAAAGTAAGTGTTGTTCCCCCAAAATGTGAGGTTTATGAAAACGAATAATATTATCAAGATTATGGATACAAACAAATAAATGACAGGCATGGAACGCCTTATCTAATAGCTATAAACCTATCTAAAGAGAATTCAAAAAAGAAAGCCGTGCCAATTGATATGACGCGGCTTTCAGATATTGATTATAAGATTCAAATGAATCATCCACAATGGAGTAATGAATGCATATATACAAAACGTATCATATTGCAAGTGCTCTATTAGAAATATGAAAACTTATCAAAAAAAACGTAAATGATAGCTATGATTTTGATATCATTCATTAGCATTATAGAATCTATAAACGCTTGGTAACTTTATCAATCCAATCAAAAGAAAATGCATCTTAAATGAATGTCTTCTCAATAAGGCTTTCATAAGTATCTTTTCATTTTGCACTCAAATGTAACTTCTTTGCAAATTAACCAGCTCAAATTTGAGTTGGCAAAATTAACCAATCCAATTTTGGAGGCATTATCTTTAGAATAGAGCCATCTTTAAACATTATAGCTTTTGACTCAAAATTGAATAAAATCCCATGCCTTAGATGTTACAATGGTTTTGAATTTTGCTGCCTCATCTTTTTTTCAATAGGTGCCCCCCAAATTTGGGGGGGAGCTCATTTGGTTTCGTATTTTTAAACTGTAACTTTTAAAACGTTTTTTGCTCGCTTGCTTGCGTTATATCATTAAAAGGTTTTCAGTTTCATAAGACATAACATTGTGATTTTCATTCTATATTGTGATGATAGTATCTATATAATGCCTGCCTATCATTTACTAACTTTTTAGTAAGCGTTTTTAAAAACGATCTTGTCTTTAAATTCTTTTATGCAATCTTTATGAACTCAATCCATAAGCTTATGATAGTTTCAAACGATTATTCCTTTTAAGGTTGCACTCCAATAAAGAGCAAAACACATCCCATTCTTAAACATATACAATTTATGTTATCGATAATTCCAAACGACTGAAATTTAAAACAATGTGATTTGTGCTGTGATAAAAACGTATCATAAAATTTATGACCTGTTATGAATGATAACCGCTTTTCATTTCATTTGAATGCACCCATGCGTTATAATATTTGCATCATGATTTGCTTTTTATGGTCTATTCATCCATGGCAATCTTATATAAAAAATGATCAATTCAAACATGCATAAAAGTATGGATTCTTAAGTGGGTTCATACAAAATAACTGCACTTAATATATTGATTTTATTAGTTTTTATGTACAATACCTTTTTAACTTCATAAAGATATCAATTTCCTTGTAAAGAATATTCCTCCCATTCCAACAAAAGACTCCACATAAGGCGATGAGGGATAGCTTCTATGATTTACAGGTACTGATCACTGGCCATGCAATAACGCCGACTGATGTCCAAGCCAATGAGACCGCCTGTGGGAACAGGCAAGTTGTGGGGCTGAATATAATGGAACAGCACCGAACGGATAAGCCACGCGTCGTAAGTAAGCCTCTTAGCGTGCATAGCTTATAGGTTTTTGAAACAGACAATTATTATAATTCAGGTATTATAATTCAGACGATTAAACATCGGATCTCAGGCTTTTTAATCCAGTGGACAAACACGAATAATGTGTCCGTCTGGATCTTTGATTAGGAAGGTACGTCCAAATACATCAGTATACGGTTCCTTCAAAACATTTATCTCAACAGTGGTTTGCTCTTTCCATTCCGCATAGAGCTTATCTACGTCCTCTCCCTTAGGCAACATAATGCCGATTTCTGAAAAACGAGGTGCATTTTCCTCAGGCGTATCGCCCCCAGATCAGAGAGCAAAGAGTGCATCCCCCGAAAAAGCAAATGCAACATAGCGTGGCAAAGTAAACACAGGTTCTTTCTTGAAGATGAATTTGTAAAAAGCGGTAGAATATTCTACATTTGAGACATATACCAACTGTAGGTTTGGGGGAACAGGATAAGTGGAAATATTACTCATTAATTCTCCATGATTTAGTAGCTGTCTTTTAACAAAGTATGCCTATATAGAGAATATTTCAACAAGAGTTTGTGATGCTTCCGTTCACGGTGTGCTCTATTTATATGTTTTTATTCGCTTATTGCTATATGCTAAAACATTGAGACCGCCACTACTGGGATTATAATGATATCCCTATCGCTCTTTATTATTGATAATCTAAAGATTTTTTGCACTTGCCTACACTATAGAATCTGCTAGAAATGGTAAAATTGGCTTATTGGGGAATAGTTTAATGGTAGAACAGCGGACTCTGACTCCGTCAATCTTGGTTCGAATCCAAGTTCCCCAGCCAGTTGTATGTATGTAGCTTGCCAGCTGTAGCTTGCCAGCGGTGTAGCTTGCCAGCAGGTTTTGTATATTTTGCCACTAGGTTTTGTACCAATTTATTTTTTTTCAAAGAGTTTTTAAGGGGTTCTCAAAGGGTCTTCAAAGACCTTTAAAAGGGTATTTAAAGCCCCTTTTTCTTTTCTACTCAAAATCGCAATTTGAGATGATCAATCAAATTGACTGATAATTTTTCTGTATCCTAAGCATACTATCAAAAAGAGAAAAAGCGTTTAAGCAATTCGGTCAACTTGACCGAATTCCTTTTCAGTATGCAATTGTGCAATGTTTTCATCATTACTCCTTTAAGGAATTGGGTAAACATTACCCTATTGCTGTACTCATGCAATTGGATCAACTTGATCCTATTGCTCTTTGAGCAATTGGTGCAAGTTGCACCTATTCCTTACCTCCACACCAAAGTGCGAACTTTTGATTTTGGTCTCAATACTCTTCAACACCGATCAAAGGTCAAGTTGACCCTTTGATTTTCTGTCTCTCCAAGGTTTATTTTCCTCTGCCTCTTTTCCCTTGTCTGGTGCCTCAAAGGTGATTTCTGTTGTGTATCCGCTTTGTTTTTCATAGCGGTGGGTAACGGTCGCGGCTTTCCATGGACCATTGATTTGCCCACGAAACCCTTGAAGGATGAGAGGTTGATCCGCCATGATTTCAGGGCGTCCCTCAAGGGTCAAAGAACCACTGCCTACAGCACGACACAACCTGTCCGACTCGGAAGCAGCAGCAGCTCGTGCTTCCTCCTCACAAGTGTAACAAGTCCGTAAACGCCGCACGGGACCGCTAAACCCTGTCTGATGTTTGACTTGGCATTGCTGCCCTTTTGAGCGATCAAAATAAGAAG
>NZ_JBHINI010000158.1:0-503 GCF_042194935.1 Bartonella sp. CL71SXKL | reverse complement strand
GCATGGTGGAATTCCTTTCAACTTGATTTTGATCAGTTGCCTGAACGCAAAAGCCTTGAAGCCATTGAAGCGATTACCGACCTTTCCAAAAGTTTGCGCTCTGATTTTCGCCGTGGGACCTATGGTTATAATGTGCAAGCCATGGAAGGCAATATGTCACGCCTCGATGACAGCATGTTGGAGTATGAAAGCGGTGTTCGCTTAACAGCTGGGGACACTTTGTTTTCCTTTGGACGCACAACAGAAATCAATCATACCCTCACAAAAGAAGAAGGCAGGCTTATTGGTAATTGGATAGATGATGGGGATGAAGAGTTAAGCTGGGAACAAATCGATTATCCATGGGACATGGCAAATTTTCCGTGGTGTTCGGTCAAAAAACATGAACGCGATATACTCATGACAGAGTGGTTTAGCAACCGTACGCTTTATCTCGTGTTAAGAGACAGCCAAAATAGCGTGATTGGGTATCGCAGATGCTATGCTGTAGCGCCTGTCGAACA
>NZ_JBHINI010000157.1:0-505 GCF_042194935.1 Bartonella sp. CL71SXKL | reverse complement strand
GCAAAAATACTGGCCTCAAAACCATCCGGATAACCTGCCTCTGTTAAAAGTTGCTTTGCTTTTGGGAGATCAAGTTTAAAGGGTTGTCCTTCTTTTTCATCCAAAGCCCCAAGATTACCAAGAGGAATAAAACTTGCACGTGGAATACCAACATCTTTGAGAAGAGTCTTACCGAGTCCTTCATAGTCAATAAGATAGCGCATCGCTAAACGCACTTTTTCATTGGCAAAAATTGGATTTGTCACATTGAACCCCCATATGATCACGGATGGCTCTAACACTCTTTCAACTTTAATATCCGTTGTTGCTTGAAGATCTGCCAAATCCTCTGGCATCAGATTACGTGCAACATCGATATCGTGTTTTTCCAATAATAAACGTTGCGTTCCAGGTTCCGCAACATGGCGAATTAAAATCTTCTTCAATTTAGGCGCCTCCCCCCAATAATTGGAGCTTGCACGCAACAAAATCCCTTCTCCAGGACGCCAACTCTCTAGCTGATAAG
>NZ_JBHINI010000155.1:0-521 GCF_042194935.1 Bartonella sp. CL71SXKL | reverse complement strand
CCCCTTTACATATTTTTCAATAAAAAATAAAAGTCATTATATTTCAATATGTTATTTTTTATCAATTTTTCAAAAAAACAACCTATATCAAAATACAACCTGTAAATTCAACTAATGCTCTATGTTTTGTAGTTTTTTTTTGGGGGGGTAGAAACATTCAAAACCTATAAGTAATATAAGAAAATGAATATACATAACCCTCTTTAAATAAAGCTTCTGATAACAATAAAGCACTCATTTTAGATTACGGTTTAATCTTTTAAAGGCAATGTAAATAAGAGTATCTAAAAGTGCAAGTTTCTTCTTTTTAAATAACGCATGATAAATTATCCTTTTAAAGATTGTATGTCAGCAATTTATAAAAGGGATATAAGAACCTATAGGTATAAAACCTTATACCCCTTATGAGTTTATCATACCCATTATGTGAGCATGCTTTTAAGTTATTCAGTTTCTCTAATTTCTAATTTTGGTAAGTTCTTAACGATTTTCATTGTCTCTAAACTTATGGTAATAACCCT
>NZ_JBHINI010000154.1:0-525 GCF_042194935.1 Bartonella sp. CL71SXKL | reverse complement strand
AAGGGCTTTGTGTCGATATACGGGAGTGAGGGAAAGACAGAAAATGAAGAGAGTTTTGAGCATCAAGGTTCTTCTCTCAATGCGGATGGCAATATCAACATCACTGCCAAGAAAAAAGATGTGAAAATTGTTGGCTCTGATCTTGCAGGTGAGAATATTAACCTTTCGGCAGCGCATGATGTGAATGTGCTTGTTGGTCATAATAGCCATTCCTCAAGCTCAAAGGAAGAACGTACAGGCTTTGGCATTCAGTTTGAAAAGAGCAACAGCGGTGCTTCTGTAGGTGTTGGAATTGCAAGCGCCAAAGATACGGGCGATCAATGGGAAACCACTTCCACACAATCACACATCACGGCACGCCAAGATGTGCAGATTACTGCTGACAATGATGTAAATATGCAAGCAGCCATTGTTTCGGCGGATCGTGATGTCAACATTGATGCCGGCAATAATATTACCCTATCAGAAAGCTATGATACCTCTAACGCAAAAGAAAAGCATGAAAAGTCTTTTGCTGGTGTGACA
>NZ_JBHINI010000153.1:0-527 GCF_042194935.1 Bartonella sp. CL71SXKL | reverse complement strand
TCCACCGCTTGTAAATTCATTGATCCTACCCACACGGAAGATATTCCAGATATACAGCTTAATTTTGAAGCAAAGGGTTTAGAAATCTTTGAACCAGAAGTTACTGCGGATCGCTTAAAGCAAGCACTTGATGACGCGCTAAAATGGGCGGTAACAGACATTGACCTTTCTGAAAGACTTCGCTCTGATTATGGCGCTGCTCCTTGGGAAAAAAGCACCACGTCTGAAGCAAACGATGCACATTATGCTTTACTTCATCTTGGCGCTCTTGCTTTATTTGGGTGATGCTGAAACCTTACAATCTTATCAGCAAAGCTTTACGGCAGGTGATCACCTAGGTTTTGACGAGAGCATCAACAAAACCCATCTTGAACGTGCATTAGCTTTAGCCAAAGAAGTAGCAAAGGTGAAGCAAGTGAGTTACGCTTTGATTAAACAGGTGGCAGAAAAGCTTGATGATCCACAAGAGGTTACCAGCAAGGAGCAACCCCGCTCGTGGAAAGAGAAAATAGTCAATTTTATCGGAA
>NZ_JBHINI010000152.1:0-548 GCF_042194935.1 Bartonella sp. CL71SXKL | reverse complement strand
GACAAGATCGATTTTATAACCACGGTATTTTTTTACCGAGGTAGGAAATAAAGGTCATGAAATTCAAAATGCTATATCTTATGAAATGAAAAGCCTTTTAATGAATAGATTGCAGGCTAGTCTTTAAGAATGGAACTATTCGCTTCCACAAAAAAATGGAGGCAAATAATGCCATGGCAGTAGAATAACTATCTACTTTAGATTTGGTACTAAAAACGTTTTAAAAGTTATAGTTTAAAAATACGAAACCAAATGAGCTCTTTCCAAATTTGGGGGCAGCTATTAAGACAAAGATAAGCAAACAAACTTCAAAACCATTGTAACATCATAAGGTATGGGTTTTTACTTAATTTTGAGTCAAAAGCTGTAATGTTTAAAGAATGCTCTATTCTAAGATAACATCCCCAAAAATGAACCGGCTAATTTTTAAAGAAATTAGGTTTTAATGAAAAGTACAAATACGCTTATGAGAACCTCTTTAAATGCACGTTTAAACGTTTGAAACATAAAATGAGATCTTTATAAGAAACGTTAAAACTTTTTTTTAT
>NZ_JBHINI010000151.1:0-554 GCF_042194935.1 Bartonella sp. CL71SXKL | reverse complement strand
TTTTTGGTAATACCGTAATAGCCATATAAGCCGTTTTTAACCACACAAACAACTTTTAAACACCAGCGTGATTCACGCCACACGTGAATTGCGCGCAATGTAGGAAATCAAGATGAGTGAACAAAACACTAACCTAATAGAAATTGAAGAAACACATCATGTAGCCGTCGAACAAACTGTCATGGAACGTATTTTAAATAAAGCCTTAGACAGTGACGTCGATATGGATCGCTTAGAGCGTCTTCTTGATTTAAGAGAACAAGAGATAAAACGACAAGAGCGCCAAAATTTTGTCCGTGATCTTTCGGCTGTGCAAATGGCATATAAAAATATCGAACAAAACGCCATTAATAACCATACAAACAGCAAATACGCTACACTTGATCAGTACATTGATGCTGTATAGAAAGGGCTTGCAACATACAAATTTGCTTTGTTTTATCGTATTAAAAATCAAACAGAAAAAAACGTTACCATAGAAATAACTCTGTCTCATCCTTCAGACAATCAAATCTCAACAGAAGGAACATTTCCAATTGACAGTACAGGCTCTA
>NZ_JBHINI010000150.1:0-571 GCF_042194935.1 Bartonella sp. CL71SXKL | reverse complement strand
AAAATACGCATTATGAGAGCGTTTCTAAATATTATAAATGTATAGATTCAGAAAATAACGCAATCGTTTCATAAAACATATAATATAGCTTTAAAAGCACATAAATATAAAAGAAGAAATTAATAAGCATAAGATATTATCAATACACAACGTATTTAAAAAATAAGAAAAAATATCAAAAAAAATTATAAATTAATTGACAATAAATACGTATTTTGTTACACAAATAATCAAGTGATTAACAAACACTAAACATGTAGCGGATAGATTACGATACAATCTTTCCAAAGCTTTTAAAAACTGGCTATCTTTTATGCTTTAATTAGCATATATGATGATTTTGTCGGGTGTGCTTACACCATACAATACCCTTATGGGAAAAGTGTAAGCAACGGACTACATGCCGTGTTTGTTAACGCCCGACGCCCTTAAAGGGTTGTCAATAACAAACATATAAACATGTAGGTTTTAATTATGAAAAATATCTCAAACAACACCCCCGTTATCTCTAATATTGCAAATGAAACCGCGTCTGTTAATCAACAAGAGCCTGCAAAAAAATACGAATTTA
>NZ_JBHINI010000015.1:0-35197 GCF_042194935.1 Bartonella sp. CL71SXKL | reverse complement strand
TCTCAAGAGCTTAAAAGACAAAGCATGCATTAAGAGGAGGTTATTATGATAAAAAAGAAATACGAACTGACTGATGAGACAATTAAAGTTGATAGAATAACACTTTACCGTATCCGTGCATTAAAAGACTTTGGAGATGTTAAAAAAGGTGATCTTGGTGGCTGGGTAGAGAGTGAAAGAAATCTTAGCCATGATGACAATTGCTGGGTTGGTGGTGAGGCGTGGGTTTATGAAAATGCCAAAGTTTATGAAAATGCTAAGGTTTATGATGATGCCGAAGTTTATAATAACGCAAAAGTTGGTGGTAATGCCATAGTAGCTGGCAAAACAGCATTTTATGGAAGTGATGCTATCTTAAGGTAGAGGCAAAAACCATGGAAAAGAAATACGAACTTACTGATGAAACAACTGAGGTTGATGGCAAAACTCTCCACCGCATTCGTGCATTAAGGGATTTTGATGATGTTAAAGCAGACGACCTAGGCGGTTTTATACAAAAAGAAGACAATCTAAGTCATGATGGCAATTGCTGGGTAGGCGATGATGCAAAAGTCTATGGTTATGCCAAGGTTTTTGGTGATGCACATGTTTATGGAAACGCTCGTGTGGATGGTCATGCAAGAGTTTATGACAAAGCCAAGGTTTTTGGTGATGCTTATATTGATAACATTGCTGATATTTACGAAAATGCATGTGTTTTTGGTAGTGCATCTGTTACCGGAGAAACTAATATTTTTGGCAATGCGCAGATTTTTGGACATGCTCGTGTTTTTGCCAGTGCACAAATCTACGAAAATGCACAAGTTTCCGGTGGTGCATTTATTAGTGGAAAAGCTGAAATTTATGGAAATGCTAAAATCTATGACAGTCCATTGATTTCCATTAGAGCAAAAGTTGGGGGAAATGCCAAAATCTATGGTGATGCATTTATTCATGGAAACGCAGAGATCATCAATGATGAAATCATCACAACGGGCGTGAGGCAATAAACCATGGAAAAAAAATACGAACTTACTGATGAAACAACTGAGATTGAAGGCAAAACTCTCCACCGCATTCGTGCATTGAGAGATTTGGAGGACGTCAAGCAAGGTAATCTTGGCGGCTATATCGAGAAAGAAGATAACCTATCGCATCATGGTAATTGCTGGATTGGTGGTTATGCCAAGGTTTATGATGATGCTAAGGTTTACGAAAATGCACAAGTTTACGGTTATGCACATGTTTACGACAATTCTCGTATTTATGGCAAAGCAGAAGTTTTCGATGAACCATGCATTTACGGTCATGCAGAAGTTTACGGTGATGCATATATTTGCGGTGAACCGCACGTTTTTGATAATGCAGAAGTTTATGGCAATGCACAAGTTTACGGTGAGGCATACATTTACGATGGGGCGCGTGTTTACGGCAATGCGCAAGTTTACGGTGATGCGCATGTTTACGGTCATGCAAAAATTTACGGTGAAGCATGTGTATGTTGGGACGACTGGATTGATGGCGATAGAAGAATCTCAACTAGAGAACAAACCAGATGAGAAAATACGAACTGACTGATGAAACAATTGAGTTTGATGGATACATTACGCTTTACCGCATCCGTGCATTGAAAGACTTTGGAGATGTAAAGGCAGGTGATCTTGGCGGCTTTATAGAGCATGAAGACAATTTAAGTCATGAAAACGATTGTTGGATTTATAATGATGCCAAGGCGTATTTGTTTGCCAATATTTACGATAGCGCTAAGGTTTTTGATAACGCACAAGTTGCTTATAATGCAGAGATTTTTGGAAATGCAAAAATTTATAATAACGTCAAAATATATGGAGGTCATATTTTTGGAAGCGTAGAAATTTATGGAAATGTGGTTATCGATAGTGATTCAAGAATTTATGGCGATACAAAAATTTATGATAATTCAGAAGCTTGTAAACGAACTATGACCGCCCAGAACGGCGACTCTTCAGCAAAAGACGACATTCCTTTCTAGCAACACAAACAAAATTTTAACACCAGCGTGATTCACGCCACGAGTGAATTACATCTAAAATGAAGGGGAATAAACATGCCACACCGCCCACCTACTATCACGCAACCAGCTATTGCTCGTGCTTTAAGAGAAGCTAAAAAACAAGGATGTGAACTCATAGAAATCAAACCTACAGGGGAATTATTAATTCATATCAATAAAACCATAACACCAACAACGACAGATAATACTTATAGCATTGATGATTTTCCACCGCTTGAAAATGAACAAGAAGACTACGAGACCAGCAAAAGCTGCCCCTCTGTCGACGGTATAAAGTTTTAGCCATGCCAAAACGCCGTCCACCGCATCTTGTTCGTGAACGTACACGCCATGGTAAAGTTATATGGTATGTACGTATTGGTCATGGACCACGGTTTCGGATTGAAGGAACCTATGGAACGCAAGAGTTTGTTGATAATTATACGCTGGCTATTAAGCAAGCACAAAATGGCTCCTCCAAAACAAAGAGGCGTACCAGACTCACAGAAGGGTCTTTCGATTGGTTATTGCATCAGTATTTACAAAGCATGCAATGGCATAATCAATCAGAATCCACTAAAAAAGTTAAATATCGAATTCTGAATAATGTTTCTAAACATATCGGTGATCGTGCATATAAAAGCATAAACAAACAACACATTCTTGAAGCCGTAGACAGAAGGCGAGAGACCCCCGCGGCTGCAAAACATTTTTTGACCTCTTTAAACGGTCTCTTTAATTGGGCGGTTGATAATGCCCTTTTAAATAGAAATCCTGCCTTTAATATAAAAGCACCAAAATCTTTGAACAGTGAGGGATTACTGCCATGGCTAGAAGAGGACATAGACAAATATTATCACCGTTGGTCACATGGTACACATGAACGCGTCTGGATTGATGTTCTTCTTTATACAGGCTTGCGCCGTGGTGATGCCGTTCGTATCGGCTGGAAAGATGTCAAAGATAATATCATTTATCTCAAAACAGAAAAGAGCCAATTTAAAACAGATGTTTTTCTTCCTATTTTACCAGAATTAGAGGAAACCCTTAAAATTGGTCCCATAGGTAATGAAACATTTATTTGTGGTAAAGGTGGAAATAAGCTTGTCAAAGAAAGTTTTGGCAACCTCTTTCGTGAAGCATGTAATGCGGCGGGTATTAAAAAATCAGCGCACGGATTGCGAAAATTAGCAGCAACACGTGCAGCCAATGCTGGTGCGACAGTTTCGCAAATGAAAGCGCTTTTTGGCTGGACAGAAGATAAAATGGCATCTCTTTATACCAAAACAGCCGATAGAAAACGCCTTGCAATAGAAGCAATCAAAAAGCTACAAAAAGGTTCGGGATAGACATAAAATAAGTTAAAAGAATCAAAGGAATCAAAACTCCCGAACTTTTATATAACTTATTGATTTTATATAAATATAACGCTCCCTCTCTCTCCGCCATTAATTTAAAACGAACTTTCATATGCTTGATATGACATAGTTTAAAAAGCTCAGCATTTGCAGGATTTTTTGCTGTTGCAATTGACCAGTTCGCGCCAATCTATGCCTGTCATTATGTACACCTAGAAATTGCTGTTGAATTTCCATGAATTTTACACTTTTTAAGCTCCTCTCCTCTCGATCTTGAGATAACCTGATCTAGCATAAACGATCTCTTCAAATATCATTAAAGGATTTTTGCCATTATCACTAACTTCTGGTAGAGCTTTTAGCATTAATGGTGATCATAGTGCTATTTGCAATTTCGTTGCTTAACGGGCTATCCACATGAGAGGTAACGAACACCTCAGCTTTTCTCACGCAATGTGCTTATTTAAAATTAATGTCATGAATATTTGTACAACATTTTTATCTATACGATAATCAAAAAAAGGCTGACGTAATATAATAATTGAATATCATTCATGCGGCGCTTTCTTTTATCTTTAAGCTTTGTATGTAAATAGATAGTCCGTGCAAAATAAATAAAGGGGCGCAAAAGCCTATAAATACACATAGGACGTATAATATAGAAAATGAAAAAAATTTTCCTGCATATAAAAGCACAATAGAGAATAAAGCTGTTATGATGCGTACACTGGCATCGCCTGCCAAAATCACCTCGGCTAAATTTTCACTAGGTGTGATAGCTTGTCCAATTGTTATTCCCGATATCCTAAAATAAAATTGCCCAATACCTAATAAAAACCCCATAATATAAAGGGAATATTGAGTAAAATTTAAATATAAAACAAAAGAGATTGCGATCACGGCAAAAGCCGGTGCCCCCCATACAAAAAAACGAATTAAAGATGGAAATTTCTGTAAATAATAAGATGAGATAAGACCATTGATCACAAAACCCAGTGCTGACAAAGCAAAAATAGAGTTTTGAATAGCTGTAAATTTTATATTATCTGATGTTATAGAAGCAAGCACAAGTGGCAATAAAACAATAGGCCCCGTATAGAGAGAATTATTCAAAATACGATTAATCGTTAAAAAACGCAACGCAGAAATCCGCCAAAGGCACCTGAACCCAACTCCATAAGCTTTTTGAGATGGCTTTTTTAATAGCTCTTTTGCTCTGTTTAGTTGTTGTATAGACTTTATACGAAACCATAAGCAGGCATTCAAAAGATAGATAAATACAATAAAGGCTATAGCTATTTTGTGCCCCAAATGCGCAATTATAAAATATATAAGCAATGGGGATATAATAACAAAAAACTGACAGCAACTAGTGTAAAATGCAAAAATTCCAGCTTTTTGTTTGGGAGCTGGAACCAGCTGATTCAAGGCACTATTGTTATTTGGGTTATCAGCCCCCATCAAGAGAGCAAGTAAAAAAAATACAAATAAAATAAGTACTGGATTGTTCATAAATAATAAGAAAGACAATAAACAAGCGCAAATAATTTGACTATAAAACCCAATTATAAAGCCTTGATAGTGCGCCAACACGTTTCCCAAACATAAGCCAGCAATTCCAATTGCGATTAAATTAACGACATTTAAAGTAGCAGACGCTTCTCCTGTTGTATCTTGGAATTGTAACAAAGAAAGGCCAATAGATAATACACCACTAGCACAAAAACTCGTCAAACAACCAATCACAATCATAAGAAAAACAGAATTACGCAATAGCCTCTTTCCTTTTAAACAGAGACTCAAGCCATTTTATGATTTTCTCCATTGTCGAATATGGTTCGGTACTAAATTCCAGTTTTTCATAAAAGTTTAGTTCAAATGCGTTATAGGCACTTATTTTTTGAAAGTCATCTGTCAGCATGAATTCTATACTTGGCAACGTTGTACCCATAGATTGAGATAAATAATAGGAAATTACTTTCCAATACATATAGGTACGCTCTCTTGCCAAATAATTTTCCAAGGCATATTTCAAGTGACAACCACTTAAAATATATTTCGGACAATGGTGCAACGGATAATAAATACAAATAGCACCGGCTTCGTGTCCGGGACAAGAAGAAATATTAATATTTTTATCATTTCATAATATTATAAAAACGCTCAGTGAGCAGATCTTCCAAATTTAGTCTAGTCACAACAAGATTGGTTGCTAATTTTTGAGAAACATGAGACCAAGCCAATCTTACTACTAAAGTTCCAATAACCTTTAAGTCAGATTCTGGATAAGCTTTTTTTAAATTTTCCACCCATATGTCTCTGTGACATATAATAATTGGCTCATCTCGTCTGAATGAACAAGATGTAATTCTAAACCAATATTATCACAAAGTTTTGAGCTCTTTAATTCTCCATATCCTAACCTGGTATTCTTAAATCATAATAGAAACTAAAGAATTTTTAAGTATTCCAACTTTTATTAAACTTTGTAACAATCTATTGGAATCTCCCCTTCACTGACTTCGACAATTATTTTCTCACCACTATAAGAACAAAAAATTATCTTTGAATTTGCTTACTTTTAGAAAAAAAAATGAGCAACACTCTTTCTTAACTAAAAGAAACACGCTCTCTACCTTTTTCTTTATGATTATCAAAAAACTATCCCGTTATAATTTAACCATCCATTATTAGGAGAATATTCTGCGTTTAGCCTAATAAACTGTTATAATCAATGTTTCTCTCTGTTCTAAAAATAAGCGTTTTTTCTCCTAGAGATACTCATAGTTTCTGTACAATCTTTCCCAAAAAGGCTCCCCTAAACATTGCTATTAACACGATCATCCTGAGAAGTTTTATACATACACACTACATTATACGGAATGCTACGTATTTTTTACACTTACTCAACTAACCAACATCTTCTAATGGGCAAAATAAATTACGAAACTTGTGTGCTGTCACAATTCGAAAAACAGACATATACCTCCCTCTAATGATAGACGATGTCATTAGAAGAACGCCTTAGTGATATCAGTAGAATAAATTAACCAGAAAAAATTGCAGCGCTGATGGAACAAATTTTATTTTATACCTTGTAACTCTATCTAAATTTTAATCCTTTTTGTTAAAGGCGCTTATGCAGCTTTTTCTACATTCAGCATTCTTTTTCCACTTGTTTGCAACAAAAGATTAATAGCTAAATTCACCTATGTCATCATAGTTCTTTTTTTGGTAAAATAGGTCAGCTTCAATTTCGACATATAAATACTTTAACTCTTTAATATATTCTCTTCATATGCTTTAGATTAACAACAGACCAAAACCAAAACCAAAAATAAAAATATTTACTTTACTTAAGTTATTAAATATTATTTAAAAAGTAGGAAAATAAAGTGATGCAAGAGTTAAAAAAATTATTTAAAAGTTCAAATCCATCTACATTTTAGAGCCATCACGCATGGTAATAACAGTTGTCATTAGGTATACTAAATATGCTTGATAGCTTTTCTGCTTCATGCTTGTAGGGAGTTCCAGATAGAGATAATACCGGAATCCATCCGTGAATGCTCGATAATAAAGCTGTAAACAAAATTATTTTCTTGTTGTTTAACCGGTTAAGCTTGATCCATTTTTTTTCCTAAAGAATAACGTTCTATTTTGTGCTGTAAAATGCGGTTTCTGAAAAGTTTTTACGTTTGTTTGGGGTAGGGGCCGTAAACTTCAGAGCCTTATTTTCCGCAGAATCTAGGGGTGTATTATAAGAAGTAGGAGTAAAAGAATAAGATCCTGTATGAGAAAGAATCCATTAAAGAGCGTGCGGTTACCCATCTCTAATATCTCCAATAGTGAGATTTTCTGTAGCAATTGCATATATGCATCCTACATCTGCCGCAATTGATTTGTGCCTTGTATTGGCAGGTAGATGTATAATATCTCCTGGTGTACAGGTTATATGTTTTTCGCTATAGAAAAAATCTAACTCTCCCTCTATAATTAAGAGAGTTTCATCGACCTGGTGAATATGCCAATCGTGTATTTTTTTGGGAAAGTCTCTTTGTATCTCTATTGATCCTTGCTCTGGAAGCATCATTTTGAATATATCATAGATATTTTTATTTAATTTAATTTTAGAAAATTTAGTCATTATCGTGCTCCATTATATGATATGGGCAAGGTGGGGATTCAATATTATTATCTTGCAAGAAGTATTGCGTCCATTCTCTATTTTGGGGTTCGCCATATTTTCCTAAAAAAGGAGATTTTGTTATAATATCAAAAGGTTCAAGTCTTTTTGTTACAGCGGAGAATGCATTTTTTGCTTTTTGTTCTGTATCGAGCAGATCAGAAAAAACCCACCTAGGCTGGAAAGTTAACATAAATGTAGAACTTCTCCTACTTATTCTGTTTATATGGGATGGGGTATTGCAAACTATAAACATAGGCTCGCCATGAAAGCAGAACTCCCATAAAGGATTGTCCATATTTTTTGGTATATGCTTAGGCCATTCTTGGTCATCAAGAGTTCGCAAATCTTTAAGTATAGACCAGAATTTTTCTCTATAAACTTCGATACTTTGTACGGGGGCAGGCTTCTCGAATGCAACAAAAGATGTGTTCTTTCCAAAACTTTTATAGTTATCGCAATAAGTTATCAGGTCTTCCATCATATTTTTTGCGGTCAACTTATTGTAGAACCCAAATCTAAGCATATTTTTTGAGTATCCATTTACACCGAATAGGCAGGGAAAAGGTCTAATTGTGTTATTCATGGTTGCATCGAATTCTTTAAAAACGACCTGCTTCCATTTTTCATATTTGTCTATATTTTCAATTATTTGCGCTGCTGAATCCATGTTTTCCTCCCAATTGTTGTATTTTATAAGAAATTGCTACGAATGATCCTCTCCAAAGCTGATAATTCATCATCACTGTGTCCCCAAATTGCTATAATGGCAGGGCAGGTATTTAAATCGATGGTTAGGGGGAGGGGCTCGTTTTCTTTAAAAAAGAGCGTAAAATGAACCACATTTTCCCAAGAATGAAGCTTTTGCCGCCATACGTTAACATCTTTTATAATATGACCGTCGATCTCGTTGATAAGAAAGATAATACGCCCTTTTTTCTTAAAGCGACTTGGTGTTTGCGAAAACACGCCTACAATAAGGTTAACGGAGCTTTCAAGTAAATCATCTTCATAGCAATGCGCGAATAAAGTGGGTGCAATTCCTCCGTGGAGGCGGGCTCCTACTTCGATCATCACTGGACCACGAGCTGTTTGCATGATTTCCATATGCGCGGGCCCATATTCAATCCCCAGCGCGCGAATGCATTGTTTTGCATAAGAGATAAGAGGGGCATAAGAGGGATCTTGAGCATCAAGTACATCAAGCGATTCATAAACAAAGGCACTTTCATTATGAATACCTTTTTTATACCGCGATAAAGCACATATCTTTATAGCCTCTCCATTTACAACGGCGTCGACGATGTATTCCTCTCCCTCCAATCTTTCTTGGAGTAAATAAGTCTCGTTAGGTGCACCAAAAATATTTTTTTGCGTCCAGTCGATTCTAGAGGACCATGCCGCCACTTTCTCACGGCTGGAGAAAAACAAAACACCATCGCTTCCACCAGAATCATTCGGCTTTACCACATAGCCGCTGTGGCTTTCAAAATCATCGAGAGTACAATCGTTTTTTGTAAGAATCTTTGATCGGATGTAAGATAAACCATTTTCACAAAGGCGTTTTTGCATCGCTGCTTTTTTCCGTCGCCAATCGGTAGTCAAGGGGTTATTCCCAAGACAACCATAATAAGCCGCCAATTGCTCTGCACAATAGATACCTCTTTCGGCACCCGCTATTACAGCCTCTATCGTGCCGATAGGAAAGCGTTTCTTTATCTCATCTACACTATGAAGCTTCGCTTCTGCCATGCCCTTTCCCTGATAAGAAAGCATAAAGTGTGAAAAAGGAGCTGCTTGAGAGACAACACCATAACAAGCATAGCCTAATTTTTGCAAAGCAGGGCCATAGAGGGCACCCGTGGAGAAAGGGTCGACAATAAGAATAGGTTTTCTCATACTTTGTTCCGCTGTGATAAAAGGAAAAGAACATAAATAAAGATTATTAGCCCTATAAGGGGCAGAAGATAAACAGCTGCTTGAGGACCCATAAGGGCAGAGCTTGTAAGAAGACCAAGAATGACATAACCTGCCGATTGGGAGAGAGTATAAAGCATACCGCTATAGCTTCCCACCAGCTCTGCTTGAGCCTCTGTTTTGGTTGCTTCAATCGTATGTTTGCGGGCATTAATTCGCATGGTATTCATTGAAAAGCCAATAAAAAAGCAAAAGACCACAGCCAAATAGGGCGATTGTGTGGTGCTAAAAATAAGATCAGCCATGCTCAACATAAGGGCTGGGAGAATAAATTCAAAACGAGGGATTTTGATAAAAGCAGCTAAAAAAGCGCCCACGCCCGCAACCGCACTGCAAAGCCCATAATATTCAGAACCAAAATTTTTCACACTCTGAAAAAGAATAGTTGCCAGCGTATTATAAGCGCAAATATGAAAGCCAATAAGTCCTATGCAGACGCATAAAAGTTTAAGTTCACGGGAGAGCTCATCCGCTTGCGGTGTAGGCGCTGGCTTCTTACCAGTTTCAAGTGTTGTGGTATCTGTGGCGTTATATTCATCGCAAAAGATAATATATCCGGCTATAAGGCTTATAATGATGTCAAACACACAAAGTGTCACAATCAAACCATTATAACCGATTTCAGCTGCTGCCCCTCGAGGGCTGGTCGCTTCTAAGAGATAACCACTCAGTGCTGCTCCCAAAAATGCGCCAATTTGCACCACTGTTTGCATAATGCGGGAAGCCTTTTGGGCGCTAATATAACCACTAAGTGCTAGTTTAGTATTATAAGTCTCGAGAGTGCTTAAGGTAATCAAAGAGAGATAGCCGATAGAGATAGAGACAGCGATAAAACCAAAGGGGGAATCAGCGTAATGGAAAAGTGCAATCAATAAAAGAAGGCTATAGATAATGATTCGCCTTTTGTATAAATCGACCAACCGCAGTGAGGCTTTAATGTGCACAAGACCGCTTTTTTTCAAAAGATAGGGCATAAGGGTGCCCAAAGCCATGGTTACGCCTAGGAAAACCGATGAGGATGTTATGCGATAAGCATTCCAAAGATTACTTAAAAATAAAACCATATCAGAAAGATACAGCAGGACAACAAGCCCATAAAACCGAAACATCAGTTGTTTGTGCACATTATCCCCCCCCCATTTCAGAATCTCTTAAAAACACACAGTATTATAAATCAGCACACATGTTTACAAATAATAAATACACACACACATATTACTGGGCATGTCAAGTTTTTTGGTAGGGAACATTTGAACGCTGATGTTTATGGTAGTGATAGCTTATTATTCAGGAGAATGAATAGCGATGGAGGCTGGTATTTTTACTGCGTCTGTTGCGGGAGGCTTGCCAATAAGGGGAAAGCCAGATAACGAATATAACTATGTCCTAGAGATATATTTTGCGCTTTCAAGTTGATTTTATTTATACTCAAGGTTGAGGTTTTTCTATTGACCGTTGTTAGATGTTGTTGTGACAATAAACTTCGTTATCTATCAGAAACATTTATGGCATTAGCGCTAAGGTATTGTATTAAAGCCTTTACATAGTAGTCTGTCTGATAGAGAGGTATTATTGGTTCAGTTTTAGGAGGCTTTATTACGGCTGATTTGGGCGTCGTCGTTTTTTGAGGTCTTATTATAATATTCTTAATTTCAGTTTATGAATATACCGAAAAATATAGTGAAACATTTGATTTAAACGCTTTTGCAAGACATATTTCAATATCTCAGCGATGTTTTCCAAGAATTGCTCTGCTGCTTTTTGACGGGATCGGATATCAAATGCTTATAGCGAGGGCAGTGGTTTGAGAAAAGATAGAGTTGATTTCATTAGCTTCCTATGGAGCGCAATCTAGTAGCAGCTCTTAAGGGACAATAATATACTGAGATCGAACTCATTTCTATACACTTACACGACGCTATGGGAGTAATCCTCAGAAACTCTACTAGAATTCGTCAAAAAATGGCAGGTTATGGAGTGTGAACAAAAAAATATATTTTTTACAAATACTTAATCTCATTTTAAGTTGTCTAAAATATAACCTTATCTTAAAACTAAGTCTATATACTACCATTTATCATAAAGTTATACAAAATGCGGGAGTATTGTGTTTTTCTGTTTAGAGACGAGTTAAAAAACACCTTATTAAACATTAAGAGATTTCAGACATAAAACAATTTAACTTATGGAAAGTATATAGACAAAATGTATATTGATAAAAAAGTTTATAATTCCATGTGGTCTCCAAAGAAATTTTCTGGTTCTTTTATTGTCTTATGTGGATTTGATGGGAGTGGTAAGACAACACAAACAAAAGAAATCGCTCGCCATTACTCAATAGAAAAACATATAATACAAACTTTTCAACCCAGTTATTAGTATAGAAATAATCCAGAAATTAGAGATTACTTAGATAATGGAAAAGCAATTGATCCGTTGCTTTTAGCACTCTTATCAGCGACAGATAGACGCAAACATACGCTTGAAATTATTGAACCTTCCTTAACGTCATCGCAAAATTTATTAATTAGCGATCGATATGTTTATTCTAGTCTTGCTTATTTTTATGCTCGAGAGCTTTCTGTTGAAAGTGTAGTTAAATTAAATCAATCTATTCCAAGACCTCATATTACATTTTATCTTCATTTACCGCCCACTACTATACTAGAGCGGTTGCAGAAAAGGGATGGTTTAAACTTAAAATACGAAGAAAAACTCTCTTTTATTGAAAAAGTTTACAAAGTATACAAAGTTTTATCAGAAATAGATGAGCGGTTTATAACAATTGATGGAACTGCTTCTGTTTCTTTAATTCATCATCAAATACGACATCATATAGATGAAGTTTGTTTTTTATTATGAATAAAATCATTTATTAATCAATTTATCCACGATAGATCCTCCTTTATGTATTCGTACTCTAAATCTGAAACTTTAGAGATGTGATTGCAATAATTTAACTGCTCAGGAAAAATATCACGTTATATATTTTAATTAGAAAACTAACTGTAATGAGCTTGTTTTAAAAGATTTAGAGAAGGGGAGTAGAAAAGTTAGCAATATTTATTGTGAGGATAATAGTATGTTTATTCTTTTAGAGACGAAGTGTGGTGATAGAAGAACGACATGGAGGAATATACTCGAGCATATTTTAGTGCACGGAATAATAAGGACAATAATGTGAGTGAAGCTTCTATACCGTAAAATTGTTTCACATATGTATAAAGGTGTAGCTTCTGAATAAAACGCACATAAAATATTAATTTTGTTTTTGTCCATAAATGTTCCGTTTTCATAGAGGAATTAATCATAAAACAGCACAAAGATTATAAAAGCCTCAAAAAAGAAATTTTGCTTTCTTAAATTTAATGATCTAAAATAAAAATTGTAAGAATGCCTGTTTTTAAACAGGATGTATCATGCATATCGACTGGTATTCATTTTAGAGGATAATTTATGTTCACTTCAAATTTGAAGGAACGCATTGCTTTATTTGAAAATAGAACTTTTCTCTATTTTACTTTGAGCGGCTTATTTGCTACATTTGGAAGTGGACTAAATTATATTACATTGTCATGGCTCGCTTACAATCAGACGGGCTCAATCCGTGGTGTAGCGTTGATGATGCTTTTTCTTTGGACGCCTGGCATTATTTTTGCGCCTATTTTTGGCATATTGGCAGATAAATATAATCGTAAAACGCAGATTATTATTTCAAATCTTGTGAGAGGTTTGGTAATTGTAAGCTGGGTAATGCTTTGGCATTTTGGTATAGAAATTGAATTGATGGTCTTATCTGCTCTTTTGGGTATTTTTATCCCTTTTTATATGCCATCAGCTATTTCTTTAATTCAAAGTATTGTGCTGAAGGAACAGCTCATCAATGCAAATGCGACCATCGATATGGTTTATGAACTTGGCACTATCGTAGGTATGGGCTTAAGTGGATTTATACTGTCCTATGCAGGAACAAAAGGAACTCTTCTAATAGGTGGTATATTCTTTATCATTGCTGGTTTATTTAATTTTGCAATGAAGGTACCTAAAAACCGAAGATCTAAAAATCAAAACCAGCAAAATTGGTGGGAAAATTATACAGCATCCCTTCATTATTTTAAACAGAATCCGGCTCTTTTTGTACCTTATATAAGCCAGATGATTATTATGACTCTTTTGATGACCATTCCTGTTATTCTCGTTCCTTATATACAAGAGGTTTTACATGCAGATAGCAGTATCTTTGCAATATTTGAGGTGCTTTATTCTATGGGCGTATTGACAGGTGCGTTTTTTTCACCACTTCTTTGTAAAGTTTTATCTATCAGGAAAACATTAGCCATTTTATTAGCTTTTATGGCTATTGGCCTCGCTATTCTATCTGTTAATACACACAATTTTGTTGTTTTTCCTGTTTACTTTATGATTGGATTTGGACTTTCGAGTTGGGCTCTTTCGATTTCTTTATCACAACTCTCTTGTGATCCTGAATACCAAGGAAGATTGCAGGCAAGTTTTAATGGTATCTCTGGATGCTTGATCCTCGGAGTCTACCTCATTATGGCAAGCGATAACAGTAGCATATCACCTCAATCGATATATTTTTTTCAAAGCATTGTTGCGTTTGTTGGAATACTCATAGTGCTGTTTTATAGACATGAAAAACAATAAATTACGTTTAAGAGTGGTCAATATACGCTATTTTATAAACATTTACGCTGCAGCACATTTCATATTTTGCTTTTAAAGGAGAGTTGAGAAAATGTAAAAGTTGGTGCTTAATGAACAAAGCATAAATTGATGTATACTAGAGAATACTCTCTATTTTTTGATAATGATCTAAAAGAATTGATGCGTTTCTTTAATTCATCTCACTGTTGTTAAGAAGACGAAAACGTAACACTTTAAATCTTCTTGAAAGTTTTTTGTTTAAGCGTAGTAGAAAGTAAAGCAATGAGGTAATATCGTATCATATGGGGAGAGTATTGTATTATTTTTGTTTTTCAAAATCCATATGAAAAATTGTATCAATTTCATCTTCATTGGAATGGGTATTTCTACGACGATGCAAGGTTTGCACAATCTCTTTTTTTAAAACAGCATCTGTTTCACTTAAACGATGAATACTGAGTTCCAATTCAAGAGATAACGCCAAATCCACGCACAATTTAAGCTCTTCTCCAATGTCGAAACCGCGTTGATAGTCGTCATAAAGACCAACCAGTGTATCAGATAATTCTTTATCGCATAAAGAGGTCATGCTTAATTCCTCAACGTTGCGGGTTTCCATGCAGCTTTTTTAAGTATCACTCCACTATCATCACTTAAAATTGCCATGTATACGAACCTCATGGTTTTGTCAATTTTCTGCAAAATACGCGCTTTTAAATCAATGCCTATTAAAGATTTTATTACTCCAAGTTTTTGAAGCGCCCAATTGTAAATATGGATGGCAATGTGTTTACTATAGAACTTATAGCATTTAAAATACATTGCCAAAAGGCTTTTAATGTGCGTAGAGGAAGAGTATTCTGACGATAAACCAAACACCCTGAAATCTCTATTGCCAATTACAGCTAACTCAGTGTCATTAATATATAAAATAAGCAAACAGGGTTTGTAAACGTCTAACTTTTTAATAACGAGTGATAATCTCATTTTTTGTAGAATACCAATTATTTTGCCTATTTTATATTGATTTTTAGACATTGATAAACTTTTTACTTTATAAAAACCTATGGGAAATGCATTTGCATATTTTTGTAATAAGATTTCAGTGGTATATTGCACAGCATGGAATGAAGAGAATCGTATTAGGCTTTTTGCTTTTGGAAGAATATGACTGCGACTTGTGAGAAAGCAGTTGGCAAGAATTGGCTTGGCATGCAAACTGATAGAGTTGGCAGTGGCGCATTTAGCTTTTTCATTGGGCTGTGTCCAAATGTTTTTGACTCTGGAAAATAGCCTCGGATAGGCTTGAGTTTTTCCAAGGTTATATTACAGGGGCGCAGTTCAGTAAAATACCACGGCGATTGCATTTTTTGTGTAATTGTCATAATTTTCGCTCCTGCTTAAACGGATGCTGCAACATCTGTTTTTGTGGGGTTATGTATGTGATAACTGCTCTTTTTAAGGAGCAGTAATAATAGATATAAATCAATATAATTATTTAGTCAACAATTATATTGATTTTGGAGTGTTTTTTGGCTCGTCCGGAAGCAAAACCTAAAACTGAGTTGGCAAAACGTTTTCGTGAAGTGCGTCACGCTCTTGGTTTTACAGAGCGTAAGCAGTTTGCTGCACATCTTGGTATCACTGCTGGCTCTGTAGGAACTTATGAAACTGGTATAAGTGAGCCTACAGCCTCTGCGCTCTCCAAATATCAAGAAATTTGTGGTATTTCCTTAGATTGGCTTGTGACGGGCAATGGCGAGATGTTTTCAGATATGGCAAAGGCAAAAGCAGCTGGTTTTAAACCGCAAGCGATACCTGCTGGGCTGATGAAAAAGCTGGGACATTTAGTTTATACGACCTATCATGATGCAAAAATAGATCTTTCTCCTGAAGATGTTGCGGAATTAGCAGCAGAGCTTTATGGAAGATTGCAAGAGCTTATTCAAAACCTCAATGATATGGAAGAAGTCGAAGCCACTTTGCCACTTTTAAAATTACATTTAAAGCGTAAAATCGAAACTGAAAAGCATATCTAGAAATTTCATAAGATACGAATGAACAGCCTTTTAAAAAAATAAAACTTTTTTGATTTTCTGCTGTATAACCAAGTTTGGAATGTGAAAATCTCACGATCTTCGAGTCTTTTATTCAACCTGAAAAACGAGAAACTATCATTATAAATCAATATATTGTTCTGATTAAAAATAAAGCAGTTCATAAAAAGAACGACGGGTAGCAATACAAACAAAATTGATTCAAAAAGAAGCTAATATAGTGTCATTCCTGAAATATTTGTTGGTTGAGGGAAAAGATACTGACAACAGTGAAAATACAATGACGATGTTTTGTTCCTATAGAAGGGTAACAGACATATACGCGAGAAGAACGAAAGATCATTTATAGCACTTTTGTCTTTTTATGAAGAGGACAAGATGAGCACGTTGGAACTTTTTACAGAGCGTGCATCATTATATTAAGAAAGATTTCTTTCAAAGAGATGCATTATATATTGAAACAGATTATCTCGCAACAAAGAGTGAGATTATCATGATAATCGTTATCTATTACATTGTGCTATAAGTTAAAAAAATCATAAATTTGTGTTTATAAGAACAGCTGTTTTATTGAGAAGTATTTTTACAAATTTATAAAAAATTATTTTTTACACTCTTGCCATTTTGCTGATGCGCTTTATTTGAAAAGTAGAATTGCTCTTTAGTGAAACTATTTTGTTAAGAGATAAACCGCAGTATTTTTAAATGGAGATTACGGTATATTTTCAAAGTCTTGTGTTTTTATTGATTTTTTAGCTTGAATCCCTCTAGCTAAAAGGGTTGGGGACTTTTCTAGATTCGATGTTGTTGCAGAGATTTAGGGCGATGCCGTAAAGATGGCGGTATCGTAGGGGGAGAGTTTTGTCTTGATTTATTGGTTTTTGAAGTGCGCAAACAAGGGTTTTGCCGTGTGTGTTTTCGCACGTTGTAATGATGTTGAACTCTGTTGGAGGAGGTTCTTATGAAAAAAAAATATTCCACACCAAATTTAATTAAAGTTGTCTCTCTTAGTACGGTAATGGCGACACTCTTATCGAGTGTTTCTCCTGTTTTTGCTGCGAATCTCTCAATAACAGGAGAGACAATTAGAAGCACAAATGGTGGTAATGTCATGTATCCACATGGTAGTCATGGCAGTGTTGTTCTATCTGGTGATGATGACTACTGTGGTGTAGATAACGTTATTGATCGTGGCGGCAAACAACAACAAGGAATTGCTGATAGTCAGCGAATAACCGCACAAGAACAATATGATAGATTTGTTGGTGAGAAAGTTTTTGGAAATCGTAGTCCTTATGGTACGACCACTGGAAAGGTTATTTGGGCGGGTGATGGATACACGACTAGCACTGATGGTAGAGTTTTAGGTGGTTATATGGGGGGAATTACTGGTGGTTTTATGAATGCTCTGCCTGAAGCTTATGGTGTTTATTCTTTTGCTACCGGTTGTGGATCTGCAGCGACGGGTAATTATTCAACCGTATTTGGTGCAGGCGCGACAGCAAAGGCAGGGGGAGCACAAGCTTTTGGTGTTTCTGCACTTGCAAGTGGTATAGCAAGTGTTGCTATGGGTGTAGGTTCAGAAGCATCGGGGAAATCTGCAGTTGCTATTGGAGGACTTGCAACTGCTTCTGGTAAAAATAGCATTTCTATAGGTGTGCGTTCTCAAGCTACGTTGGACGATGCGATTGCGTTTGGTTCAGATGCAACAGCGAGCGGTATAAATAGTGTTGCTATTGGTAAGGTGGCATCTGCATCTGGTTACGATAGTATTGCATTAGGATTAAAAACCAAAGCAGCTGACGAGTACGCGGTTGCTATAGGCACGAAGGCTGAAGCTCAAGCTCTTGGTTCTATTGCAATAGGTGGTGGGGAACCTGCAGAAAGCGGGGAGGAAAGAAAAGTAATAGCGAAGGGTAAAAATTCGATTGCCATAGGTACTCATACCTATGCTGAGACGGCTCATTCAGTTGCAATTGGTATAAATGCACAAGTACGTGTTATAGATGGTGTTGCTGTGGGGGGAGGATCTGTTTCTCGTGTTAATGGGGAAGTTTTGGGGTATGATCCTGTAACAAATACTACAACAACAAAGAATGATTTTGCATGGAAAAGCACTGCAGGTGATTTTAGTGTTGGTAATACTAAGCAGAAATTAACGCGACAGATTACAAATGTTGCAGCAGGGAGTGAAGACACTGATGCAGTGAATGTTGCCCAGTTGAAAGCTATGAGAGATGTCATAGCAGGGGGAGGTACTTGGCAAATTTCTGCTAACGATACAGATCCGACAGATGTGAATTCAGACAATACCGTAGATTTTTCAGTGAAAAATAGTGTAGTAGGAAAAGATAACTTAAAAATTGCAAAAAAAACTGAAGGTAGTAAGCATAAAATTGAATTTACTTTGAGTGATATGCTTAAATTGACTAGTGTCACTACAGGACGAAGTTCTATGAGTGACGATGGTTTTATAATCACTAATGGGGCAAAAATAACTATAGACGGTATTGATGCTGGCAATCAAAAGATTACCGGAGTAGCAGACGCGACTGAAGATTACGAGGCAGTGAATTATAAACAGTTGAAGGAAGTAAAAGATGGTTTTAAAACAAGTTGGCAACTTTCTGTTAATGGTAAAGATGCTACGCATATTGGTCCAAACGGTGAGGTAAATTTACAATCAGCTGGTCGAGAAAGTAACCCGAATATCCAAATTACCAAAAACAGTGACAATACTGTAGAATTTGGTTTGTCTGATAATATTAGTGTAAAGAGTGTTACAGCAGGAAAAAGCGTTATGACTATTGATGGCTTTATGTTTACTGGTGATAATGGACCAAGCATAACTGTTAATGGTATTGATGCTGGCAATCAAAAGATTACAAAAGTGGTAAGGGGAACTGAAGATACCGATGCGGTAAATTTTGCACAATTGAACGAAATCAAAAATGAAATAGCAGGAAATAGTCTTGTTAAATGGGACGAAGGGAAGAAATTTATCACCATTGGTAAGGAAAAAGATGGCACGACAATTGATATTACAGGCAGTGAAGGAGACAGAACTATCTCGGGTGTAAAAGCAGCAGTGGAGGATAATGATGCCGTTAATAAAAAGCAACTCGAAGAAACTATAAGAGAGACAGCTGAAAGTATTAAACTTAACATTCTGGTGAAACAAGATGGGGAGAATGCTCCTATTACTGTGGGTAAAGAAAGAGGTGGCACAACAATTAATATTGCAAATAAATCGGGTGATGCTCGGACAATTTCTGGTGTAAAAGCAGCGGTAAACCCTGATGAAGCTGTTAATAAAGAACAACTTGATGGTCAGATTGCAGATATTACTGATATTGTTAACAATATTAAGATAGACAGTGCTTTTGCAGTTCGTTATGATAAGAATGAAGATGGCAGTATTAATTATAACAGTGTAACTTTGGGTGGCGATAAGAGTGATGGTTCCGTTGCTCTTTTGAATGTCAAAGATGGTAAAATTGCTAAAAATTCGCATGATGCAATCAACGGTAGCCAAATTAATGAGATCTCTCAAGATGTAGCAAAATTTTTTGGTGGAGATGCAGCGTTTGAAGATGGTGCTTTTAAAGGACCCAAATATAGTTTATCTGTTATTTTTGAAGATGGTACGATAGGAAATATTAATTATCGTGATGTTGGTTCTGCATTGAAAGGACTTGATGGGAATGTCAAAAGTGTGAATAATCGTTTGACGAATGTTACTAATGAATTTACTCAGAGATTTGATACTCTCTCTCAAGATGCGTTACTTTGGAGTGAAGAAGAACAAGCGTTTGTTGCGCGGCATGGTGGAGAGGGTAATAAAACAAAAAGTAAGATTAGCTATCTTATGAATGGGGAAATTCACGAAGAATCAACAGATGCAATTAATGGCAGCCAAATTAATAAAATATCTGGAGATATCGCGAGTTTCTTTGGTGGTGGTACTTCATTTAAAAATGGTGTTTTTTTTGGACCACAGTATAATTTATCTACTGTTTCTGCAGATGGTAAGGTAGAACAGAAAACTTTTGAAAATGTTGGTGATGCTTTGACAGGAATTGATGCAAATGTCAAAAATGTGAATAGTCGACTAACATATGTAGACAATAAATTTGATAAATTTTCTCAGGATGCCTTATTGTGGGATGAAGGTAAGAAAGCGTTTGTTGCACTTCATGAAAAAAATGGAGAAAAAACAGAAAGTAAGCTTACCTACCTTTTGAATGGTGATATTACTGAAGATTCAACAGATGCTATAAATGGTTCTCAAATTCATTCTATGGGCAGCAAAATTGCTACTTATTTTGGTGGCAATGCCTCTTTCACAAATGGAGTCTTTAGAAAACCGAGATATAATTTAACTACTATTGATGAACATGGCCAGGAAAAACAGACGGAACATAATGATGTTGGATCGGCTTTGTCAGGGCTTAATATGAACATCAGGCATGTTAATCAGCATTTGCGCTATGCAATAAATGATATTGCTAATTATTTTGGTGGTGGTGCTGGGTATGATGACGCTGGTAATTGGCATGCTCCCACTTTCAAAGTTATCCAATTCAAGGATGATGGAACTTCCTCTAAACAGCCTTATTCAAATGTTGCTGATGCTTTTGAAGGTGTGAACAATACTTTCACAAATATTCACAATCAAATCTCTGATATAACAAAAAATAGCCTTGTGAAGCAGGAGGGAGAAGACGGTCTTATTACTGTTGGTAAAGAAACTGGTGGTACTAAAATCAGTATTGTAAATAAAGGTGGTATGGAGCGTATACTTTCCGGTATAAAAGATGGAGAGCTTTCTCAAGCATCAAAAGAAGCAGTAAATGGTTCACAGCTCTTCAAGATTGCTCAAAATACATCGAAATATTTTGGTGGCAGCACAGATGTACTTGAAGGTATAGAACCATCTTTCCTTATTCAGGATAAGGCATATAATAATGTTACAGATGCGTTTACTGGTGTGAATGTTTCTATTACAAATCTTGATAATAAGATTATTGAAATGAAAAAAAATAGTCTTATACAACAAGAGGGAATTTCAGGTATCATCACCATCGGTGCGAAAACAGCTGGTACTGAGATCAATATTGCAGGATATGGTAAGGTCGCACGTTCCATTTCTGGTGTTAAGGCAGCAGAAAAGGGCGATGAAGCTGTTAACAAAGACCAGCTTGATAAAAGCATAAAGGATATTACGAAAGATATTGAGACAGCAAGTGCTGCTGCGGTTCTTTACGATAAGAATGACGATGATAGTGTTAATTACGGTAGTGTGACTTTAGGTGGCAATAAAAACAACGGACCAGTTTCTCTCCTTAATATTAAAGATGGCAGAATTGCTGCGAGTTCAACTGATGCCATTACCGGTAACCAGCTTTATCTCATGAGCAACCAATTGGCTGTGTATTTTGGTGGTGGTGCTGGCTATAATAATGGAAAATGGAACGCTCCTAATTTCAAGATTTCTCAATTTAATGCCGATGGTACTGTTGGGGAGGAGAAAAACTACAATAATGTCGCTGATGCTTTTGGTGATATTAATAATGGGATGTCAAATATTAACAACCGTATTGATGATGTCATCAACAAGGTCGATACAGATGCTTTAAAGTGGAACAATGATAAAAAAGCCTATGATGCTAATCGTGATGGCAAGCCAAATAAAATTATCAATGTAGCTGATGGTAAAATTGTAAAAGGTTCGAAAGATGCGGTCAATGGTGGACAACTTTGGGAAACTAATGAACGTGTCACTGGTGTTGAAAAAGATGTGAAGCATCTTACCAACAGAGTTGATAATATTTCAAATACGATTGCTGATATTGGTGATGTAGTTCTCAATATTGATACCAAAGTTGATAACATCAATAATAGAGTTGACGGTATTGAAGAGGACGCTGTTCGTTATGACAGAGATGAAAACGGCAAAAAAACCAATAAAATCACATTAGCGGGTGGTGATGCCAGTGAACCTGTTTTGATTGATAATGTAGCTGATGGTAAAATTGAGAAGGGATCAAAAGAAGCTGTAAATGGTGGTCAACTCCATGACTATACTAAAGAACAGATGAAGATTATTCTTGATGAATCCAAGCACTACACAGATCAACGGGTTAATAATATTGTGATTGATGCGATTGATGATGCTGTTGATCAGTCTAAACAATATACAGATATGAAGTTTAACGTTTTAAACTACAGTATTGAGAGTGTGAAAAAAGAGGCAAGACAAGCAGCGGCTATTGGTCTTGCGGTGTCTAACTTACGCTACAATGATACACCTGGAAAATTAAGCGTTGGATTTGGTACTGGTTTATGGCGTAGTCAATCTGCATTTGCCTTTGGTGCAGGTTACACCTCAGAAAATGGAAAATACCGCTCTAACATATCCGCAACAACTTCTGGAGGTCACTGGGGTGTAGGTGCGGGATTCAATATGACATTGAACTGATAATAAACAAAATACATAAAAATTCCTTTTCACCCCTGTCTCATGAGGCAGGGGTGAATTGTTGTTACGTATGTAAAAATTATATATATAAATTGATAAGCGCTATAACGACAAATACAGGTTTAAAAAACAGAAAAAACCTATACACTTTCAACAAAATGAACTTCTTATTTCAAAATAAGATAATAAGTTTTTCATAAATTATAAGTTCATTATTTTCTTCTTTAATTTTTAAATCTGAAAAATCTGTAGCGCTTTACAGATAGAAAAAAACTTTCGCTCTACTACAAATCTATTAAAAAGTTTTCTACTAAGATAAAAGTACACATTCAAATGTATTTCAACTTTACTGGAAGAAGTTATAAAACAATCCACTAAATCAACTCTACCCCTTGCAAAAAACAACCAATAAGCTTAGAAGTTAAAAAAACCAATCACCACAAAAAAAATTTTACTTTCTTAGGAAATGTAAAAGAGCAAAACACATTAACCATAAAACCTAAAAACACAACTTCTCTATCTTTTCAGTCAGGTACTAAATTTTTGAATACGTTTAGAAAAACCAATTTTAGGGAACTTCATAGCGTTTAAATGTGTCTTTTTTGTGTTTATAGTTATTTCTTTCATTGGGGAGTTCATTATGAAAAAATTATATACAAAATTAGCAGGGAGCAATTTAAAATTTTCTCGTTTTCCTTTTATTAAAGTCCTATCCTTGACTTCGATAGCGGCACTTTTAGCCAGTATTTCCCCTGTTTTTTCGAATGATTTGGATTCTTCTAGTTCATCACAGGAAAATTATTTAACAGCGCTGAATGTTGCTTTGACATCCAAGGTAAGTGTTGCTGATGACTATGCAAATTTTTTAACAAAAACTCTTACTGGTGTAAGCGATTATAGTCCTATAGTGAATGTTTTGGCAGAAACCAGCGATTCGATACGTTCAATTGATATGAATGTTGGAAGTAAAAAAATAACAAGAGCAGCTTTAACTCCAAGAGTTGTAAAGGGAGATCAGATAACTAGGGATGAGAATTTGGGTAATCCTCTTGTCCATGGTGAACGAGCTCAGGGAGAAGCTCATGATGCTATTGTTTACGGGCAGGTAGCGCAGACGAATGCTGACCAAGGGATTGCAATCGGCTTAACTGCTTTAGCCGGTAGTAGTAGAAAGACTAAAAATAGCATTGCAATCGGTTCTTCTCTAACCGATAGTTATGATGAAAAAGAGAGAACAGCTTCATTAGGTGATTTTTCAATAGCCTTCGGTAGTAAAGCACATAGTTATGCAAATGAAGCGATTGCTATGGGGTACAATGCATATGCACAGGAGCAGGCGCCGCAGGGAATTGCTATAGGTGCTAGCTCTAATGTGACGGTTGCGAAAGGTGTTGCTCTAGGAAGCGATTCTGTAGCTGATAGGGCTGCTGGTGAGTTTGGCTACACTTCTTTGTTGCAGGGGCCTGCAACAAACGTCGAGGCGCAATGGAAAAGTACGCGGGGCTCAGTTAGTGTTGGTGATTATAGTAAGGGTATAACCAGACAAATTACAGGCGTAGCAGCTGGTTCTAATGTTACCGATGCAGTGAACCTTAGACAGTTGCAGGACTTAGAACAAGTTGTAAGACAAAACGGTTGGAAATTCTCTGTTGGAGATAAAAATGCTACAACTGTTCTTATGGATAGCGCGGTAGATTTTTCTGCTGGAAGTAGCAACCTAAATATTACAAAGGGCGAAGATGACAATAAAGTAAAATTTGATCTGGCTCAAGACATTACGTTAACAAGCTTAAAAGCAGGTACAAATACCTTCGATGCCACGGGCTTAGTAATTACTGATGGTCCGAAAATAACCACCGGTGGTATTGATGCTGGAAATAAAAAGGTAACGGGTGTTACATCTGGTGATCTTAGTGCAGATTCACAAGAGGCGGTAAATGGTAGTCAGTTGAATGTTGTAGCTACCCATATAGCTGGATATTTAGGCGGTGGTGTTAAATTTACGAATGGTCAATGGGATGATCCAGAGTTCAAAATTAAAACTTTAAATCCTGAGACGAATGAGATTGAAGAAGAAAGTTTTCCAAATGTAGCCAAAGCCTTTGAAGGTGTGGGTAAGTCTTATGTGAATCTTCACAATGAGATTAAAAAAGCTGCCGATGATAGTGTTTTTAAATGGCATGCCGAAACGGAGAGCATTACAATTGCTGCCAGTGAGGGAAAAGGTGGGCAAGAAAGTATTGCTATAGGTAAGCTTTCAAGTGCAACTGCCGATAATGGTATTGCATTAGGTGGTTCTGCAAATGTATCTGGTGAAAATAGTATCGCATTAGGTGGTTTTGCAAATGCATCTGGTGAAAATAGTATTGCATTAGGTGGACTTTCAGCTGCAACAGCTAAAAATAGTATGGCATTAGGATCAAATGTACAAGTACTTCCTGAGGGTGGTGTTGCTGTGGGTTATAAATCTGTTTCTCGTAACTCAGTGTCCACAGTTGGTTATGATCCTTCTATAGGGAGCCAGTCAACGGATGATGGTGTGATATGGAAGAGCACTCAAGGAGCTTTTAGTATTGGTGATACTCCGAATAAGATAACACGACAGCTTACAGGTGTGGCAGCGGGTTATGCAGATACTGATGCCGTCAACATTGCGCAGCTGAAAAAATTAAGGGAATTTGTAGCACAAGGGTGGACACTTTCTCTTAATGATAAGGCTGTTTCAAACTTTCAGCCGGGTGATATATTAAATTTGGTTTCTGGAAGCAAAAACTTTGAGATTAAAAATAGTGATACAACAGACAGTAAAGACAAAAAAATAACATTTGATTTGGCACAAGATGTCACATTGAACAGTGTAAAATTAAAAGACGTCACTTTAGATAAAACGGGCTTAACGATTGAAAATGGCCCCAAAGTAATAGCGGATGGTATTGATGCTGCAGGTAAAAAAATAACAGGTCTTGCGGGTGGAGATCTTAGCTCAAATTCGACAGATGCCGTTAATGGTGGTCAGCTTCATACAATCACTGGGGATTTATCAAAAATTTTAGGAGGAGATGTATCCTTTGATGGAAAAAACTTTAAAGTACCAGGGTATAAATTATCGAATATTGATAAAAAAGGTGAAGTAACAGATAAATCTCATACCGATGTTGGTTCTGCCTTTAAAGGACTTGATGATAATATCAAGAATGTGAATGCTCGTATAAAGGAATTTGAAAATGACCTCTCTTCGAATAGTTTAAATTGGGATGGCAGTGTAGGTGATGATGGTGCCTACAATGCTGCTCATGGTGAGAAGGATGCGAGCAAGATTGTTAATGTCGCTGATGGTAAGGTAGAGAAAGATTCGCACGAAACTATAACAGGTTCCCAGCTTTATGCACTGGGCAACAAAGTTGCAGAATATTTTGGCGGCGATGCTACGTATGAGAATGGCGTATTGAACAAACCAACCTTCAAACTCAAAGTTTTCAACTTAGAGAGCAATGAAATTGAAGTTGAAGAAAAAACCTACAATAATGTAGCGGAAGCCTTTGACGGAATTGATAAGAATTTCCAGAGTGTGAATAAGAATGTGCAGAACATCGTTAATGATTTTAATGACAAAGTCACGAATATCAAAGAATCTGTCCAAGGCGATGCTCTGTTGTGGGATGGTAAAGAACAATCCTTTGTAGCCAAGCATGGGGAAAAAGATGGAGAAAAGGAAAACAGCAAGATCACATCGCTTGCCGCAGGTTCTATAATATCAGCTTCGAGTGATGCGATTAATGGCGATCAGCTTCATACAATCACTGAGGATTTATCAAAAATTTTAGGTGGAGATGTATCCTTTGATGGCAAAAACTTTAAAGTACCAGAGTATAAATTATCGAATATTGATGAAAAAGGTGTTGTAACAGATAAACCGCATACCGATGTTGGTTCTGCCTTTAAAGGACTTGATGACAATATCAAGAATGTGAATGCTCGCATTAAGGAAGTCTCAGAAGGAGTTGCACAAGATTCTTTATCTTGGAGCGATTCTGACAAAGCTTTTGTTGCCCAGCATGGGGAAGGTGATGACAGAAAGGCAAGTAAAATCACATCGCTTGCTGTAGGAGATATTACGAAAGAATCGATGGATGCCGTAAATGGTTCTCAACTTTATTCACTGGGCGATAAGGTTGCAAAATATTTTTCTGATGACGCTGAATATAAGGATGGGGAATTGAAAGTTCCTGATTTTAAGCTCAAAATTATCAATGATGATGGCACTGAAGCTGAATCAAGCTATAAGAATGTATCAGATGCATTTTCAGGTGTGGGTAAACTTTTCACAAAGGTTCAAACTGCGATCAGCGATGTAATCAGTAATCTGCTTGTTACGAAAAATGAAGATGTTATCAACATTGGTAAAGGAGTAGAAGGTAGTGAAATCAATATCGCAAACAAGAGTGGTAAGGATCGAACTCTTTCTGGTGTGAAGGCAGCAGAAAAAGCCAATGAAGCTGTGAACAAAGAACAATTTGATAAAGGTTTGAAGGATCTTTCTGATACCCTTCTGTCTGATAGTTCTTCTGTTGTTCTTTACGATAAAACAACAGATAATCAAACTGATTATACAAATGTAACTTTTGGGAAAGGGAAGGATGCTACACCTGTTGCGCTCCATAATGTAGCCGCCGGATCGATTGCGGAAAACTCAACGGATGTTATCAATGGAGGGCAGGTTCACATCCTTTCAATGGATATAGCAAAATTGTTGGGTGGAGATGCTGAATTTAAGGATGGTGCTTTTAAAGGGCCAACTTATAATTTATCCAGTATTGATAAAGGTGGCGAAGTAACAGATAAACCGCATACCGATGTTGGTTCTGCCTTTAAAGGGCTTGATGACAATATCAAGAATGTGAACGCTCGCATTAAGGAGGTCTCAGAGGGAGTTGCACAAGATTCTTTATCTTGGAGCGATGGTGACAAAGCTTTTGTCGCTCTGCATGGGAAAGGTGATGACAGAAAAGCAAGCAAGATCACATCACTTGCGGCTGGCTCTATAGTATCAGGCTCGAGTGATGCGGTTAATGGCGGACAGATTTATGATCTGAATCAGTCGCTAGCAAAGTATTTTGGTGGTGATGCTAAATATGATGGTGATGGCTGGGCGCTTCCAGGTTTCAAGATAATGACTTTCCAAGAAGATGGAAGCTTTGAAGAGGAGAATTATGATAGTATTGCAGCCGCGTTTGCCGGTGTAAATAAGGTTTTCAAGAATCTTCATAATGAGATTTCAGACAACATTGAGCAAAATGCGTTGTTGTGGAGTGATGATGCAGGTGCGTTTGTAGCACAGCATGAGAAAGAAGGTAACAAGGAAAACAGCAAGATCACGTTCCTTGCGAAAGGAAAGATATCAGAAGATTCGACGGATGCGATTAATGGTGGTCAGATTTATACACTTCAACAGACATTTGCCTCATATTTTGGTGGAGGAGCTGGTTATGATAAGGAAGGAAACTGGCAAGGACCAAAATTCACTGTTCAGGTCTTTAATAAGGATGGTACGAAAGGTGATAAAGAGGAGCGTAATAATGTCTTTGAAGCATTTGATGTTGTTAATGACAGCATGAGCACTATCAATGATCGTATAAAAGAAGTTGAAAAGGGTACCTCTTCGAATAGTCTGAATTGGAATGAAGAAAAAGGAAGCTATGATGCATCTCATGTTGATGCTCAGGGTGTTAAGAGTCCAAGTAAGATTATCAATGTAGAGGATGGCAAGGTAGACAGAGATTCAAAAGAAGCTGTGAATGGAGGACAGCTTTGGGAAACTCAGCAGATGATTACAGATCAGGTCAAGGATATTGAAAATAAAGTTACGGAGGGATCTGTACAATACGATAAAGATGAAAAAACGGGCAAAAAGGCCAATAAAGTTAGCTTAGTTGGTGGAGATGACAGTTCTCCAGTATTAATAGCCAATGTAGCCGATGGAAAGATTGAAAAGGATTCGAAAGAAGCGGTTAATGGCGGTCAATTAAAAGATAAGATGGATTTTGTGCTTGAAAGTGCCAATAAGTATACGGATGAGAAAGTTTCTCATCTTGTAAAAGATGGAGTTAGTGAGGCTAATTCGTATACGGATATGAAGTTTTCGACATTAAGTTATGCTGTTGAGGATGTTCGAAAAGAGGCAAGACAAGCAGCAGCTGTTGGTTTAGCGGTAGCTGGTTTACGCTATAGTGATATTCCTGGAAAATTAACAATTGCATTTGGTAGTGGTTTATGGCGTAGTCAATCTGCTTTTGCTTTTGGTGCAGGTTATACTTCAGAGAACGGTGATATTGGTTCCAACTTGTCAATTACCACTTCTGGAGGTCACTGGGGTATAAGTACAGGGGTTAATGTGATACTCAACTAATAAACGACTAAATCCATAAAATTGATTTGCCTTTTTCTTATTTAAGAAAAGGGCAAATTTTTTACTTTCTTCCAGAACTCTCTAAAGCTATTCTAAATGTATAAAACTCCCGTAATTATATAAAATCCGAATATAAAAAGCTTATTACAACTTTTGTTGAGAATAAAAGAGCTTAGTGGTAAAGATTCAAAAAATTGATTGCTATTATTTTGATTTATTAAAATGCTTCAAGCAATGTAAATACGAATATACCCTTTATTAAAAGAAGACAGTTTTAGCTTTTATTTTCGTATAGTTTTAAACGTATGCTTTATAATGCAACGCTCTACAGGATATGCAACGTACTCCAAACACAAGTATTGCTTTAGGGTAGTGGAGCGCAAAAGGAAAAAGAATGGAGCGTTGCTGTAGGCAATATGGCTCATGCTTTAGAGAAAAGCAGTGTCGCAGTAGGTGGTGAATATAATAAGAAGAGCGAACACGGGGAAAATGATTATACTCTTTCGAAGAGTGATTATTCAACAGTAGTAGGAGCTGTTTCTAAAGCTTTAGAATATGGTTCGATTGCTCTTGGTCACTCCGTGCATATGCATTTGCTCAAGAAGCTATTTCTATGGGCTTCTATTCAAAAGCAAAAGGGGGTGGAAGTATCGCTTTAGGTTCCTATTCTAAAGAAAGTGATGGTTGATGGGAGAGCTATCGGGAACAACTCTGTGTCTGGTAGAGCTGCTGGCGTTTTTGGAGATACGTCTGTTCTGCAAGGACCGGTTAAAAACATCTAATCTCAATGGAAAAGTACGAAAGTTGCAGTAAGTATTGGTGTTCCTAGTAAGAACATAACGCGACAAATTATAGGCGTAGCAGCTGGCGTAGCAGCTGATAGAAAATCTGCCGATGCAGTGAACCTTAGACAGTTGCAAGATTTAGAAGAAGTCGTAAGAAAAAAGGTTGGAAACTGTCTATTTCTGATGAGGCAGCTAAAGATATGGGTGCTAGATAGTGCAATGAATTTTTCACAACTGAAGGGAATAAAAGAACAAGTAGCAGTGAGTATTTTTGTAAAACAGGATACAGCAACGAGACACATTACCATTAGTAAGGATATAGATAGGGCATTTTAGTAAAAAGCTTTCATAAATCCTCTAATGAAATAAAAAAATCTTATTCACGAAAAATAAACTGATGCCTAGCGGATGATCAATAGGCACAACAAAAATTATACCTCTTTCAAAGAGATCAAAGCTAAAAACGACACACAACCTTTGGTAGAAAAATGAAATCTATTCTAATATTAAGTATTTTTTTACCTTCCTCAAATTGATTTTCACGAACCTTCCCCTAATTACCCTTCTAAAGACGCTGTAGAAACAACATCTTATGTCTTAATTTTATTTATGACCTAAAACACGCTGTAAAAGCAGGAACACGCAAAGGAAATAAGAAAGCTTTAGAGTTCTAGAGCATACCTTTTTTGTGTTTTTAATCTATTATTATGAAGGGGGTATTATGAAAAAATTATATACTACACAAAATCTGCGTGATTTGAGTTTTTCTCGTTCACATCATCGATCATCATTGTTTAAAGTAGCTTCGTTAGGAACTGCGGTGGCATTGTTTTTATCGAATGCTTCTCCTGTTTTTTCAGCAAATCTCGATTTAACAAAAGCATCTCTTGAAAATGTGAAGAATGCTGCCGTGGTTTATCCGCAAAGCATTATCTCTGCGTATGATTACTATGATGGTGATAAGGAAAATTATTTAACAGCATTGAATGTGGCAATGATGCCAAAAGTTGACGCTTCTGATGACGATGCAAATTTTTTAACCAAAACCCTTTCTGGTATAAGTAATGATGATCCTATTGTGAATGTTTTGAGGGCAGATGACAAAAACTCATTGGAAAGAACATTAGATACAGGCGGGCAATATAAAAAATTGATCATCAGTTCACAAAACGGTGAGAATACAGCGATTATTGATGCATTGAATTCTTCACGCAATGACTCCATGTCTAAAATGCAGCGCGATATAGGCATGCAACGTGACGTAGTGGGTACTAATGTCATATTTGGTAATGATATAACACAGGCCGACAAACTCCATAATAGTAGTGATATTACTGCTCTTGGTGCCAAGATAATAGTAAACGCCGCAGATTCGGTTGCTGTTGGTTATGGTGCGCAGGTGGATAATAGCGTTACTGTTGCTGTAGGTCATTTGGCGTATGCTGTAGGTAAAAAAAGTATCGCAATAGGTGGTGAAGGTAAATGGGCTGATAACCCGCCCCCCCCTGGGGGACGTACAATAGCGACGGGCGAAGAATCAATTGCTATTGGATATCGTGCTAAGGCGGACAGTGAGGAATCTATAGCTCTTGGTGCTTTTGCAAAAACGACGGTAAATTTAGGTGTTGCGATTGGAAACGAGTCTGTGGCTGAGGTTGCTGCTGGAAAGCATGGTTATAGTTCTTTATCTAAAGATCTTACACAGTCTGACAACTTTGCATGGAAAAGTACGCTAGGTGCAGTGAGTGTTGGTGATGCTAAATTAAAGCAAACGCGCCAGATTGTAGGAGTGGCAGCTGGTAGTGACGACACTGATGCCGTTAATGTTGCACAGCTAAAATCGTTACAATCATACGTAGATCAAGGTTGGAACCTATCCGTTGGGGGTAAAGATGCTAAAGCCGTTGGTATAAAAGATACTGTAGATTTGTCAGCGGCAAGTGGCAACCTTACGATTATAAAAGGTGAGGAAGACAATAATGTAAAATTTGATCTAGCTGAGAATATTAAAGTGGAACGAGTTACCGCTGGAAGAAGCTCTATAAGTGATGATGGCATTCTGTTTGCTAATGGGGCTGGTATAACTGTGGATGGTATTGATGCTGGTAATAAAAAGATTACAGGAGTGGCAGCTGGGGAAGAACCTGAGGATGCAGTGAATTTTGCGCAGTTAGGGAAGATTGAGAATACAGTTGAAGGTGTAACTCATAATATATCACAATATTTTGGTGGTGGAGCGGATGTATTTAACGGTAAGGCGCCCAGTTACACTATTCAGGGCAAACCACATAATGGTTTTGAATCTACTTTTAATGCTGTTGATACTTCTATCACGAATATACAAAATCAGATTGCGAATGTGGCAAAAAACAGCCTCGTTAAGCAGGAGGAAAATGAAAGTGCTATCACCATTGGTGAGTCAACAGGTGGCACTGAAATCAATGTTGCAAACAAATCTGGTGAAAATAGGATAATTTCCGGTGTGAAGGCAGCTGTAAATGCTAATGACGCTGTTAATAAAGAACAACTGGATGGGCGTATAGCAGATATTAGTAACAGTATTAATAACATTGAAGAGGGAAGTGCTTTTGCAGTTCTCTACGATAAAAAAGCAGATGGAGCCGTTAATTATAATAGTGTGTCTTTAGGTGGTGATAAGACTACAGCACCGGTTGCTCTCCGTAATGTTAAAGATGGGAAAATTATTGAAAATTCGCATGATGCAATCAATGGTAGTCAGCTTTGGGAGACGAATGATCGTGTTGCAGGTGCTGAAAAGGATATTATCCATATTAACGATAAGGTTACTAACATATCAGCTACGGTTACTGATCTTGGTGAAGAGGTGTTCAATATTCAGAAAGTGGGTGCTTTTGCAGTTCTCTACGATAAAAAAGCAGATGGAGCCGTTAATTATAATAGTGTGTCTTTAGGTGGTGATAAGACTACGGCACCGGTTGCTCTCCATAATGTTAAAGATGGCATGATTGCGCAAGGGTCGCATGATGCAATTAATGGTAGCCAGATTGAAAAAATATCCCGAGATGTAGCAGTCATTTTTGGTGGTGATGCGGAATTTAGCGAAGGTATTTTGTTTGGTCCGCACTATCATTTATCGCAAATTTCTGAAGATGGTGTAGCAATAACTAAGGACCATAATAATGTTGGTGATGCTTTGACAGGGCTTGATGACAATATCAACAATGTGAATAGCCGCTTAACACATGTAGCCAATGAGTTTACTCAGAAAATTGATGGTGTCTCTAAAGATTCTCTGTTGTGGAGTAATAATGAGCAGGCATTTGTAGCACAGCATGGAGCAGACAAAGAAAATAGCAAAATTAAGTTTCTTGCCAATGGAGACATTTCTGCTAATTCAACCGATGCGGTAAATGGTTCACAACTTTTTGTTACTAATCAGAATGTTACCACTGTTACGAATAATCTAGCAAAAATTTCTCAAAATACATCTCAATATTTTGGTGGTGGTGCAGATGTATCTAACGGTAAGGCTCCCACTTACACTATTCAGGGTAAGCCACATAATGGTTTTGAATCTACTTTTAATGCTGTTGATGCTTCTATCACGAATATTCAAAATCAGATTACGAATGCGACAAAAAATAGCCTCGTTAAGCAGGAAGAGAATGAAGGTGCTATCACCATTGGTGAGTCAACAGGTGGTATAGAAATCAATGTTGCAAACGAATCTGGTGATGCTCGTACAATTTCCGGTGTAAAAGCTGCAGAGTGGAGTGATGAAGCTGTTAACAAAGCCCAGCTTGATAAAAGTATAGAGATGATTTCTAATGATATTAATCTCACAAGAGCTGCTGCAGTTCTCTACGATAAAGAAAATGGTGCCATTAATTATGGTAGCGTAACTTTAGGTGGGGTAGATAACCAAGACCCTGTTGCTCTCCATAATGTTAAAGATGGCATAATTGCGCAAGGATCGCATGATGTAATCAATGGGAACCAAATTAATAAAATATCTGGAGATATAGCAAATTATTTTGGTGGTGGTGCGTCATTCGAAAATGGTGCCTTTAAAGGACCAAAATATAGTTTATCTGTTATTGTTGAAGATGGTCAGGTGGCAAAAGCCAATTATCATGACGTTGGCTCAGCTTTGACAGGTCTTGATGCAAATGTGAAGAGTGTGAATACGCATCTGACGAATGTGGTAAACGATGTCAATGAAAAAATCACGAATATTACTCAAGAAGTTAAAGGGGACGCCTTGTTGTGGAACAGTGATGAGCAGGCATTTGTAGCACAGCATGGAGAGGGAAGAACCAATAGCAAAATTAAGTTTCTTGCCAATGGAGATATTTCTGCTAATTCAACCGATGCTATAAATGGTTCGCAACTTTATCTTATAAGCAACCAATTGGCTGCGTATTTTGGTGGTGGCGCTGGCTATAATAATGGAGAATGGACTGCTCCTACTTTCAAGATAGCACAATTCAAGGCTGACGGTAGCTCTGGTGAAAAGAAGAATTATCATAACGTTGCCAGTGCTTTTGACGGCGTGAGTGAGAGTATGTCTAAGATAAACGACCGCATTCAAAATGTTGAAAACAATGTCTTGTCTAATGGTTTAAATTGGAATGAGCAGAAAAAAGCTTATGACGCTAGCCATGATGGTCAACCAAGTAAGATTATCAATGTAGCAGATGGTAAAATTGTAGAAGGGTCAAAAGATGCAGTCAATGGCGGACAGCTTTGGGAGACCAACGAACGTATCACTGGCGTTGAAAAAGATATTAAGCATATTGAAAACAGAGTCGACAATATTTCCACTACGGTTACGAATATTGGTGAAACGGTTTTCAATATTGAAGACAGAGTTGATAATATTGAGAACACGGTTAATAATCTTTCTGATGGCGCAGTTAACTATGATAAAGATGGAGAAGGAAACAAAACCAATAGGATCACTTTAGAGGGTGGAGATTCCAGTGAACCTGTTTTAATTGATAATGTTGCGGATGGCCGTATTGAGAAGGACTCGAAAGAAGCGGTGAATGGTGGTCAACTGCATGATTACACTCAGCAACAGATGAAAATTGTTCTCGATGATGCAAAAAAATATACGGATAGTCGGGTGGATAATATTGTTATTAATGCCATTGATGATGCTGTTGATCGGTCTGACCGATATACAGATATGAAGTTTAATATTTTAAGTTATGATATTAAGAGCGTACGGAAAGAGGCAAGGCAAGCAGCTGCCGTTGGTCTAGCAGTATCCAACCTACGTTA